>NZ_JBSGFR010000028.1:0-122323 GCF_053603475.1 Actinoplanes sp. NPDC004185 | reverse complement strand
TGCCGAAGAAGTCGCCGTCCAGGCGGGCGGCGCCCTTGGAGACCAGCGTCCACACCACCGAGGCCAGCGGCAGGATCGCCAGGATGCAGGCCGCGTAGATCAGCGTCTTCCAGAGCCGGTTGCGGGCCGAGCGGCGGCCCTCGACGCGGGTCGCCGCGGCGAACAGCCCGGCCAGGTAGAACACGATGCCGAGCACGACGACGAGGACCCAGTTGCCCAGGCCGAGGCCGAGCACGACCGCCGCGGACACGAGCAGCGCGGCAACGGCGATGCCCAGGTCGACCACCAGCGGCAGCTTCTTCGACCGGATGTTGTCCGGCGTCATGACGACCCCGGGGACTTCCCTCTCCAACAGACTCATGCGGCACTGTCCCGGAACTCGCGGCGGCGGTAGATGATCGCCCGCGCTGCCATGTTGACGACCAGGGTGATGGCGAAGAGCACCAGGCCGGAGGCGATGAGTGCACCGCGGCCGGTGGCGTTGGCCTCGCCGAACGTGTTGGCGATGTTGGCGGCGATGCTGTTGCCGCCGCTCTCGATCAGGTTGAACGAGATGTTGAAGACGATGCCCAGGGTCAGGGCGAGGGCGATGGTCTCGCCGAGCGCGCGGCCCAGGCCGAGCATGACCGCGGCGATGACGCCGGGCTTGCCGTACGGCACCACGGCCGTGCGGATCATCTCCCACTTGGTGGCGCCCAGGGCGAGCGCCGCCTCCTCGTTCATCAGCGGGGTCTGCTGGAACACCTCGCGCGACAGCGAGGTCACGATCGGCAGCACCATGATGGCCAGCACCAGGCTGCCCAGCAGGATCGACCGGCCGAACGGCCCGTCGCCGCCGAAGATCGGCAGCCAGCTGAAGTACTTGTTCAGCCAGACCGAGAAGTCCTGCACCGGCTCCCGGAAGACGTCCCGGCCCCAGAGGCCGAAGACGACGCTGGGCACCGCGGCGAGCAGGTCGATGATGAAGCCCAGCGGGTTGGCCAGCCGCTTGGGCGCGTAGTGCGAGAGGAAAAGCGCGATGCCCAGAGCGATGGGAACCGCGACGATCAGCGCGATGATCGAGGTCAGGACCGTGCCGAAGGCCAGCGCCGCGATGCCGAACTTGGGCTCGGCGTCGTTGGGGAACCAGGCCTTGTAGGTCAGGAAGTTCTCGGTGTTGGCCTGCAGGGCGGGCACGGCCTTCGAGATCAGGAAGATCGCGATGGCGACGATGATGACCAGCACCATCGCGCCGGCGGACGTGCTCAGGGCCCGGAAGCCGGTCTCCATCGAGAACCGGGCTTTCCTGGGCAGGGCGCCCCCACCACCGAGCGGCGGGCGGCTGCCGTCGAGATCATCGGGAGGGATCGGCGATACGCCGCCGCCGGCGGACCGGGTGTGACGTGCTGTCACGCTCGATCCGCCGGCTTCAGTGCTCGCCGAGCGGGAGGGATAGTCACCCATTCGCTCGCTCGCTGTCGTCTAGGGGGGTCAGGGGGCGCTGGGGATCAGGAGATGGCCGCGACCGAGGTCTCGACCTTGCTGCGGACTGCCTCCGGCAGCGGGGCGTAGCCGAGCTCGGCCAGCGCGGACTGGCCGCCGGTGCTGGCGGTGTAGCTCAGGAAACCCTTGATGGCCGCGGCCTTGGCGCTGCCCTTGCTGCAGGCGATCTCGTACGTGACCAGGACGATCGGGTACGCGCCGGCCTCGGTGGTGGCGTAGTCGATGTCGAGGGCCAGGTCGTTGCCGGTGCCCTTGACCTTGGCGCCGGCGATGGTCTTACCGGCGCTCTCGCCGGTGAGCTCGACGAACTCGCCCGCACCGTTCTTGATCTTGGCCTTCTTCAGGTCGCTGTTCTCCGCGAAGGAGAGCTCGACGTAGGAGATGGCGCCGACCGTGCTCTTCACTGCGGTGGCCACACCGTCCGACTTGGCCGCACCGACGCCGCCCGGGGCCTTCCACGCCTTGGCGTTGCTGAAGGTCCAGTCCGCCTCGGCGGTCTTGCTCAGGTACTTGGTGAAGTTGTCGGTGGTGCCGGACTCGTCGGAGCGGTGCACGGCCTGGATCGCCGTGGACGGGAGCTTGGCGTCGGCGTTCTCCGCCTTGATCGCCGGGTCGTCCCACTTGGTGACCTTGCCGGCGAAGATCTTGGCCAGGGTGGCCGGCGAGAACTGGAGGTTCTCGACGCCGTCGAGGTTGTAGACGACCGCGATCGGGCCGATCACCATCGGGAGGTTGAGGGCCTGGCCGCCGGGGCACTTGGCGTCGGCCTTCGGCTGCTCCTCCTCCTTGAGGGCGGAGTCGGAACCGGCGAAGTCGGCGGTGCCGGCGATGAACGCCTGGATGCCCGCGCCGGAGCCGGTGCCCTCGTAGCCGATCTTGGCGCCCGAGCACTGGCCCTGGTAGGCCTTGATCCACTCGTCCATCGCGTTCTTCTGCGCCGAAGAACCCTGGGCCGTCAGGTCGCCGGCCGCGCAGTTGGCGGAGGCGGCCGAGGCGCCGCCGGCGGCAGGCGAGTCGGTGTTGTCAGAGCCGCATGCCGCGAGCGCGACCGAGGCGGTCAAGGCAATGCCGGCAACGTAGAACCGCTGGAGCTTCAACGGGTTTCCCTTCGAATGAATAACAACTCCGGGCTCCGTAGTCCCGGCCGGCCGAACTCTCATCGGCACACCCGGAAAGCTAAGAGCGCGAGGTGACCGGCTCCCCGGGCATAAGTGAACGCAGGGTGAACAGGTCTGCGCCGGTTCGTAGCCTTTGGCTGAGGAAGGGTTGTCCGTTAAGTGAACCGAGGGCACGACGCCGTATAAGTCCGTTATTTTGTGTTCTCTTTCGGGCCCGAGTGACCGGCTCGGGACGCGTGGGACAGGTCCGTTGTGAGGTGGCTTACTGGGCGCCTCCCGGCCGATAGATGCATAATGCAGCTATGCAGATCGGGACGCGTACCGGCGGGGAACTCGCCACGGTGCTCGAGCAGCTGACCCGGCTGGTCCGTCAGCTCGCCACCGCCGGCGACCTGAGCATGTCGGCGCTGATGCTGCTCGGCCGGCTCGTCCGGCAGGGACCCCAGCGGCTGACCGATCTCGCCGGCCAGGAACGCCTGTCGCAGCCCGGCATGACCCAGCTCGTCGGCCGGCTGGAACGCGACGGCTGGGTCGTCCGGACCGCCAGCGCCGGCGACCGCCGCGGCGTGCTGGTGGACGTGACCGCCGCCGGCCGCGAGCTGGTCGCCCTGCGGCACGCCCAGCGGGCCGAGGCATTGAGCCGGCTGCTGGACCAGCTCGACCCCGAGGACCGGGCCGCCATCGAGCACGCCCTGCCGGCGCTGACCCGGCTGATCGAGGTCCGTACCCCCGACTTCCAGGAGCCCACCCCATGACCGCACCGCACCGACCCGCGACCAACCCCTTCCAGCAGCCCCGCGCTGTCTGGGCGGTGGCCTTCGCCTGTGTCATCTCGTTCATGGGCATCGGGCTGGTCGACCCGATCCTGCCGGCGCTCGCGAACGACCTGCACGCCACGCCGAGCCAGGTGTCCCTGCTGTTCACCAGCTACCTGGTGGTGACCGCGGTGGCGATGCTCGTCGTCGGCGCCGTGGCCGGCCGGATCGGGCCCAAGCCCACGTTGGTCGTCGGGCTGGGCATCATCGTCGTCTTCGCCGCGCTGGCCGGCACCTCCGACACCGTCGGCCAGATCGTCGGCTTCCGGGCCGGCTGGGGGCTGGGCAACGCCCTGTTCATCGCGACCAGCCTGGCCGTCATCGTCGCCTCGGCCACCAGCGGCTTCGCGGGCGCGATCATCCTCTACGAGACCGCGCTCGGACTCGGCATCGCCGTCGGCCCGCTGCTCGGCGGCGAGCTGGGCAGCATCAGCTGGCGTGGCCCGTTCTTCGGCGTCGCGGCGCTGATGGCCATCGCGATGATCGCCACCATCGCCTTCGTGCCCTCGCTGCCCCGGCCGGCCCGGCCCACGTCACTGACCGCGCCCCTCAAGGCGTTGCGCCACCGCGGGCTGCTGACCATGGGCATCATGGCGCTGCTCTACAACTGGGGCTTCTTCACCATGCTGGGCTACGCGCCGTACCCGATGGAGCTGGACGCGCACGAGCTCGGCCTGGTCTTCACCGGCTGGGGACTGCTGGTCGCCGCCTTCAGTGTCTTCGTCGCCCCACGGCTGCAGGCCCGCTTCGGCACCGCGAAGGTGCTCTACGCCAACATGGCCGCGCTGGCGATCGTCATGGTGGTCATCGCGGCCGGCGTCTCGACCCCTCGGACGGTCATCGTCGCCGTCATCGTGAGCGGTGCCTTCATCGGCATCAACAACACGCTGACCACCCAGGCGGTCATGCTGGTCGCGCCGGTCGAGCGGTCGGTGGCCTCCTCCGCGTACGGCTTCGTGCGCTTCATCGGCGGCGGCCTGGCCCCGTTCGCGGCCGGTAAGCTCGCCGACCGCTTCGACCTCAGCGTGCCGTTCTACCTGGGCGGGGTGGCGTTCCTGCTGGCGATCGTCGTGCTCGCCACCGGCCACAAGCTGGTCACCGCGGCCGAGTCGGGGGACAGTGAGGCAGTCGCGCCGCTGGTGCCGGTCGGCGCCGTGGCCCCCGCCGACGCCCGGCCGGTTGTCGTCGCGGTCGGTGCCACCGCCGACGCGGACGCGATCGTGGACGCGGCCGCCGTGCTCGCCCGGGACCTGGACGCCCCGCTCGAGGTCGTCCGGGTCCGCGAGACCGTCGTGATCGAGGAACTGGCCATCGAGCCGGAGGACGAGCAGAGCGCCCGGGCCGCGGTGACCGCCCACCTGCACCGGCTCGCCGACCAGGGGATCGCCGCCACCGGGATGCTGCTGACCAGCGTCGGTGACCACGCCGCGGCCGGCCGGGCCCTGGCCTCGCACGCCGAGGACGTGCAGGCCCGGACAGTGGCGGTGGGACGTTCGCCGCGCGGACCGGCCGCCCAGTTCGCGGACGGCAGCTTCACGGCAGCCCTGACCCGGGCGGCCGCCTCGACCGTCGTGCTCGTCACGCCGGACGAGACCCCGCGTCGGCTCACGGCCGCCACGCTGCCCGAGCTCCGCGGCGTGTGACGGGGTGTCCGGCTTCGAGTACGGCACGGATGGACCGCACGCCATCATCGTCGGCGTGGACGGCTCGCAGACCTCGCTGCGCGCGGCCGCCTACGCCGCCGGCCTGGCCCGGCGCCAGCACACCCGGCTCGTGGTCGTCTATGCCCGCGGTGCCCCGGGCGCGCTGTTCACGCTGGCGGATCCCACCGGGCTGGCCGCCCGGGCCGGGATGGACGCCCAGGATCAGATCGAAGCCCAGCTCCGGACCGAGCTGAGCAGGCAGGCCCAGGTCTGGGGAGTCGACGCCCGGCTGGAGGCCCGCCAGGGCGACCCGCTCACCGTGCTCAGCGAGATCGCCGACGAGGTGCGCGCGGACGCGGTGATAGTCGGCTCGTCACGCAGCGTGGGTCACCGGATCGCCGGCTCGCTGGCGGTGCGGCTGGTCCGCTGCGGCCGCTGGCCGGTCACCGTCGTGCCCTAGCAGAGACTCCCGAGCGATCACGCTGTTCGGCATGTCAGCTGACTACGCCGGCCGTTCTTGTTTCGTACGATGTCGCGCGACGGTGCTGGTGGGGGGCTGAGATCTGTGACTGGTGAGCGGGAGCGTTTGCCGTCTGGCCGCTTGGCCCGTGTGATCGGAGGGATGCTTCGCCGCGCTGCCCCGCGGGTCATAGTCGTGCTTCTGCTGAACACTGTGAGCGCCCTCTTGTCAGCCGTGACGCCTGATTTGGTGGCTTACGCGTTGCGCTCGTTCAGTTTCGTGCTGATCTTCGCTGCCTTCGGGTCCAGGGAGTGGTGGCGATATGTGAAGCACGGCAAGCCGGCACCGTGGCGGGTGGAACATGGGGGCGGCACCGCGTTGTTCGTCACCGACGAACCCGAAATCGTATAGAGCGAGAACCAAGCGCCTATTGCCGGCTGTACATCACGTCGGTGGAGTGGATCTCGAAACCCAGCCGTCGGTAGAGGGCGACCGCCGCCGTGTTCGACTCGTCCACATAGAGCAGCACGTCGGCCAGGCCCAGCCCGGCGAGATGCCGGAGACCCGCCACGCTGAGGGCGGCGCCCAGCCCGCGGCGATGACCGCCCGGGTCGACGCCGAGCACGTAGATCTCCCCGATCGCGGGCTCGCCGCCCTCGGCGGGGTGCACCTTCGTCCAGTGGAAACCGAGCAGCCGGTCGTCGGCCGGGTCCACCGCCAGCAGGAAGCCGGCCGGGTCGAACCACGGCTCGCCGAAGCGCAGCCGCAGGTCGTCGGCCGTCCAACGGCCCTGCTCAGGGTGGTGGGCGAACGCCCGGGAGTTGACGCCCAGCCAGGCCTCGTCGTCGGCGCCGGGCACGAACGTCCGCACCTTGACACCCTCGGGCATCGGCACGTCGGGCAGGTCGCTCAAGGACCGGCGCATCTGCCAGAGCACGCGGGAGCGGGTGAAGCCGGCCTTCTCGGCGAAGGCGCGGGCGGCCTGCTCGTCACCGTGCGCCCAGAACTGCCGGGGGCCGGGACCGGCCGCTGCCAGCAGGGCGGTGCCGTGGCCGCGGAGCCGGTGTTTCGGGTGCACCACCAACTCGCCGGACGTGCCGTCCAGGTAGGCGTAGCCCGCCAGGGTGTCGTCCGCGTACGCGAGCAGGTGGGTGCGGCCGGAGCCGCGCAGGCCGAGGACACCGTCCTCCGACAGGGGGTGGACGCCGTCGGCCTCGTCCGCCGCGGCGGCCAACGTGAGCACGTCAGCCGCCTCGGCGGGGGAGAGCCGGTCCTGGGAGCGGACCTTCGTCATACGGGCAGGGACACGGGCTCGTTGTCGGGCAGCTGCCGGCCGCTCGGCGGGACCACGAACTTGTAGCCCACCTGGCGGACGGTGCCGATCATCGACTCGTACTCGGAGCCGAGCTTGGCCCGCAGGCGCCGCACGTGCACGTCGACCGTCCGGGTGCCACCGAAGTAGTCGTAGCCCCAGACCTCGCGCAGCAGCTGGTCCCGGGTGAAGACCCGGCCCGGGTGCTGGGCCAGGAACTTGAGCAGCTCGAACTCCTTGTAGGTGAGGTCGAGCGGGCGGCCCTTGAGCTTGGCGGCGTAGGTGTCGGGGTCGATGTTGAGCTCGCCGGCCCGGATCGAGCCGCCGGCCCCGGCCGTGGCGTTGGTCAGGCGGCCGACCGCCAGGCGCAGCCGGGCCTCGACCTCGGCGGGACCCGCGCCGGCCAGGATGACGTCGTCGACACCCCAGTCGGCGTTGAGGGCGATCAGTCCGGCCTCGGTCACCACTGCCATCAGCGGGACACCGATGCCGGTCGCGTGCAGCATCCGGCACGTCGCACGAGCCTCGGAGAGCTCCGAGCGGGCGTCGACGAGCACGGCGTCCGGGCTCGGCCCGGACACCAGAGTGCGCACGTCGCGGGGCGCCGTGCGCACGGAGTGGGGCAGCAGGTCCAGCGCGGGAAGCACGGCGGAGGGCTCACCAGCACGTGCCGTCACCAACAGGAGGATTTCCACACTCACCTCGATCCTCGCGGCACGGGGCCGCTCGGGTGACCCGGTCTGCACAGCTCAGAGCTGCGCCACCGGTAGGACTTGTCCCGGCGTCACCGACGGGTGGGCTGCGAATACCTTAACCGATGCAGCACGCGGAAAGCCCTGGTCGGATCGCCAAGTGATGTGAACTACGCCCCCGAGGTGGCCGAACGGCCGAATCGTCACCAGCCTTTTACCCGACCTCCACGGGCGGCTCTGTGGGAGCGCGTCCATGTTGCCGGCTCGTGTCGGATGAGATGACCGCGCCGCGATGAGCGCGATCGGCCCCGGGTCTGGCACGATCGCAGGCGTGCTTCCCTCCGCGCCGCGCGACAACGACTCCTGGGACGACGACGTCTCCCGGGAGATCGCCCGGTCGGCGCCGGGCCGGTCGTCGTCCGGCTTCTACGCCGGCGCCCCCGAGCCCGCCTCCCGGATCGGCGCCCGTTCCGGGGAGCCGGAGGAGGACGACGACGAGGAGATCGAGGAGGAGATCCCGGAGGTCCCGGTCCGCCGCCAGCTGTCGGTGGCGATCGCCGGCTTCGCGGCTCTGCTCGGCGTGGGGCTGATCCTGGGGGCGCAGACCTCCGGGCCGGACGCGCGCCTGCCGTACGCGATCGTGGTCTTCGGGGTGCAGCTGCTCTTCATCCTGGCCTTCACCATGGCCATCCGGCCGCCGGCGGCCGGCACGGTCGCCGGGGTCTGTGTGGCCGCCGCCCTGGCGGCCGACTATCTGGCGGTCAACCGCGAGCCCGCCGGGATCCTGCCGCTGCTCGTGGTCGCGGCGGGCGGCTACGCGGTGGCCGTGGCCGGGCAGTTCATCCGTCCCGGCGACCGCATGCACGTGCGCGACGCGTTGAGCGGCACGCTGCTGATCGTGGTCGGCGTGGTCTCGTTCGCGCAGCTGATCGTGCTCACCCGCAAGCCGGTCGGCACCCAGGCGGTGCTGGTCTGCCTGACCGCGGTGGCCGTGTCGGTGCTGGTCGCCCACCTGGTCGACGCCTTCTTCCCGCGGCCGCGGATCGCGCCGCAGGTGCCCCGCGGCGCCAGCGGCATCATCGCCGGGGCCATGCTGGGCACTCTCGCGGCGGCGGCGCTGGGCAGTGTGCTCGTGCTGCCGTTCACGCCGGCCAAGGGCGCCCTGCTGGGTTTCGTCGCGGCCGGGGTGGCCATGCTGGTGGACCTCGCGGTCAACTATTCGGAGGTGGGCCGGCGGATGGCCGGTGACACCCCGACCTTCTGGGTGGCCCGGCACATGCAGGGCCCGCTGGGTGCGTTTGCCCTGGCCCTGCCCGGTGCGTACGTCCTGACGGCCTTCTTCCTCAGTTGAGGGTGTCCGGAGCGCTCGCATCGGGCATATACCGTGCCCCATCCTGACGTGAACGGGAGGCCGTAGTGGCTGAGGTGTACGGGTCCGCACGGCCGCGCAAGCGCTGGGGTCGGCGTCTGCTGATCACCTTCGTGGTGCTGCTGCTCATCATCCTGGGCGCGCTGGTCGTGGCCGACCGGTTCGGCGCCTCCTACGCCGAGCGCGAGATCGGCGACCGGGTCGCCCAGCAGCTCACCGAGCAGAAGGCCACGGCCGAGAAGCCGGACGTGACCATCGAGGGTGTGCCGTTCCTGACCCAGGTCCTGGCGGGGAAGTACCAGGAGATCAAGATCCTGCTGAACAACTTCTCCGGGCCGGCCGGTAACGGCAAGAACATCAAGATGGACCGGCTCGACATCCGGGCCAAGGACGTGAACGCGCCACTGGACACCGTGCGCACCGGCAACGGCGACATCGTGGCCGCCACGGTCACCGGTGTCGGCACGCTGAGCTATCCCGACCTGGCCGACCTGATCGGCCAGAAGGGTCTCAAGCTCAGCGAGCGCGACGGCAAGCTGATCGGTGCCGCGCCGTTCGAGGCGCTGGGCCAGACCTTCAACACCACCGGTACGGCGAACCTGGCGGTCAAGGACGGCGTCGTCAGTGTCACCTTCGCCGACGTGACCGCCGAGGGCCTGCCGAACATCCCGCTGGTGCGCACCCTGGTCGACAACTACGTGAAGCAGCTGGCCTTCGATCTCAAGGTGCCGGCCCTGCCGCTGGGCCTGAAGGTGCAGAAGGTCGAGCCGCGGGCCGACGGCCTGTACGTGACCACGGGTGCCAGCAACGTGTCACTGAGTTCGGGCGGCCTGTGACCGCGGCCTCCTTCCCGGATGGTGGTCGACGGTGTTCCGAGCGGTGGACCCGCTGGTAAGGTCGCGTTCATGAGCCCTCTGCTCACCAAAAGGCGCGCGGTCGACCTGTGCCGCGTGGCCGCCTGCCTGTGTCGCCCTGTCATCTGACGGGGCCATGCATGCTGCGCAGGATCTGATCTCCACCTGATTCTTCCCCGCCCGGCAGTGGCGCCGTCGCACCCAACCCAACGTGATCCGTACCGCAAGGGTCCCGCGCGGGGTGCGACCGAATCTCCGCGCGTCGACTCACCCCCATCTCACCTGACCAAGGGAGTACTCCGATGAGTCGCGACACCGCACTCGTCTCTGCCGACTGGGCCGAGAAGAACCTCGACACGCAGGGCGTGGTCTTCGTGGAGGTCGACGAGGACACCACCGCCTACGACGGCGGTCACATCCCCGGCGCCGTGAAGATCGACTGGAAGCAGGACCTGCAGGACCCGGTACGCCGGGACTTCGTCAACCAGGAGCAGTTCTCCGCTCTGCTGTCGTCCCGGGGCATCGCCAACGACGACACCGTGATCCTGTACGGCGGCAACAACAACTGGTTCGCGGCCTACGCGTACTGGTACTTCAAGCTCTACGGCCACGGCGACGTCAAGCTGCTCGACGGTGGCCGCAAGAAGTGGGAGCTCGACGCCCGCCCGTACAGCAAGGACGTGCCGAACCGGGCCGCGACGCAGTACCAGGCGTCCGCGCCGGACCTGTCGATCCGCGCCTTCCGCGACGAGGTCGTGCAGGCCATCGGTGTGCAGAACCTGGTCGACGTGCGCAGCCCCGACGAGTTCGCGGGCCGGCTGCTGGCCCCGGCGCACCTGCCGCAGGAGCAGTCGCAGCGCGCCGGGCACATCCCGACCGCGATCAGCGTGCCGTGGAGCAAGGCGGCCAACGAGGACGGCACCTTCAAGTCCGACGAGGAGCTGGCCAAGATCTACGGCGACGCCGGCCTCGACGGCAGCAAGGACACCATCGCCTACTGCCGCATCGGCGAGCGTTCCTCGCACACCTGGTTCGTGCTCAAGGAGCTGCTCGGCCAGCAGAACGTGAAGAACTACGACGGTTCCTGGACCGAGTACGGCTCGCTCATCGGCGTGCCGATCGCCCTCGGCGACGAGCCCGGCTCCGCCAACTAGAGAAGGGCGTGACCATGACATCTACCTCCAACATCGCGGACGGTTGCGCCGCGCCCGACCAGTCGGCTCCCATCCCGGCCAGTGTCGATCTGCAGAAGGAAACCGTCATCACGGGCGTCGTGAGCAACGCCGAGGGTGAGGCGGTGGGCGGCGCGTACGTCCGCCTGCTCGACTCCACCGGCGAGTTCACCGCGGAGGTGGTCACGTCCCCGGAGGGCGTTTTCCGCTTCTTCGCCGCGCCGGGCTCCTGGACGTTGCGCGCCCTGTCCCGGCACGGCAACGGCGACCTGGCCGTGGACGCGACCCGCGGCGTCAACGAGGTCGGCCTCAGCGTCAGCTCCTGACCCACGCTCTGTTCACGAAGGGCGGGACCCGCACCGGGTTCCGCCCTTCGTCGTGCGAGCATGGCTGCCGTGACCGCCCCCGGCTACCACCCTGTCGCCCCGCCTCCCGCTGCCCGGCGGCCCCGGCGGCGCTGGTGGCTGACCGGAGCGGTGGTGGCCTGGGCGCTGGTGCTGACCGGCTTCGCCGTCTGGTCCGTACGCCATGATCCGCCGACCGTGCCGGAGCAGCGCGACATCGCCGCGGGCCTGCCGGTCTTGCAGCGGGCCACCGGGGTGACGCTGGCCGCGGCCGACGCCGCCGACCGGGTGGTCACGCTGGGCGAGCTCAGTTTCGACCGCGACTGTGCCCTCACACCGGTGCGCGAGGGTGTCGAGGCCAGCCGGGAGATCACCGTCCGGGTCCAGCCGGGTCAGGTGCCCGGCGCGCTGCAGGCGATCGCCCGGGCGTTGCCCGCCGGGTACGCGGCCACGGCCCGGCACAACGAGGCCCGCACCCGCTACGGCCTGCGGGCCGACGCCGGTGAATTCGTGGGGGTCGACACCACTGCCGACGCGGATGCCTCCGCCTTCACCCTGCGCGTCTCGACGGGATGCCGGCCGCTGGCGGACGGTGTGGATCTCGACCCGGCACCCGTGGCGGCCACCGACGTGCCGCCGGCGTTCACGGCCGCGCTGCGGGCGTTGGGGACGACGGCAGGGAAAGCCACGAGCAGTGAGGTGAGCTGCCCGGGCGGCGGCGTCGCCCGTACGGTCACCGCCGACGAGCTGTCCGCTCCCGCCGATCTCGGACGGGCCTTGCGGGGCGCCGTCGCCGGGGCTGTGGTGGTGCAGTCGGACCCGCACGCGTGGGCGTACCGGGCCGGGAACGTGTCGGTGGTGGTCAGCGACAGCGAGGGCCGGGCCCGGGTGGACGCCACCACCGGCTGTCGTTGACAAAGCAGGCCGCGCACCGGCAGGTCAGCAGCCGGCCGGACGGGTCGGCGCGCCGACCCGCACCAGCGCCGTGTTCACCTCGGTCGTCGTGGCCAGCCGGTCGAAGTCGGCGCCGAGCACCAGGTCGATGGTCCGGCTGCCCCGGTCGGGCAGGAACTTCATGACGACGTCGCCGTGCACCAGCGCCCGCACCACGGTGGCGGCTCCGACAGCCTGGGGACCGTACCGGAGCACGGCCACCGGTCCCGAACCGTCAGTGTCCGGGTCGACCGCCTGCCGCTCGGTCGCCACGAAGCCGCGATGCTTGAGGTCGATGGTGACCTCGGCGAGCCGCTCGGAGCGGCCGACCACGTCGATCACCACGTCGGCGGGGTCGTCGGGCAGCGAGAGGTCGACGGGGAACGAGCACCGGGACAACGGGGCCGCGGGCGGTGCGGCGACCGGGCCCGGGTCACCACCGGTGACCGCGCTCAGCCCGAAGCCGCCGGCCACGACCACCGTGGCCAGCGCCGCTGCTGTGCCGGCCCGGCGCCGGCGGGCCCGGCTGTGGCCCCGCGCCCGGACGGCCGCCGCCGGAGCCAGCCGGACGTGCTCGACCTCGGCCGACAGCTCCACCAGACGTTCACGAACCGGACGCGACATCACTGACCTCCTGGGGGTCGCCGAGCAGCTCGGCGAGCGCGGTACGGGCCCGGGACAACCGGGCCTTGACGGTTCCGGCGGGGGCGCCGGTGTGCTGCACGATGTCGTCCACCGACATGTCGAGCAGGTAGTGCAGGGCCACCGCCTGGCGCTGGGCGGCGGGCAGCTGCTGCAGGGCGGCGACCACGGCCACCCGGTCCGGTGACGGGCTCGCCGTCTCCAGCTCGGGTGGGCCCATCCGGGCCTGAGCCGCCCACCGGCGACGCAGACCCCGCCACCGGTTCGCCGCCAGTCGCCACCCGGCCGCACGGACCCAGCCCTCCGGGTTCTCGTAACCCGACACCTTCGGCCAGTGCTGCCAGGCCCGGGCGTACGCCTCCTGGGTCAGGTCCTGCGCGTCGGCCAGGTCGCCGCAGACGGCGTACAGGTAGAGCACGACGCGCCGGGCGCTCGCCTGGTAGAAGGCGTCGAAGTCAGCGGTGCTGGGTGGCATGACCAAGTACACCCCGCAGCGGCGGGGCCGGTTGCATCCCGGTCAGTAGACGATCGCCTGGGCTCCGTCGGACATGATCTCCTCGACGAACACCGCGGCGCCGGCGATCCGGATGCCCGGCAGGACGTCCTGCGGGCCGATCTCCCGGCGGGCGGCGCACTGCGTGCAGGCGGTGACCCGGCCGCTGCCGATCAGCAGGTCGAGCAGGTCCGGCAGTGGCGCGGCGTGCGGCAGCTCGAACTGCGCGGCCCGGCCCGGCAGGGCGAACCAGGTGGACTCACCGGTCAGCCAGAACGAGACGTCCACGCCGGACGCGGCCGCGGTCGAAGCCACGGTGAACGCCTGCGAGCAGCGCTCCGGGGCGTCCGCGCCGGCGGTTGCCTTGACGACGAGCAAGCGGGCCATGCGGGTCAGCATAGGATGGGCCGGTCATGGTTACCGAGATCGGGTTCGTGAGTCTGCTGGTCGCCGGGTTCGGCGGGCTGGCAGGCGGTTTGGGCTATCTGGCGATGCGCATTGCAAGGGGACGCTGGTGAGCAGTGAGACGGAAAACCCGCTGGGCCCGCCGCCCTGGCTGAACGCGCCGCCGGTCGAGGCGTACCCGTACGAGGACACGCACGACCTGCGGCAGGGGCCGGATCTGCACCCGGCGCTGCTGGGGCTGCTGCCGTTCATCGGGTTGTGGCGCGGCCGCGGGCAGGGCGGCTTCCCGGCGCCGGAGGACTTCGACTTCGCGCAGGAGGTGCGGATCAGTCACGACGGGCGGCCGTTCCTGGCCTACGAGTCGCGGATCTGGATCCTGGACGCGGACTCCAAGCCGGTGCGGATGGCCGACCGGGAGACCGGCTGGTGGCGGCCCGTGCTGGTGAACGACCGGCCGGGCGACGAGATGGAAGCCACCATGATGACGCCGGACGGCGTGATGGAGCTCTACATCGGGCGGGTCAGCGGCACCCGGCTGGAGATGGTGACCGACGCGGTCGTCCGGACCCCCTCCGCCCTGGAGGTCACGGCCGGGCACCGGCTGTTCGGCATCGTCGACGGGGCGCTGCTCTACGCCCACGAGATGTCCGGCATGGGGGAGACGTTGGTGCCGCATCTTTCGGCGAGGCTGCTCCGGGTGGGTGGCTGAGCTTCTCCAAGGTCAAGAGCCAGGCCATGTCGTGCCTGGTTGCATGGTGCTGACCGTCGCTCCCGCCGAACGCGAGGTTCGTGCTCGGTCAGGAGCCGTCGAAGCCGAGCAGGGTGAGCAGGCGCGGCGTCCAGGGTGACGCCGCGCGCTCGGCGCCGCCGAGCGTGCGGGCCTCCGCCAGGCCGCGCAGCGAGCTGGCCAGCCAGATCGCGTCTGCGTCCGGCAGGGCCGCTGCGGTGATCATGCGTTCTTCCGCGCGGAGGCCCAGCTCCGGCGCGCGGCTGAGCAGGTGGGTCGCCGTGGTGCCGGGGAGGATGCCGGTCTCGGCGGCGGGCACCGTGCAGAGGGTGTCGCCGGTGAGCCAGATCAGGCTGGCTGTCGGGGCCTCCAAGGCATGGCCGTCGGTGCGGAGCCAGAGGACGTCGTCGGCGCCCTGCTTCTTCGCCCAGCGGGTGGCGGCGAGGTTCTCCGCGTACGAGATGGTCTTGGCCGGGGCCAGTGACCAGGGTGGGCGGGACGTCACGCCCAGGTCCGCGGTGATCAGCCTGATGCCGTCGCGGCGCTGGCGGCGGGCGGCGGCCGGCACCGCGCCGACCGTGGCATAGAACGTCGCCGGGGTGACGATCAGCCGCAGGGCGCCCTCACCGCCGGTCCAGGCCCGCGCCGCCCGGGCGGCCAGGGCGGCGAGCTCCGCGCGCGGTGGCAGCGGCAGTTCGAGCAGAACCGCCGACCGGGCCAGGCGATCCAGGTGGGCGTCGAGCAGCCACGGGCCGTCCGGACGCAGGTGCAGCGTCTCGAAGACACCCTCGCCGTACAGCACGCCCCGGTCCACCGGGCTCAGTTCGCCTGAGCCGGGGATCACCATCAAGCTGTCGCTCACCAGAGAAGAGGGTATGCCGTGCGAACTATGCTCGTAGCGTGTCCTCCTCTTCCCTCGCCGAGATGCTCCGGGAGCGCGGCCTGCGACTGACTCCGCAGCGCCAGCTGATCCTGGAGGCGGTGCACGAGCTGGGCCACGCCACCCCCGAGCAGATCCACCACACCGTGCGGGAGCGGGCCGCCGGCGTCAACATCACCACCGTCTACCGCACCCTCGAGCTGCTCGAGGATCTCCGGCTGGTGAGCCACACCCACCTGTCGCACGGCTCCCCGACGTACCACCGCGCCGGCGAGGACCAGCACGTCCATCTCGTCTGCCGCGACTGCGGGTCGATCGACGAGGTCGACCCGGGCGTGATGCTGCCGGTGACCGAGCAGCTGCAGCGGGACCGCAACTTCCGGGTCGACGTGGGGCACGTGTCCCTGTTCGGCGTCTGCGGCGACTGCAAGGAGCAGCCATGACCACCGTCCTGATCGAGGAGCTGGAGCCCACGTCGGCCGACGCCGGCGTCCCGGCCCACTACGGCGACCCGATGCGCGAGCAGCGCACCCTCGACACGGCGGTCGGCCTCGTCGACCGCTCCAACCGCGACGTGCTCGCGGTGCCGGGCGAGGAACGCGCGAGCTGGCTGCACACCCTCACCACCCAGCACCTGAGCGACCTGCGCGCCGGACAGGGCACCGAGCTGCTCGTGCTCTCCCCGCACGGGCACGTCGAGCAGCACGCCCTGGTCGCCGAGGACGGCACCACCGCCTGGCTCGACACCGAGCCCGGGGCCGGCGCCGCCCTGCTCACATACTTCGAGATGATGCGCTTCTTCACCAAGGTCGAGCCGCGCGACGCGAGCGCCGAGATCGCCGTGCTGTCCCTGGTCGGGCCGCAGGCCGTGGCAGCCGCGCGGGAGCACCTGGGCGTGGAGCTCGCCGAGCCGCGGATCTTCGAGGTGCCCGGCCCCAAGTTCGCCGCCGGGGCGGTGCCGGCCGCGCCGACCGCGCTCTACGACGTGCGGCCGTTCGGCTCCGGTGCCCTGGCGCGCCGGGTGCCGCTGGGCGTCGACCTGCTGGTGCCGCGCTCCTCGCTGGAGGAGGTGCTCGCGCTGCTGGCCGACGTGCCGAAGGCCGGGCTGTGGGCGTACGAGGCGGTCCGGGTGGCGCACCGGGTGCCGCGGCTGGGCTGGGAGACCGACCACCGGACCATCCCGTCCGAGGCGAGCTTCGTGGCGCCGGCCGTGCACCTCGACAAGGGTTGCTACCGGGGCCAGGAGACGATCGCCCGGGTGCACCACCTGGGCAAGCCCCCACGCCGGCTGGTGCTGCTGCACCTCGACGGCATCGCCACCGACCAGCCGCCCGCGCAGGGCACCCCGGTGACGCTGGACGGCCGGGCTGTGGGCTTCGTCGGCACCGCCGTGCGCCACCACGAGCTGGGCATGATCGCGCTGGCGGTCCTCAAGCGCAACGTCGCCGACGACGCGGCCCTGCTGGTGGGGGAGTCGGCCGCGGCCATCGACATCTCCTGAGCAGGGGCGGCATGGCAGGATCGCGGCATGACCGGGACCCTCATCACTGTCGCGCCCACCGGCGCGGAGAGCAGTAAGGCAGCCGTACCCGCGCTGCCGGTGACGATCGACGAGCTCGTGGCCACCGCCAAGGAGTGCGAGGCGCTCGGCGCCGCGATCGTGCACGTCCACATCCGCGACGACGCGGCCGAGCCGACCCTGGACCAGGGCCGGCTGCGCGAGACCGTGGCCGCGCTGCGGCAGTCGACGGACCTCATCGTGCAGCTCTCCTCGGGCGGCGCGGTGACCGATCCCGAGGCCGACCGGCTGGCCGTGCTGGACGCGGGCCCGGAGATGGCCTCCTGCACGATGGGCACGGTCAACTTCGGCGACGGCGTGTTCCTGAACCGCTGGGAGTTCATCGTCGACCTGCACACCCGCATGCAGGACAAGGGCATCGTGCCCGAGTACGAGATCTTCGACCTGGGCCAGCTCACCACCCTGCAGCGCCTGCTCGCCCAGCACGGCCTGCCGTACGGCGGCCACGTCCACGTCGACCTGGTGATGGGCGTGCCCGGTGGCATGCCCGGCACCGCCGCCGCGCTGGTCGCGTGCCACCAGGCGATCCGCGACCTGCCCGCGGGCACCACGTTCTCGGCCACCGGCATCGGCCGCAGCACGATCCCCGTGATGCTGGCGTCCCTGTCGGCGGGCGGGCACCTGCGGGTCGGGATGGAGGACACCGTCACGTACGCGAAGGGCCGTCCCGTGGAGTCCAACATGCAGCTGGTGGCCCGCGCGGTCGGCTTCGCGCAGCTGGCCCAGCGTCCCCCGCTGACCACGGCCGAGGCCCGTGAGCTGCTCGGGATGGTGGCCCGATGATCCTCGCCGAGGTGGTGCGCTCCGGTTTTGTCGAGTCCGTGCACCACGGTTCGGTGGTCGTGCTGGACGCCGCCGGCCGGACGATTGCGGCAGCCGGGGACGTGACCGGGCCGTTCTTCCCGCGGTCGTCCAACAAGCCGCTGCAGACCGTCGGCATGCTGCGGGCCGGCCTGCGCACCGCCGACCCGGCCGATCTCGCGCTGATCAGCGGCAGCCACTTCGGTGAGCCGTTCCACGTCGCCCGGGTCCGCCGGATCCTGGCCACCGCCGGTCTGGACGAGTCTGCGCTGCGCTGCCCGCCGTCGCTGCCGCTGTCGGAGGACGAGCGCGACATCGTGCTGCGGGACGGTGGCGGGGCCACCCCGGTCCTGATGAACTGCTCCGGCAAGCACGCCGGGATGCTCGCGACCTGCGTGGTGAACGGCTGGTCGCTCGCGGACTACCGGGACGCCAAGCACCCGCTGCAGGTGGCGCTGGCCGCGGCGGTGAGCGATCTGGCCGGGGAGCCGATCGCCGCCACCGGCATCGACGGTTGCGGTGCGCCGGTGTTCGCCGTGTCGCTGACCGCACTGGCCCGGGGCTTCCAGCGGCTGGTGGACGCTCCGCCGACCTCCTTCGAGCGGCTGGTGGCCGACACGATGCGGGCCGACCCGGAGCTGGTGGCGGGCACCGGCCAGGACGACAGCCGGCTGATGCGCGGCGTGCCCGGGCTGCTGGCCAAGGGCGGGGCCGAGGGCGTGGTCGCGGTGGCCGTCGAGGGTCTCGGCGCGGTGGCGATCAAGGTGGCGGACGGCGCCATGCGAGCCCGGATGCCGGTGCTGGTGTCCGCGTTGCGCCGGCTCGGCGTCTCCGCACCCGTGCTGGACGAGCTGGAGACGGTGCCGGTGCTCGGCGGCGGGGTCCCGGTCGGCGAGGTCCGCTCGGCCTGGTGACCGGGTTCACGCTAGCTCTTGTTAGCGTTTTGCTTGCAAGAGCTAGCACCTCCGGCTACCGTCGGATGCATGGCCGCTCCCAAGGACCTGCCCCAGGACATCGGTGAATTCATCCGTGACCTGCGGCAGACCGCAAAGATCTCGCTCCGGCAGCTCGCCGACCGGGCGGGCGTGAGCAATCCCTATCTCAGCCAGATCGAGCGCGGCCTGCGCAAGCCCAGCGCCGAGGTGCTGCAGCAGCTGGCCAGCGCGCTGCGGGTGTCGACGCCCGCGATGTATCTGCGGGCCGGCCTGCTCGACGGCGAGGGTCAGCAGGGGGTGCTGGCCGCCATCGCCGCCGATCCCGAGCTGACGATCGCGCAGAAGCAGTCCCTGTCGCAGATCTACGAGACGTTCCGCAACGAGACCGCCCGGCAGACGCCGGCCGCGACCGTGCCCGACGAGGGCACGCCCGACGAGAGCACGTCCCGTGATGGCATGCCCGCCGCGGACGTGCCGGACGAGGACGAGGCCCTGCGGGCTGTCGTCCACGACGTGGCAGTCGTCGAAGGCGGCGCCGCCCCCGCACCCAAGACCACGAAGCCCGAGGAGAAGTCATGACCGAGCAGACCAAGACCCGTTTCCCCGCTCCGCTCTACGCCGCCGCCGGCGCCGGCGACCTGGCCTACCAGCAGCTGCGCAAGCTGCCGGCCGTCGTCACCGAGCTCGGTGACCGCGCGGTCGCCTCGCTGCGCACCGCGAACGACACGGCGAGCAGCACCGCCACCACGCTGAAGAGCACCGCGAGCAGCACCGATTTCGACAAGCTGCGCGAGACCGCCACCGCGGGCGCCGTCGCGTTCGCCCAGGCCGCGCAGGAGCGGGCCCTCGCCGTCTACACCTCGCTGGTCGCCCACGGCGAGCGCGTGGTCGGCACCGGCGTGGTCGAGGCCGCCGACGTGGTCAACGCCGACATCGAGACCACCGAGGAGCCGAAGGCCGTCGAGGCTGCCGCCACCCCGGCCCCGAAGCCGCGCAAGCGCGTCACCCGCCCGGTCACCGACAAGTAAGTCCGCAGACAGCTCGGTAACGACCTGCGACTGATTGATCCGCGGGCCTCGGCGTCGGCCGGGGCCCGCGGCATAGACTGGCCGTCATGGACTACAGCGCGACACCCATCTTCTACGACAACGTCGCGAGCCTGATCTCGATCGCCGTCTCGATCGTGTCGTTGGTGGTGCAGGCAGTCGCACTGATCCACTGCGTGACCCAGCGCGGCGACGGGTTCCAGGCCATCGGCACCCTGCCCAAGGGCGCCTGGCTGGCCATCCTCGCGGTCTGCATCATCCTGACGCTGCTCGGCGTCGGCGGCGGCGCCACCGGTCTGTTCGGCCTCATCGGCATCGCGGCCGCACTCATCTACCTGCTCGACGTCCGGCCCGGCCTGCGTGACCTGTCGGACGGCAAGGGCTTCTGGTGAAGCGTCTCCGCTGGCCGCCGCCCCCGGACGGCGGCCCGCGGAGCTCCGGCCCCGGGCCCAGCGCGCCCCGCAGCGGCCGGCCCACCCTGCCGATGCCGCCGACCCAGCTGATCGAGACCCCGCACGGCGGCCGGCTCGAACAGCTCGTCACCGGCGTCGGCGAGCCGGTCACCGTCTTCGCGCACGGGCTGGCCGGTGACATCGCCGGGACCCGCCCGCTGGGTAGTGGCGTCCTCGGCCGCCGGGTGTTCTTCCACTTCCGCGGGCACGGCCGCTCCGACGCGCCGCCCGGCCCGTGGAGCTTCGCCGACCTCGCCGACGACCTGCGGGCCGTCGCCGACCGGGCCGGGGCGACCCGGGCGCTGGGCATCAGCATGGGCGCGGGCGCACTGTGCCGGCTGCTCACGGAGTTCCCCGAGCGCTTCGAGCGGATCGTGCTCTATCTGCCTGCGCCGCTGGACGGCGTACGGCCGCCGGTGGCCGAGGCGCGGCTGGCCCGGCTGCTCACCGCGGTGGAGTCCGGCGAGGCCGCGCTGGTCGCCGAGGCCGTCGAGCCCGAGCTGCCGCCGGCGGTGCGTAACACGCCCACGGGCTGGAGCTATCTGCGGCACCGCGTCGAGCAGCTGCTGACCGACGGGCTGGCCCCGGAGCTGGACACGCTGTGGCGCGCCCCCGCGGTGCCCGACGATTCGGTGCTGGCCGCGTTCCGGGGCCCGGCCCTGGTGATCGGCTGTGTCGGCGACGACGTGCATCCGGTGTCGGTCGCCGAACGCCTGGCCGGTCTGCTGCCGGGTGCGGAGCTCCAGGTCTACGACCGGCCCACGCTGCTGTGGACCCATCGCAAGGAGCTGCGCGAGCGCATCTCCACCTTCCTCAACGCGTAGCGCAGCTGGTGAGCGGGCCGCTCCGCGACCGAGTCCGGGGCTTTGTCGACCAGCTCGCCCTCGGTCGGTCGGCCCGCCGGCGGCCCAGGCGGCGAGGCGAGCAGCGCCGGCCCCGAGTGCGAGGGTGAGGTAGTAGGGCGAATCCGGCTACGCCGTAACTTTTCGGGCCGCTGATCCGGTGTTGAGGACGTGCGGTACTCCCCCAGATCCATCTTCTTCAGCGTCGTGGCCCTCGGCCTCCCGTTCGCCGTCACCGTCGGCTGGACCCTCGGTACGCCGCCCCCCGCCCCACCGCCGGTGAGTGCACCCGGCGGGGCCGGCGGGATCGGCGCCGCGCCGCCACCCAAGCCCACCACCGCGACCACCTCACCGGTGCTCGGCTGGTCGCCCCGGCCGCCCGAGCCGGTGGCGGTCGAGTCCTCGCTGCCCGCCCTGCCCGCCGCCAGTACGGCGCCGACCGCCTCCAGTCCGGCCGTCATCGTCACGTCCGGCTCGCCGGATCCGACGCTGACCCTGTTGCCGCCGGTGCCCACCCCCACCCAGATCGTCAGCACCCCGCCGAGCCCGTCGGCGACGGTGCCGTCCGGCAGCGCCGCACCGGACTTCGGCCTCGGTGGAGCAGGGCTGGTCCGCAGGTCCTAAGCTCCCGCAACGTGGATGACACTCACCTGCGGTCCGCGGCCGGCCGGGGCGCCGCGGCGACCGGCGGCGCCGTACGCCGGTTCGTCACCGGGGCCGGCCTGCTGGCCCGGGGTCTGGGCCTGGTCCTGCGCAATCCGCGGATGCTCGGCCTCGGCCTGCTGCCCGCGGTGATCTCCGGCGCGCTGTACGCGGCCCTGCTGATCACCCTCGTCGTCTTCATCGACGACCTGTCGGCCGGGGTCACCTGGTTCGCCGACGACTGGTCGGCCGCCTGGCGGGACGTGATCCGGCTCGTCGCGGGCGCGGCCCTGATCGGGCTCAGCGGCCTGATCGGCGTGCTCACCTTCACCGCGGTCACGCTGCTGATCGGTGACCCGTTCTACGAGAAGATCTCGGGGATGGTCGAGGACCGCTTCGGGGGTGTGCCGGACGAGGTCGAGGTGTCGCTGGGCCGTTCGCTGGCCCGCAGCCTGGTCGACTCGTTGCGCCTGATCGGCCTGTCGGTGCTGTTCGGCATCCCGTTGTTCGCGGCCGGTTTCATCCCGGTGGTCGGCCAGACGGTCGTGCCGGTGGTCGGCGGGGCGGTCGCCGGCTGGCTGCTGGCGGTGGAGCTGACCGGGGTCCCGTTCCAGCGTCGCGGCCGGCGGCTGCGGGACCGCCGGGCGGCCCTGCGCGGCAACCGGGCGACGGCGCTGGGCTTCGGCGTCGCGGTCTTCGTCTGCTTCCTCATCCCGCTCGGCGCCGTGCTGCTGATGCCGGCGGCGGTCGTCGGCGGCACGCTGCTCTCCCGCAAGGTGCTGGGCCTGCCGATCGAGGGCTGAGCACCCTCAGGCCGAGGCGCGCACCACCAGCTCGGTGGGCAGCACCACGGCGTCCGGGACGTCCTGCTTGTCGTTGACCAGCCCGAGCATCTGCCGGGCCATCGTGCGGCCCATGTCGACGATCGGCTGGCGGACCGTGGTCAGCGGCGGGTCGCTGAGCCGGCTGATCTCGAAGTCGTCGAAGCCGACCACCGCCACGTCCGCCGGCACCCGGCGGCCGGCGTCCTTGAGCGCCTGCAACGCGCCGTGGGCCATCATGTCCGAGGCCACGAACACCGCGTCGAGCTGCGGATCCTCGGTGAGCAGCCGGCGCATCGCGCGCAGCCCGGAGTCGCGGGTGAAGTCGCCGAAGGCCACGTGCTCGGTCAGCCCGGCGTCGCGCAGGGTTTCCTGGTAGCCGGTGAGCCGGTCGACCCCGGCGATCATGTCCTGCGGCCCGGCGATGGTGGCGATCCGGCGGTGGCCGGTGCTGATCAGGTGACGCACGGCCTGGCCCACGCCGCCGACGTGGTCCACGTCGACGTAGGGGACCGGCAGCTCGGCCGGGGTCATCGGGCGGCCGCTGCACACCACCGGGATGCCGAGCCGGGCCAGGGCGCCGGGCAGCGGGTCGGCGCCGTGCATCGAGGCGAACATGACGCCGTCGACGTGGCCGGCCATCGCGTACCGCTCGACCCGGTCGTGGCTGGCGGCCGAGCCCGCCATCATCAGCACGAGCTGTTTGTCCGCCGCGTCCAGCTCCATGCTCACCCCGCGGATCACCGCGGGGAAGAACAGGTCGTCGGAGAAGACCCGGTTGGCGGTCTCCGGCAGGATCAGCGCGATCGACTCCGTGCGTTGCGTGACCAGGCTGCGGGCGGCCTGGTTGGGTACGTAGCCCAGCTCCGCGACGGCCTGGTGCACTGCCTCGCGGATCGCCACGGCGACCGTGGTCGACCCGTTGACGACGCGGGAGACGGTCGCCCTCGAGACGCCGGCGCGCCTCGCCACCGCCTCGAGGGTCGGTCGCTCCCGCGTCACCATCAGCTCACTCCCCGATCCGGCCCTGGTCGGTGAGACCGTTACGCCGGATCACCTCCTGGTACCACCGTGCGCTGTCCTTGGGCACCCGGCGCTGCGTGGTGTAGTCCACGTGCACGATGCCGAACCGCTTGGCGTACCCCTCGGCCCATTCGAAATTGTCCATCAACGACCAGGCGAAGTATCCCCGAAGGTCAACGCCGTGGGAAATGGCATCGAGGCAGGCGCGCAGGTGCCCGTCGAAATACTCGATCCGGTTGGTGTCGTGGATCTGCCCGTCCTCGGCCGGGCCGTCCGGGTACGCGGCGCCGTTCTCGGTGATCATCATGGGTGTGCCGGGGTAGTCCCGGTGGATCCGGTCCAGTAGCCGGGTCAGCGCGGCCGGCTCGATCTGCCAGCCGATGTCGGTGATCGGGCCGACCGGCTTGCGGAAGGCGATGCCCTCGGTGCCGGGCGCGTCGGGCGAGGCCGGCTGGCCGGGCTTCGCCGAGACGTACGACGGGGTGTAGAAGTTGATCCCGAGCACGTCGATCGGCGCGTTGATGATCGCCTCGTCACCCTCGCGGATGAAGCTCAGGTCGGTGAAGCGGGCCATGTGCTCGCGCATGTCGTCCGGGTACCGCCCGCGCAGCAGCGGGTCGAGGAAGATCCGGTTGCTCAGGCCGTCCACGATCCGGGCCGCGTCGACGTCGCCCGGGTTGTTCTCGTCCAGCGGGAAGACGGCCGACGGGTTGAGGGTGATGCTGACGCTCTGCGCGCCGGCCTCCCGCAGCGCCCGCGCGGCCAGGCCGTGGCCGAGCAGCAGGTGGTGCACCGCCTTGAACGCCGACGCCGCGTCCCGGATCCCGGGGGCGTGCACGCCGCTGGCGTAGCCGAGGTAGGCCGAGCACCACGGCTCGTTCAGCGTGGTCCAGGTGCGGACCCGGTCGCCGAGCCGGGCGTGCATGATCTGGGCGTACTCGGCGAAGGCCTCGGCGGTGTCCCGGACGGTCCAGCCGCCCCGGTCCTGCAGGCTCTGCGGCAGGTCCCAGTGGTAGAGCGTGACCACCGGGTCGATGCCCTTGCCGATCAGCTCGTCGGTCAGCCGGTCGTAGAAGTCCAGGCCCCGGGTGTTGACCGGGCCGGTGCCGTCGGGCTGGATGCGCGGCCAGGCGATCGAGTACCGGTACGAGGCCAGGCCCAGGTCGGCCATCAGCGCGACGTCCTCGACGTACCGGTGGTAGTGGTCGCAGGCCACGTCCCCGGTGTGCCCGGCGTGCACCCGGCCGGGTTCGCGACTGAACGTGTCCCAGATGGACGGGCCGCGCCCGTCCTCGTTCACCGCGCCTTCGATCTGGTACGACGCCGTTGCGGCGCCCCAGACGAAGCCGTCCGGGAACCGTACCCCCGATGCCAGCGGATCGTCGCTCGATTCCACCGAGACGGTTGCCGTCATCCTTACACCGCTCCCTGCGTGATCCGCCGCTGCCGTGCCGGGCCGCGCCGACCGGTCTGATCAGCGGCGGGACTCTGACGGGCGACCGGAAGCGATCGCCCTTAACCGGTACAGCGTAGAGCCATTCACCTTTCCGGGAGACATCCGAAAGTTGCGGAGTCCCGTTCGGGGGACGAGATGCTCAACCGGCCTGCAACGCGCTGAACAGGCGCCGATCACCGGTGATGACCAGATTGTCCGGATCAATGCGGCCCATGAGGGCCAGCAGAAGGTCGCTGGCCGTGCCGCTGGCCTCGGCCCGCGCGTGGTGGTCGTCGCTGTCGAGGATGGTGCCGGTGTCGAGCAGCGCGATGCCCGCGCCGCGGAGCCGGACGAACCACTCGTAGCTGGCGTCGGTGGCCACCAGGTGCACGACGCCGTGCAGATCGGTGGGGCCCTTGCGGCGGCCCGCGGGCAGCCAGGTGTCGAGCACCTCATTGACCCCGTCGGCGGCGAGCTTGGTCTCGATCGGGGTGGCCCGGCCGGCCGCGGACTCGGCGTCCCAGCGGTGCACGGAGACCTCGTGGGCGATCCGGCGCTGCCAGAAGCCGGCCTTGCGGGCCTGGGCCGGCCAGGTCCAGCTGGGGAAGTCCGGGTCGAGCGCGTCGAGCGTCTCGATCGTGCCGGTCAGCTCCCGGCGCAGGCCGTCGAGCGCCTCCGGCCACGGGGACCGCGGCTCGGGGACGACCCGGTCGGCGGGCCGGTCCACCACGCCGCGCGGCGTCAGCTCCCGCACCCAGTGCAGCAGCACGGTGAGGTGCTCGGTGAGATCAGCGACCGTCCAGCCGGGACACGAGGGCACGACGGCGTCGGGACCCGTCTCGGTGACGGCGTCCTGGAAAGCCGGCCCGTCCGCGCGCAGGGCGGCGAGCCAGAAGTCCTTCGTCGCGTGCAGCCTGTTCATCAGCCTTCTCCCGCTCGAGGAGGTCCACCGGTTCGCACCCCGGGCCCGCGGCCTAGGGTGAACGTCGTGCCTGACGTTAGCGCTGACCACCCAACCGACGCATCCGCTGCGCATGCCAGTTCGCTGGGGGCGTACACGACGCTACGCCTCGGCGGTCCGGCAAGCACGTTGACCGTGGTGTCCGATCCGGACGAAGCGGTCTCAACCGTACGGGGTGCTGCCCGAAAGGGGCAACCGGTGCTGGTCCTCGCGGGCGGGAGCAACGTCGTCATCGGGGACGACGGGTTCCCCGGGACGGTGCTGCTGCTGCGCACCCGGGGCGTGCGGGTGATCGACCGGGACGCCCGCGGCGCGCTGGTCCGGGTGGCCGCCGGTGAGCCCTGGGACGAGCTCGTCGCGGACACCCTCGAACGGGGGATGTCCGGCCTGGAGGCGCTGTCCGGCATCCCGGGCTCGGCCGGCGCGACGCCGATCCAGAACGTGGGGGCGTACGGCCAGGAGGTCGCGCACACCATCGAAGCGGTGCACGTCTATGACCGGCACGAGGACGAGATGCGGGTGCTGTCGCTGCCGGAGTGCGGTTTCGCGTACAGGTCGAGCATTTTCAAGCACAGCGACCGCTGGCTGGTCCTCGACGTCGACTTCCGGCTCGCCGAGTCGGCGGAGTCGGCGCCGATCCGCTACGCCGAGCTCGCCCGGCACCTCGGGGTCGAGGTCGGTGAGCGGGTCAGTGCCGCGCGGGTCCGCGAGACCGTGCTGAAGCTGCGCGCGAGCAAGGGCATGGTGCTCGACCCGGAGGATCCGGACACCCGCTCGGTGGGTTCGTTCTTCACCAACCCGGTGCTGTCCGCCGAGGAGTGGGCCCGGGTGCAGGACCGGCTGGTCGACGCGGGCGAGCCGCCGAGCTGGCCGGCCCCGAACGGCACGGTCAAGGTGCCGGCGGCCTGGCTGATCGAGAAGGCCGGCTTCGCCAAGGGGTACGGCGGCAGCACGGTGGCCATCTCGTCGAAGCACACGCTGGCCCTGACCCACCGCGGCGGCGGCACCACGACGGCCCTGCTGGAGCTGGCCCGCGAGATCCGCGACGGGGTACGGGACCGGTTCGGTGTCGTCCTGCATCCCGAACCGGTCCTGATCAACTGCTCGCTCTGACGGCTCAGCGCCAGCCGAAGACCTGCGTCCAGTAGTAGGTGCCGTTCACGGCCTGCTGCACACCGGCGCCGAACGACTTCACGTCGCAGTTGAGGATGTTGCGGCGGTGCGGCGGGCTGGCCATCCAGGCGGCCATCACCTCGGCCGAGCTGGAGAAGCCGTAGGCCACGTTCTCCGCCGCCACGGCTTGGTAGCCGGCCGCCCGCGACCGGGTCAGGAAGGTCGAGCCGCGCCAGCCGAAGTGGCCGAAGTCGCCGGTGGCCGCCATGTAGTGGCTCTGCCGTACGGACGCGACGGTCAGTTCCTCGTCCACGGTGAGCGCCGGGCACCCGTACCGGGCCCGTTCCTCGTTGGTCAGCGTGACCACCTCGGCCCCGAGAACCTGCGAGGTCGTCGGGCCGGTCCGCGCCGGGCCGGTCGCGGGGACCGCGGCCTCGGCGTGCGCCGGCGCGACGGTCAGCCCGAGCAGCGCGATCGGCGCGGCCGCGACAAGGGCGAGACGACGTACGGATTCCAACAAGGTGCTGCCTCCCGGTCCACGGCCGGGCGCCTGTCGCCCGGCATCGTAATCGGACCGGCTTTTTGGGGTCGCGTCCCTTGTTTGACCGTTTCCGGGTGCGCGGTGCGAGGTCTGTGTCAGTCTGAGGGGATGGTCAGCGGAAGCCCGATCTCGGCACCGGCGCCCGTTTCGGGGGCGAAGGTCAGCCGGACCGAGCCACCGTGCCGGGCCGCGATGGCCTCCGCCAGCAGCATCCAGACGGCGGTACTGCGCCGCCGGTGCGGCGGTTCCGGAGTGGCCAGCATCCCGGCCATCAGATGCTCGTCGGTGAGCTGCTCCGCCTGCCGCGCGGTGACGTGCACGGTCCAGCCTTCGGCCCCGGCCTCCGCGTGCACTGTGGCCGACCGGTCCGCGGCCCCGCTGGCCACTGTGCCGACCACCGCATAGAACAGGTCCCGCAGCAGCGAGGCGTCCGCCGACAACGCCGGCCCGGTGCCCGCCCGCACCGTCGCCGCGGTGTACGGCTCCCGGGTGGCCAGCAGCTCGGCGGCCTCGCGGATCAGCGCGCCGGGGTCCACCGGGGCCGGCCGCAGTTCCAGGTCCCCGGTCTGCAGCCGGGTCACCAGCATCAGGTCCTCGACCAGGGTGAGCATCCGGTCGGTGTTGCGCCGTACGGCGGCCAGCGCCACCGAGCGTTCGGCCGGGGCCAGGTCGTCGGTGTCGAGGCTCTCGGTGAACGACGCGATGGTGGTCAGCGGCGTCCGCAGCTCGTGCGAGATGACGGTGAGGAAGCGGGGCTGGAGCGCGCCGCCCGACAGGGCCGGGGTCGCGGGAGCGGGAGCGGGGCTCATCGGTTGTCCACCGATCGGCCCCGGAAGCGGAAGCGCACGCTGAACTATAACTTTCCGTATATGAGCCGACACGTCACGCTATCGTGGTTTTGGACATTTCATCTTCGTCGCCCGCGGTCGCGGGGGACGCAAGCAAGACGCTGACCGATGTCGGGCATGTGCCGTGCCGGCCCGGGCAGCCGCGTCTGGCGACGCAGCGTTGGGGGGTCATGGTGGTGGGAGCATGAGCAGGCTGCTCGTGGTCGAGGACGACCCGGACATCGCGTTGGCCCTGCGGCTGCTGTTCAGCCGGGCCGGCTACGAGGTGGCGCACGCCGGTGACGGCCGTACCGGCCTGAAGGAGGCGTACGCCGAGCACCCCGACCTGGTCGTGCTCGACGTCGGCCTGCCGGAGATGGACGGCTGGCAGGTGCTCGAACGGCTGCGGGACGTCTCGGACGTCCCCGTGCTGGTGCTGACCGCCCACGGCCAGGAAGCCGAGAAGGTACGCGGGCTGCGCGGCGGCGCCGACGACTACCTCACCAAGCCGTTCGCCAACAACGAACTCCTCGCCCGGGTCGAGGCCCTGCTGCGCCGCTCGAACGGTGCGCAGAACAGCTGGGCCAGCCAGATCTACGACGACGGCCTGGTGCACCTGGACCCGACCAAACGCCGGGTCTACGTCAAGGGCGACGAGAAGCGCCTCACCCCGACCGAGTTCCGGCTGCTCAACGCCCTGGTCCGGCACGCGGGCGCGGTCCTGAGCCCGAACCAGCTGCTGACCCAGGCCTGGGACGACCCGACCGGCATCGGCCAGGAACGGGTCAAGTTCGCGGTCCTGCGGCTGCGCCGCAAGCTCGGCTGGACGGACCCCGAGGATTCCCCGATCGAATCCGTGCGCGGCTTCGGTTACCGCTATCGGCGGCCGGGGGGTGACAGCTGAGCGCCCAGCGGTAGCAGTCCGGGTGTCCTCAGGTGAGGACTCCGGAGGTCGATGAGCAGCATGGGAACCGAGCAGGAGGTAGTCCGTGGAAGACCTTGGCGAGATCGTCGGCGAATTCCTGATGGAGAGCCACGAGAACCTGGATCAGATCGACCGGGATCTCGTCGCCCTCGAACAGGAACCGGGATCGCGTGATCTGATCTCACGCATCTTCCGGGCCATCCACACGATCAAGGGAACGAGTGGATTCCTGGCCTTCAGCCGGCTCGAGACCCTCGCCCACGCCGGCGAGTCACTGCTCTCGCGGCTGCGGGACGGGGTCCAGCCGGTCACCCCGACCACGATCACGACCCTGCTGGCCACGATCGACGGGGTCCGGTCGTTGCTGGAGGCCATCGAGCAGGACGGCAACGAGGGTGACGTCGACGTCGACAGCATCATCACCGCCGTACACGCCCAGATGAACGCGCCCGAGGCCGCCGCACCGGCCGAGCCGGCCGCGGCCGCCGAGCCCGCCGAGGAGCCGGAGCCGCTGGAGGAGAAGCCCGTGCGGGTGGCGCCCGAGCCCGTGGAGGGGCAGCGGAAGCCGCTCGGCGAGATGCTCGTCGAGTCCGGTGCCGCGGCGCCCAGCGACGTCGGCTCCGCGCTGCAGCAGCAGCTCGAAGGGGACGAGCGCAAGCTCGGCGCCATCCTGCTGGAGGAAGGCAAGGCCCAGCCCGCCGCCGTCAACGAGGCGTTGCAGCAGCAGGCTCCCAAGCGCAGCGTCGCCGACAGCGCGATCCGGGTCGACGTGGACCTGCTGGACGGCCTGATGAACCTGGTCGGTGAGCTGGTGCTGGCCCGCAACCAGCTGGTCCGCGGCGTGATGGAGACCGGCGACTCCGGTCTGGTCCGCAGCGCCCAGCGGCTCGGGATGATCACCAGTGAGCTGCAAGAGGGCATCATGAAGACCCGGATGCAGCCCATCGAGCACATCTGGTCCAAGCTGCCCCGGGTCATCCGGGACCTCAGCCAGTCGCTCGGCAAGCAGGTCGAGCTGGTGATGGAGGGCAAGGAGACCGAGCTCGACCGCAGCCTGCTCGAAGCCGTCAAGGACCCGCTGACGCACCTGGTGCGCAACGCGGTGGACCACGGCATCGAGGAGGCCGACAAGCGGGTCGCCGCGGGCAAGCCCGCCGTGGGCACGCTGACGCTGCGGGCGTACCACGAGGGCGGGCACGTCGCCGTCGACGTGGCCGACGACGGCGCCGGCATGGACGTCGACCGGATCGCCGCCAAGGCCGTCGAGAAGGGCCTGCTGCGCGCCGAGCAGATCGCCACGATGGACAAGCGCGAGATCATGGCGATGGTCTTCCAGCCCGGCTTCTCCACCGCCGCCAAGGTGACCAACGTGTCCGGCCGCGGGGTCGGCATGGACGTCGTCAAGACCAACATCGAGCGGATCGGCGGCGCGGTCAGCGTCGACTCGACGCTGGGCGAGGGTACGGTCTGGCGCCTCACCATCCCGCTGACCCTGGCCATCATCCAGGCGCTGACCGTCGACTGTGGCGACCAGCGCTACGTGGTGCCCCAGGTGGCCGTGCTGGAGCTGGTCTTCATCGACGGCCAGTCCACGAAGATCGAGTACGCCTCCGGCGCGCCCGTCTACCGGCTGCGCGGCAAGCTGCTCCCGCTGGTCCGCCTGGACCGGGCGCTGGGCCTCGACGTCGGCGGCGACCAGGGTGTCTACATCATGGTGCTGCACGCCGACGGCCGCCGCTTCGGCCTGGTCGTGGACCGCGTCCTGAACACCGAGGAAGTGGTGGTCAAGGCGCTCAACAGCCGGTTCAAGGACATCGGCCTGTACGCCGGCGCCACCATCCTGGGCGACGGCAAGGTCGGCCTGATCCTCGACGTCTCCTCACTGGCCCGGCGCTCGCACCTGACCGCCGAGTCCGACCGGGAGAACCTGGTCGGCACCTCGCGGGCCAGCGGCGGACCCGCCAACGGCGAGCGCCTGCTGGTCACGGCGGTCGGAGAACGCCGGGTGGCGATCCCGCTGGACGCGGTCACCCGGCTCGAGGAGTTCCCCCGGGACCGCATCGAGCACGCCGGTTCCCGCGAGGTCGTGCAGTACCGGGGCCAGATCCTGCCGCTCGTGCGCCTGTCGCACCTGCTCGGGGCGTACAGCGAGGTGGAGGAGGGCGACACCGTGTCCGTGGTCGTCTACAGCGAGGGCGAGCGCAGCGTCGCCCTGGTCGTCGACCGGATCGTCGACATCGCCGAGAACTCCACGACGGCGCGCCGCGAGGCGGAGGAGGACGGCCTGGTCGGCACCGCGGTCATCCAGCAACGGGTGACCGAGCTGCTGGACGTGCGCCGGGCCATCCTGGCCGCCGATCCGAACTTCTACACCGAGGCGGCCGACGAGATGCTGGTGGAGGCCTGACATGGCGAGTCGTCAGTTCGCCACCTTCGAGGTGGCCGACCAGCTGTTCGGGGTCGAGGTGCACACCGTGCAGGAGGTGCTCTCCTACAACGAGTACACCCCCGTACCGCTGGCTCCGCCGGCCGTCGGCGGCCTGTTCAACCTGCGCGGCCAGGTGATCGCCGCGGTCGATCTGCGGGTGCAGCTGGGTCTGGCCCGCCAGGCCATGCAGGGTCCGGTGATGAACGTGATCCTGCGCGGCGACGGCGAGCCGGTGAGCCTGCTCGTGGACCGCATCGGCGAGGTCGTCGACCTCGACGACGAGGCCTTCGAGGGGCCGCCGGACACGCTCAGCGGTCCGACCCGGGAGCTGGTCACCGGCACCTTCAAGATGGACGGCCGGCTGATGCTGGCCCTGGACGTGAACCAGGCCGTCGACACCTATCGAGCCACCACCTGATGTACAGCCTCGTCAGCGCCCCCGTCCTCGGCTTCGACCTGACCCGCCTCGGTGGCGGGTCGGCGACCGCCGAGGTGCTGCTGCGCGCCCTGCGCCTCAGCGCCGGGGACCTGCCGGTGCTGGCCGAGCGGCTGCCCGACGAGGGTGTCCGCGGGCCGCTCTGGGTCGAGGTGGAGAGTGCGGCCCGTAAGATGCCGACGCTGAAGGGTCTCAAGGCCGACGACCCGGCCAGCTCGCTGGCGCTGGTCGAGCGGGCCCCGATCGGCTCGGTGGACTCGCTGCTCACCTGCCTGCGCTACGACGTGATGGCCTGGACCTGGCACGGCACCGGGCGCGACGCCAAGCAGAGCGAGGACGCCGCCTCGGCGACGGCCCTGCTCTGCGACGCGGCCGTGGCCAGCTATCTCCGTGAGGTGCTGGACGACTCGACCCGCCGGATGCTCGGTGCCGGCTGGGTGTCCGCGCTGCGCAAGCTGCCCGCGGGCAAGCCGATCGACCTGGGCCCGCACCACTACGCGGTGTCGGCCCTGCTGGACCGGCTGCGCTCGATCCGGGCCAACGACCTGGCCCGGTTGACGCAGTCCGCGGAGGACGCCCGGCGCAACGCCGGCGGGTGGTCCCCGGCGGTGCACTCGGCGTCCTGGGCGGCATACCTGTCCGACCGGGTCCGCACCGCCGCGGCCGCCCAGATGCTGCTCGTGCAGGCGATCGACACGGCGGCGATTCCGCTGGCCGATCGCGCGGGCGGGGTCTGGAACATGCTCAGCGGCGCGGTGCAGGCCCTCGTCGTCCGGGACCTGCTGGACACCGCCACGGCCCACCGGCTGCTCGCGCCGGTGGTCGCGGCGCTCGGCCCGGCGTGGCTCGGGTGAAGGGCGCGGTGACTTCATGATCAAGGTCCTGGTCGTCGACGACTCCGTGGTCGTCCGCCGGCTCATCGTCGACTCGCTGACCGGTGCGCCCGGCATCGAGGTGGTCGGCACCGCCGCCAACGGCCTGCTGGCCCAGGCGAAGATCGATCAGCTCAAGCCGGACGCGGTCACCATGGACATCGAGATGCCGCAGATGAACGGCATCGAAGCCGTGCGAGAGCTGCGCAAGCGGCACAAGCAGCTACCGGTGATCATGTTCAGCACGCTGTCGGCCGCCGGGGCGAGCGCGACGCTGGAGGCGCTGTCCGCCGGCGCCACCGACTACGTGACGAAGCCGAGCAACGTCGGGTCCATTGCGGAATCCATCGCGGCGGTGCGCGAGCAGCTCGTACCGAAGATCCACGCGCTGGCCGGCCGCCGCCCGCCGCCCGGCCCACCGGCCCGGCCCGGCCCGCCGCCGGGCCGGCCGGGACTGAACCCGCCGGCCGCCGGTCGTCCCGGCGGACCGGTGCCCGGGCGTCCCGGCCTCGCACCGCTGCGTCCCGGCGGGCCCGGGGCAGCCGGTGCGGCCCGGCCGGTACGCCGGGCGGGTGCACCCGGCCGCGTCGACATCCTGGCGATCGGCTCGTCGACGGGTGGCCCGGACGCGCTGACCAAGGTGCTGCAGGCGCTGCCCGCCGACCTGCCGGTGCCGATCGTGGTCACCCAGCACATGCCGCCGGTCTTCACCCGGATGTTCGCCGAGCGCCTCGACCGCAGCACCTCGCTGCGCGTCGTCGAGGCGGGCGACGGCATGGAGCTCGCACCCGGCACCGTCTACATCGCTCCCGGCGACAAGCACCTCGTGCTGCAACGCCGGAGCACCGCGACGCTGACCCAGCTCAGTGGCGCGCCGCCGGAGAACTCGTGCCGTCCGGCGGTCGATGTGATGTTCCGTTCGGTGGCCGCGCTCTTCGGAGCCTCGGCGTTCGCCACGGTGCTGACCGGCATGGGTTACGACGGACGGGGTGGTGCGAAGGTGCTGCGTGAGGCAGGTGCCGAAATCCTGGCGCAGGACGAGGCCAGTTCCGTGGTCTGGGGCATGCCCGGTGCGGTGGTCGGCGCGGGGCTGGCGGACGAGATCCTGCCGCTGGACCGGATCGCGGCCGCACTGATCCAGCGGCTCCAGACCGGTCGTGTCGCGCGCCCGACGGCGGTGACCCGATGACCCTTTCGGCAGCCGACTTCTCGTTCGTCTCGGCCCTGGTCCGCCGCGAGGCGGCCATCGTCCTCGCCCCGGGCAAGGAGTATCTGGTCGAGGCGCGGCTGATCCCGGTGGCCCGGCAGGTGGGCGCGGCCAGCGTGGCCGAGTTCCTGGCCAACCTGCAGCGCCGGCCGAACCCGGCCGACCAGCGCCGGATCATCGACGCGCTGACCACCAACGAGACGTCGTGGTTCCGGGACCGGGAGCCGTTCTCCGCGCTGACCGACGTGGTGCTGCCCGAGCTGGTCCGCACCCGGGGGACGAACCGCAAGCTGCGGCTGTGGTCGGCGGCCAGCTCCAGCGGTCAGGAGGCGTACAGCCTGGCGATCACGCTGCAGGAGAGCCTGCCGGCGGGGTGGTCGTACGAGATCATGGGCAGCGACATCTCCACCGAGATGATCAAGCGGGCCGAGACGGCCGAGTACAGCCAGGTCGAGGTCAACCGGGGGCTGCCCGCGACCCAGCTGGTCCAGTACTTCGAGCGGGCCGGCGCGCACTGGCGGGTCACCCCGGGGCTGCGACGCAACGTGTCGTTCAAGCTGATGAACCTCACCGCGCCGCTGCCGGCGTTGCCGCCGTTCGACGTGATCTTCCTGCGCAACGTGCTCATCTACTTCGACGTCGCGACGAAGAAATCGGTGCTGCGCAACGTCGCCCGGCTGCTGCGCCCCGACGGCTGGCTGTTCCTCGGAGCCGCCGAGACCACGATCGGCATCGACGACAACTACGAACGGGTGGCGGCCGGCCGGACCTCTGCCTACCGAGTGCGGAGCGCGGTGCCGGCCGGTACCGCGAGGAAGGGGTGAGCTGCGGTGCGTGCCATGGTGATCGACGATTCCCGGGCGATGCGGATGATTCTCAAGCGCATCGTCGCCAAGCTGAACTTCGAGGCGGTCGAGGCCGGTGACGGCCAGGAGGCCCTCGATCTGCTGGCCACGATGACCGAGGTGCCGGAGCTGGCCCTCATCGACTGGAACATGCCCAACATGAACGGGCTGGAGTTCGTGACGAAGGTGCGCGCCGAGCCCCGGTTGCGCGAGATGACGCTGGTCATGGTCACGACCGAGAGCGAGCAGAGTCAGATCGTCCGGGCCCTGGCCGCCGGCGCCCACGAATACGTGATCAAGCCCTTCACGGAGGGCGCGATGATCGAAAAGCTGGCCCTGCTGGGCCTTGTCCCGACCGGAGCGAACTCATGAGCGAACCCGTGGTGACTGAGGGAGACCTCGCCGAGATGGTGGAACAGGTGTGGGTCTCGTACTTGGATCCCGAGGGGGTGAGCCCCCTGGTGCCGCACGGTGACGTGAAGCAGGTGTCGGAAGTGCACTCGACGGTGTCGATCACCGGCTCCTGGCACGGTCACCTGGTCTATGCGTCCTCGCAGAACGCCGCCCGGAAGGCCGCTGCGGCCTTCCTCGCCATGGAGGCGGACGAGGTCGGCCAGGAGGACATCTCCGACGTGCTCGGTGAGCTGGCGAACATCGTCGGCGGCAACGTCAAGGCCATGCTGCCGGCCGGCTGCTTCCTGTCGCTGCCGACGGTGGTGCTGGCGCCCGACACGGCCTCGTACTACCCGGCAGCCGAACGGATCAGCGGCCTGTACGGCGTCTGGGACGGCGAGCCGGTTTCCATCTCGATGTGGCAGAGCGTGAAGCAGGAGGCAAGCGCATGAAGATCCTGATCGCGGACGACAGCCGGGTGATGCGCCAGATCGTCACCCGGACACTGCGGCAGGCCGGTTTCGGCGACCACGACCTGGTCGAGGCGGCGGACGGGCAGCAGGCCGCGGACATGGCGGTCGCCGAGAAGCCGGACCTGGTGATCTCGGACTGGAACATGCCGGAGATGACCGGCATCGAAGTGCTGCGCAAGCTGCGGGCGGCCGGCAACAACGTGAAGTTCGGCTTCGTGACCTCGGAGTGCACGCCGGAGATGCAGCAGGCGGCGGAGGCCGCCGGTTCGGCTTTCTTCATCGTCAAGCCGTTCACTGCAGAACGTTTTGACGAGGTCTTCTCTCCTATTTTGGGATGATATAGCTATGTCTGACACCTCGGTTATCCCCGTCGCCCTCACCGTCCGCAATCTCTTCGAGGACCTGCTCGGTCGTGATGTCAACGTCTCGCCGGGCGACCCCATGACGGCCGCCGACCTGCCCACCGCCGTGATCGCCGTCTACGCCGACACGTCGCAGCAGCTCTACGCGGTCCTGGGCATGCAACTGGCGCTGGCGGCCAACGCGGGCGCCGCGCTGGGCCTGCTCCCGGCCGGCGCCGCGGAAGACAGCATCGAGGAGAAGCAGCTCTTCCCGAACCTGGCCGAGAACGTCTTCGAGCTGTGCAACGTGCTGACCAGCCTGCTCAACCGCGAGGGCGCCCCGCACGTGAAGCTGTACCAGGTGATCTATCCGGGCATGGACATCCCGAACGATGCCCGCGCTCACCTGCTGGCCCTGGGCAAGCGCCTGGACCTGACGGTCGAGGTGGCCCGCTACGGCAAGGGAAAGCTGTCGCTCTCCGTCGTGTAGGCAACGGCGCGGGGATCCACTTGCCCGGAATTCGCGAGCAGATCCCCGCGCCGGCAACGGTCAGTCCCTGACCACGACGGCGGCCGAGCTGTCACGGCTGGCCGGCGTCGACCCGGCCGTTCGTCTCGTGCGGCTCTGATGCGATCCGCTGCGTGAGCGTCATCCCCGGCACGTACGCCAGGCCCCGGCCGGGGCGCAGCCGGCTCGCGGCCCGGCTCAGACCGCGCCGGGCCGGAACCAGTCGCTGCGGGGCCGCGGTCCAGCCGTAGCGCAGCAGCTCGGCCGGAGCCGGCCGGACCGTGCCGGACAACTCGTATCCACTGGCCACCAGCCGCGAACCCAGCGCCGCCTCGCACAGGGCGATCTCCTCCGGGTCGAGCCGGGTCTGCCAGCTCTGCACCCGCTGGGTGGTCACCGGCGCGTGGGTCAGCGCGTGCCAGGTCTTGAACGAGGGCACCGCCACCTGTGCCACCGCGGACGGCTCGGCCATCGCCGGGTGGTACTCCTCGCCCAGGTACGCGCACATGGCGGCGAGCCGTCCGTGCGGATCGGCCACCAGGTCCTCGTAGCGCACCTCGTGCCACTGCCGCGGTCCCAGGCGCCGGGCGGCCCGGCGGGCATCGTCGACAGCCCGCGCCCACGCCGCGACCGTCGCGTAGATGTCCTTGCGGTGCCAGGACATCTCCTTGAGCGAGGCCACGCAGTCCCGGCCGTCGCGGACGATGTTGATGAACTGCGCGTCCGGGAAGAGCCGCAGCAGGATGTCGATGTTGTGCAGGTAGGCCGGTCGCTTGTCGCCCCAGCGGGGTTTGCCGAAGCGGGCCGCGTACTGCTGGAAGACCGTGCCCAGCGCTGAGCCGAGGGTGCCCGGCCCGGCGGTGATCCGCTCGACCACGTCCTCGACGTCGAGGCCGAGGTCGCAGAAGCGGGTCTCCTGGTGGTCGACGATCCGGCGGGCCAGGGCGCGCCGGTTGGCCGGCACCGAGAGGTCGCCGAAGTCGCGGCGTTCGCGGTACACGTTCAGCACGAACCGGGTCTCGGGCGGGATCGCGATGCGGGGATGGGCGTGCAGCATGAGCTGCAGCATCGTGGTGCCCGAGCGCGGGCAGCCGACGACGATGACCGGGCGGTCAGCGGGCACAGTTCACCTCCGGTGGGCAGTCGAGCACCGGAAGTAACATATGCCAGCAAAAAGGAATTATTAACGAACTGTCAAGGCGTGTCGTGAATGCCCGTAGACCCTGACGAATCGGGCACTCCCGGCGTCGGCGTCGTGGGGGTGCCCGGTTCCTCCGTCCTGCCGTACCCGGCGGTGACGAAACGCAGGCCGGCGAGCAGGACCGCGGCGATCGGCACGGCGATGAGGAAGCGGATCAGCACCTGGCTGATGTCGACCTCGTCGGTGAGATAGCGGTACAGCGCCGGTGCGCTCATCAGCAGCGCGAACAGCAGGACGGAGGGACGGATCACGGACTACCTGCCCCGTGCGGGCCGCCGCGGGAGAGCGGCCATCGGCACCACGTCCGCGGCGATCCGGGCGCACAGCATCGCGGCCCAGGCGTGCGGGGTGGCGGGCTTGCCGTCCAGCGAGACGATCGGCAGATCCAGGCCCAGCACGGTGGCCGGGTCCGAGGTGATGTCGACGCTGTGCACCACCAGCGCCTCCACCTCACCGAGCGTCCGCAGGTGCCGGGCCGTGTCGGCTGTCTTGCGGGTCGCGTCCACGACCGCCCACACCGCCGTGGCCCCCAGCGCGTCGCACATGTCGCTGACCCAGATCGGGTCCGTGCCACCGACCGGTGCGTCGACCACCACGATCCAGGCGTGGTCGGCATTCTGCAGCCGCTCCGCCTTGCCCGCGGCGACCGGCGGGTCACCGAGCACCCGCGAGGAGTGCATGCCGGTGCCGGCCGCGGTGGGCCCGCCCAGCATCAGGTGCGCCTGGTCGATCCCGGCCTGCTCGCAGAGCTTGCGGCCGATCGGCAGGGCGTGGTCCAGATCCCCGCAGAGCACCAGGATCTCGCCGGGTGCGTCCGGCACGGGCGGTGCACCGGGCCGCGACGCCAGCACGCTGAGCACCCCGGCATACGTGTCACCGCCGATGATCTGCGCGGCCATCTCCTCCGGCATGCCGACCTTCATCAGGTTCAGCTGGACCGGATCGCCCTGGAACTGTCGCAGCACGGCCGGCGGCTGAGCCGTCGTCGTCGCGTGCACAGTGGGCGCCGGTGCGGCCGCGGGCACCCCCAGCCCGAGCCCGGCCAGCGTCTCGGCCAGCCCGTTGCCGGCCGGCGCCGGCGAGGTCGGCACCAGCCCGTACGCCGCGGCGGCGGTGCGCGGCGGTGCCGGGTTCTGCGCGGCCCGGTTGGCGGCGGCGTTCGTGGGGAAGGCCGGCGCGTCGTTCACCCCGAGACCGCCCATGAGCTCCGCCAGCGACGGTACGGGCGGCAGCGGCCGGGTGCTGCTGGAGCCACCACCGTTGACCGGCGAGCCAGTGGCCTGGGCCGGGCGGAACGGTCGTACCGTCGGGCTTTCCGGCCGGTCCTCGTCGGTGACCTTGGGCCGTGGCCCCGGCCGGCCCCACGGGCTGGTGTCGGCCTTGTCCAGGCCGGCCATCAGCTCCGCGAAGGCGGCGCCCGGATCGGAGGCGGCCCGTCCGGCCGCGCCCGGCTGCCCGGCACCCAGCTGGCCGGCCCCCGGTCCGGACCGGCCCACCGCGGCTTCGGCGTCACCCATCCCCGCGTCCCGGCCGGTCAGCCGGTCCGCGGTGGCCGGGCCACCGTCCGGCGCGATCCGGTCCCGGGACTCGGCGCGGGCCAGCAACTGTTCCAGCGTCTGTGGCGGCTCCTCGGCCGCCGGTGGCCGGCGTGGTACGTCACGTTCGTCGGCGTCCGGAACTTCGACCGACAGCTCGTAGTGCTGCTTGGCGAAGAAACCGCCGAAGCCACCGCTACGGACCTTGTCGGCCGAGATGATCCGGACCGATGAGCCGTACTCGTCGCGCACCTGCGCCAGCAACGGCTCGATGGCCGGCCCCTCAAGCAGCACCCGCGTAGGCACCGTTCACCACCCCCATGGTCTCGATCTGTGCGGTGGAACCAGAGATCTCGGAATAGGACAGCACCTGCACCCGGCGGGAACCCGCGCGCAGGAGACGCATCAGTGGCAGCCGTAGCTGCGGTGAGCAGGCCAGCACCGGAGTGATGCCCTGCTGTTCGGCCGCCTCGACCAGCCGGCCCGCCTCGGTGACCATGGCCTCGGCCCGCATGCCGTCGATCGCCATGAAGGCACCGGTCTCGCTCGGGCGCAGCGACTCGAGCAGGTTCTGCTCGAGCATCGGGTCCAGCGTGATGACGCTGAGCCGGCCGCCGGCCGCGTACTGGGCGGCGATGGCGGGGCCCAACGCGGCGCGGGCCGACTCGACCAGGCCGTCGTGGTCGACGGAGACCTTGGCGCGCAGCGACAGCGACTCGAAGATCCGGACCAGGTCGCGGATCGGCACACCCTCGTCGAGCAGCGCTTGCAGCACCCGCTGGATCTGGCCCAGGCTGAGCAGCGAGGGCGTCAGCTCCTCGACCACCACGGGGTGGGTGCGCTTGACCATCTCGGTCAGCGACCGCACGTCCTCGCGGCCGAGCAGGCGGCTGGCGTTCTGCCGGACGATCTCGGCCAGGTGGGTGATGATCACGGACGCCCGGTCCACGACCGTCGCGCCGGAGAGCTCCGCCTGGTAGTGCAGCTCGGCCGGGACCCATTTGCCGGCCAGCCCGAAGACCGGCTCGACGCCGGCCCGGCCGGGCAGCGCCTGCAGGCCGTCGCCGATCGCCAGCACGGTGCCGGGCGGGGCCTGGCCGGTGCCGGCGTCGACCCCGCTGATCCGGATCGCGTACGAGGAGAGCGGCAGGTCCAGGTCATCGCGGGTACGCACGGGCGGCATCACCATGCCCAGCTCGAGGGCCATCTTGCGGCGCAGGGCCCGGACCCGGTCCAGCAGGTCGCCGCCGTTGGTGTCGACCAGGTCGACCAGGTCGGGCGAGAGGGCCAGCTCCAGCGGGTCGACCCGCATCTCCCCGAGCAGCTGCTCGGGGGAGTCCGGCGCGGGGCGTTCGAGCTCGGCCGCGGGGGTGCCGGCGGCCTCCGGCACCGGATCCTTGATCCGCTGGGCGATCAGCATCACCGTGCCGCCGATCAGCAGGAACGGGATCTTGGGCAGGCCCGGGATCACGCACAGCCCGAGGGCGGCGCCGCCGGCGATGCGCAGGGCCAGCTTGTTCTGGCTGAGCTGGGCGGTGACGCTGCTGCCCATGTCGCCGGTGGTGGCCGAGCGGGTGGTGATCAGACCGGTGGCCACCGAGAGCAGCAGGGCGGGGATCTGCGAGACCAGGCCGTCGCCGACGGTCAGCAGGCTGTAGTGGTTCATCGCCTCGCCGGGCGACATGCCCTCCTGGAGCATGCCGATGGCGAAGCCGCCGACCAGGTTGATGACGGTGATGATGATGGCGGCGATGGCGTCGCCCTTGACGAACTTCGAGCCACCGTCCATCGCGCCGTAGAAGTCGGCCTCGGCGGCGACGTCGGCGCGGCGTTGTTTCGCCTCGGCTTCGTCGATCAGGCCGGCGTTGAGGTCGGCGTCGATGGCCATCTGCTTGCCCGGCATCGCGTCGAGGGTGAAGCGGGCTCCGACCTCGGCGACGCGCTCGGCACCCTTGGTGACCACCACGATCTGCACGATGATCAGGATCATGAAGATCACCAGGCCGATGACCAGGGAGCCACCGACCACGAAGCTGCCGAACGCGTGGATGACCTTGCCGGCGTCGCCGTCGCGCAGGACCAGCCGGGTGGCGCTGATGTTGAGCGCCAGCCGGAAGAGGGTGGCGACCAGCAGCAGGGCCGGGAAGACGGAGAAGTCGAGCGGGCGCTGGACGAACATGGCAATCAACAGGATCAGCAGGGCGCCGGTGATGTTGAGGGCGATGAGCAGGTCGAGCAGGAAGGTCGGCAGCGGCACGACCATCATGACGATGATGCCGATGACCCCGACGGGTACGGCGAACTTACCGAGGTTGCGGTTCTTCACAGCACCCCCTCCACTTGCTGATACTCCCGCAGCGAGGCGCGCGATGTGAGTAAATCTCCCAGATTGTGGCTATGGTCCTATGCGGCCGCCGGGGTCGGGTTCGGGTTGCGATGGACCCCGGCCGCCGATCCCTTGGCCTTCAGGCTCATCACGAACGCCAGTACCTTGGCCACCGTGCCGTAGAACTCGGCCGGGATCTCCATGCCCACCTCCACGCTCTGCTCCAGCGCGCGGGCCAGCGGCACGTCCTGCACCATCGGGATGCGGTGCTCGGTGGCGAGCTCACGGATCTTCTGGGCGGTGTTGCCCTGGCCCTTGGCGATCACCCGCGGGGCACCGCGCTCCGGTTCGTACCGCAGGGCCACGGCGACGTGGGTCGGGTTGACCAGCACCACGTCGGCGGTCGGCACGTCGGCCATCTGCCGGTTGCGGGCCATGGCCATCTGTTTGGCCCGGATCTGGCCTTTGACGTGCGGATCGCCCTCGGTGTTCTTGTGCTCCTGTTTGACCTCCTCCTTGCTCATCCGCAGCTGCTTGTTGGTGCGCTTGCGCACCACGAAGTAGTCGGCGGCGGCCATCACGATGCCGGCGACCGCCGCCGCCCGGATCAGCGACAGCACGGCGTCGTTGATGACGCCGAGCAGCGAACCGATCTGCAACTGACCCGCGGTCATCAGCAGCGGCACGATGTCCTTCATCGTCATGTACAGCACGCCGCCCAGCACCCCGGTCTTGACCAGCGCCTTCGTGCCCTCCCAGAGCGACTGCATGCCGAACATCTTCTTGAGGCCGGGCAGCGGGTTGAGCCGGTTGAACTTCGGGATGAACAGCTTGGTGGCGACCCGGATGCCACCCTGGGCGCCGGCCGCCGCGACGCCCACCGCCATCATCGTCAGCGCCAGCGGCAGCACGGCCCAGGCGGCGCTCATCATGCCGTCCTTCAGGATGCCCATCGCCACCTGCGGATCGGGGTCCGCGATGACGTCCGGGACCTTGGCCATCAGCTCCCGCGAGTGCTCCATCGTCGAGCTCAGCGTGCGCGGCAGCACGATGCTGGCGGCCAGCATGCCGACCCAGGCGCCGATGTCCTGGCTGCGCCCGATCTGACCTTCCGCCTTGGCCTTCTTGAGTTTCTGGGCGGTGGGCTGTTCGGTCTTCTCGCCGGCCACGGGTCACCCCCCGCTCAACCGGACGACCGCGGTGACAGCCTTGTCGATCAGGGTGTCGAGGGCCCGCGGCAGGACCGCGATGGCGGTCCCGGACAGGGTCAGCAGCAGGAAGATCTTCGCCGGGAAGCCCAGCTGGAACGCGTTCAGCGCCGGTGCCACCCGGTTGAGCAGGCCGAACGCGACGTCGGTGAGGAAGAGCACGGCGATCAGCGGACCGGCGATCTGCACCGCGGCCACCACCATCTCGCCGATCCCGCTGGTGAGCAGCCGGCTCAACGTCTCCAGCGAGAAACTGGCGTCCAGCGGCAGCGTCTTGTACGACTGCAGGAACCCCCGCAACACCAGCTGGTGCCCGTCGCTGGCGAACAGCAGCGTCGCCGCCACCAGGTTGTAGAAGCGCCCGAAGACCGAGCTCTGGTTCTGCGACAACGGGTCGTAGGCGGACGCGAGGGTGAAGCCGCCGAAGACGTCCAGCAGGTCACCGGCCGCCTGCACCGCGGCGAAGAAGAGGTACGTGATGAACCCCAGCGCCGCGCCCACGAAGACCTGCAGCACCGAGCTGGCGATGATCGCCGAGGTCTGGATGGTGGGCACCGAGGTGGTCAGGTAGGGCGCCATCGGCAACGCCAGCCCGATCGAGAGCAGGACCTTGACCTGCCCGGGGATGAGCCGGGAGTTGAACGGCGGGCAGAGCATCAGCCACGCGCCGGCCCGGGCCGCGCCGAGCATGATCGCGACCAGTTCCGAGATCGGCAGATCCCAGTTCATTGGTACGACCCCACGAGCGCCGTGATGATCAGCCCCCAGCCGTTCACCAGCACGAAGAGCAGAAGCTTGAACGGCATGGCCACGGTCACCGGGGGCAGCATCATCATGCCCAGCGACATCAGCGACGCGGAGACGACCATGTCGATGATGAGGAACGGGATGAAGATGACGAAGCCGATGATGAAGGCCGCGCGCAGCTCGGACAGCACGAACGCCGGGATCAGCGTGGTGAGCTCCACGTCAGCCGGGGTCGCGGGCTTCTTCTGCCCCGACACCTTGACCAGCAGGGCCAGCTCGTCCTCGCGGGTGCTCTTGAGCATGAACTCGCGCAGCGGCTGCACCCCGTCGGAGAACGCCTGCGACTGGGTCTTGTCGCCGGCCAGGTAGGGCTGCACGCCCACCTCGTTCACCTGCGACACCACCGGGCTCATGATGAACAGGCTGATGAACAGGGCCAGCCCGGCGAGCACCTGGTTGGGCGGCAGGCTGGTCAGTCCCAGCGCGTTACGGGTGATCCCGAGGACCATGAACACCTTGGTGAAGCAGGTGCACAGCAGCAGCGCGGCCGGGGCGACCGAGAGCAGGGTCAGGCCCAGCACGATCACCAGCGAGGAGGCCGGTTTGCTGCCGTCGGGATTCGTACCGTTGATGTTGAAGTTGATGCTGCCACCGCTCGAGCTCACCGTGGGCGCGACCGGGGCCGTCGGGCCCGGCGCGCGCGGCAGCTCGTAGCCGACCGTGACGGCGGCGGGCGCGGGCATCGGCTGCGGCGGCGCGGCCTGCGCCGCGGCCGCCGGCACCAGCGCGCCGAGCGCGAAGAGCAGGATCAGCAGGGTACGACGCCACATGTCAGCGCCTCGTCGTCCGGTCACGCAGGAAGTCCAGGGTCGAGCTCCACGTCCGCGGGGACAGCAGCGAGCCGTCCAGCTTGCCGCCGTGATGCGGCAGCACGGTCGGGTGCACCGCCGGGAGCACGCCGTCGGCCTCGACCACCGGCCCGGGCCGGACGTGCGGTTCGTGGCCGAACGCGTCCAGGTCGGTTTCGCCCAGCAGACTGACCTGGGTGTCGGTGACGCCGAGGATGAGGGCCCGGTCGGCCACCTGGACCACCGCCACCGACGAGCCGCGGCTCAGCGACTGCCGGTTGAGCACCGACAGGCTGCCGGACCCCCGCCGGCCCACGCCCCCGCGCCGCGCCACCCTGGCCAGTCCCCACATCAGGCCGAAGACGACCAGCAGCGAGAAGCCGATCCGCAGCACGAGCTCGAACAAGGGTTACTCCCGTTCGCTGCCGGGAGCGACGATCTCGGTGATCCGGATGCCGAAGTTCTCGTCGATGACGACCACCTCGCCGCGGGCGATCAACCGGCCGTTGACCAGCAGGTCGGCCGGACTGCCGGCGGCCCGGTCGAGCTCCACGATCGCGCCCGGGATCAGCGACAGCAGCTCCCGCACGCTCATCCGGGTGCGGCCCAGCTCGGCCGAGACCTCCATCTCGACGTCGTGCAGCATGTCCAGCCCGCCCCGCATGGGCGCGGCGCCACCCTCGCCCCGGCGGGCCACACCACCGGGCGCTCCGTCGGACGGCCACGGCGTCAGCGTCATGGCGATGACCGCCCGGATGTCGCCCCCGTCCAGCAGCGGCACGGCCACGGCGTCGTTCTTCGCGGCGATCGCGCTCAGCGCCACGCCCGACTCCATGAGCTGGCCCGGGTCGAGCACCACGGGGCCGAACGCGCGGGCCGCGGCCTCCAGCGCGGGCCGGACCGCCGCGGTCAGGTCCAGCTCACCGAGCGGGCTCTCCTTCAGCGCGTCGGCCAGGTCCTGGCCGACCACGACGACGACCTCACCGGTCGCCGCGCCGCTGAACCGGGCGGTGACGGCCTGCCCGGTGGTCAGCATGTCGGCGCTCGCGCTCACCGGCGCGCCGACCAGCAGCTCGCGGCTCGTCGGGAGCACGGCCAGGGCCGCCTCGGCAGCGCTGCGGACCAGCGCGAGCTGGGGATCGGTGATCGTGGGCGCGGTCATCGGCGCTCCTCCTTGGGTGACGGCACGACGAGGCAGGCGAGCCGGGCACCCTGGTTACCGGGAACTGCGTGTGCGAAAACGGTCTCGTTGACGGTGACCTCGAGCGGCACGCTGGTCGGGTGGGCCAGCGGCACGACATCACCGGGTCGTAGATCCACAATGTCATCGGTACGCATGCGGATGGGCTGGAATCGGACAGCTACGTCAATCGGCGCCGCGGAAAGTCCGGCTGTGAGGTTGCGCAGCGAGGTGTCGCGTACCATCCGCTCGGCCGCGGTCAGCTCGATGGTCTCCTGCTTCTCCAGCACCGGCAGGATGGTGCTGAACGGCAGGCAGATGCTGGCCACGCACTCCTCGGTGCCGATCTTGACCTCGAACGAGGCGATCACCACGGCGTCGCCCGGCTGGTGCGCGCGCAGGAACTGGGCGTTGTACTCGATCTCCTTGAGCTTCGGGGAGATGTCGACCAGTTGCTCGAAGCCGTACCGCAGCTCGCCGAGCATCCGTTCCATCAGACCGCGCAGCAGGGGCATCTCGACCTCGGTCAGCGGCCGCTCCGGCTGGGCCCCGCCAGGGCCACCCAACATGTGGTCGATAGCGGTCATCGCGGCGGAGGAGGCGAGTTCCAGCAGCACCGTGCCGGACAGCGGTTCGATGGAGACGACCGCGATCACGGTGGGGTTGGCCAGCGAGGAGATGTACTCGTCGTAGTTCAGCTGCTCGATGGAGACCAGGGACACGCTGCTGACCACACGCAGCCGGGTGGTGAACAGCGTTCCGCAGCTGCGCGCGTACGTCTCGAAGGCGATCTGCAGGGTCCGGATGTGCTCACGGGACAGCTTGATCGGCTTGCGGAAGTCGTACGTGGTGGGGCCGGCGTTGCCGCGCCGGGCCATCTTGCCGGGGGATCGGGTCGGAGACGTGGTCACGTCGTCCTGATCGGCCGGGTTGCGGAACCGCTGAGCCGCCGGGCGTGCTTTGTCCCCGGCTACGCGAAATGGGCAGGTCCGCGGGGAGCGGACCTGCCCATCGCGGCGGTCACTGGGTGACGAAGGAGGTGAAGTAGATGCCCATCACCAGGTGCTTGTCCTCGACGTTGTACGCCTTCTCGATCTTGGAGAGCAGCTCTTCCTTGGCCTTGAGCCGACCCTTCTCGGTCTCCAGCTCGGCCAGCTCCATGCCGGTGTACTCGTCGATCGCGATGTCGCGGGCCTCCGCGAGGTCGATCTCCTCCTCGCCGGCCTCCTCGGTCATCTGCAGGGCGAAGCCGAGCTTGAGGTAGTGCGCGTCGGCCAGGTTGATCGTCATCGTGTCCTCGATCGCGACGACCGCGCCCTTCACCGGCTCCGGCTCGGCGGCCTCGGCCGCGTCGCCCTTGAGGAAGAAGAACCAGCCGCCGGCGCCGCCGCCGCCGAGCAGCACCACGGCGAGGATGATGATGATCATCAGCTTCTTCTTGGACTTCTTCGGCGCTTCCGCCGTAGCTTCCTTGTCGTCCTTGCTCATCGGAACTCCTCCTGTCGTGGTCAGTCGTGCGGGGTGGTGGACTCGGTGGTTGATTCGGTCGTGCCGGCGGTCGCTTTAGCCTCCGCGGCGGCCTGCTTGGTGGTAGTTCCGGTGTGCAGCTTCGCGTCGTCGCCCGCGGCCGCCGGCAGCAGCGCCGCCTGCTCGGCGTTGAGCTGGGTGAGCACGACGACGTCCACCCGGCGGTTCATGGTGACCGCCCGCGGGTCCTTGGGGTCGATCAGCGGCTTGGTGTCGGAGAAGCCCACCGCGCTCATCCGGTCCTTGGGCAGGCCGTGCCCGATCAGGTACCGGACAGTGGTGGACGCCCGGGCCGCGGAGAGCTCCCAGCCGCTGGGGTAGTACGAGGTGGTCGCCTTGAGCTGGTTGGTGTTGCCGTCGACCTCGATGTTGTTCGGCAGCTTGGCCAGGGTGGGCGCGATGGCGTCGAGGATCTTGCGCCCGCCGGTCCGCAGCTCGGCCCGGTTGCCGGCGAAGACGACCTCGTTGGTGACCACGGTGACCACCAGGCCGCGCTCGTTGATGGTGAACTTGACCTGGTTGAGCAGCTTGGCCGCCTCGAGCGCGTCGGCGATCTTCCGTTCGATCTCCTTGAGGTTCTCGGCCTCCTTGGTGGCCGCCTTCGCGTTGGCCGAGGCCTCCTTGCGGCTCGCGGCGAGCAGAGCCCGCTGCACCGCTTCCTTCTGCTCCTTGGTCATGCCCTCGGTGCCGCTACCGCCGTCGCCCGGGTTGGTGCCCGGGTCGATCGGGACGACGTTGGTGCTCTGCCCGGCGCCCTCCAGGTTCGAGACGTTGCCGGTCATCGCGACGCTGGAGGCACCGAAGCCCTCGGAGAGGCCGGCCGCCAGCTCGGCGAACTTCTTCTTGTCGACGTTGCTCATGCTGAACAGCACCACGAACAGGACGAACAGCAGCGTGAGCATGTCGGCGTACGACACGAGCCAGCGCTCGTGGTTGACGTGCTCCTCGTGCTCCTCGTGGCCGCCCTTCTTCCGGCGCCCCCCGCCGCCCGAGCTCATCCTGTGCCCACCTTTCGCATGCCCTCGTGGCCCTCGCCGTCACTGTCGCGGCGGACGCCTTCCCGGCGTGGCTCGGTGCAGTCGGTCATGCCTAGGCCGCCTTCTTGGTGGACGCGGCCTCGGCCGCCTTGGCGGCGTCCGGCGGCAGCAGGCTGCGCAGCTTCTGGGCGACCAGACGCGGGTTGGAGCCGGCCTGGATCGCGAGCACACCGTCGATGACCAGTTCCATCTCCTCGGCCTCGATGCCGGAGAGCCGGCTCAGGCGGGCCGCGACGGGCAGGAAGATCAGGTTCGCGGACAGCACGCCCCAGAGCGTCGCGACGAACGCCGCGGCGATGGAGTGGCCGAGCGTCTCCGGCTTGTCGAGGTTCTCGAGCACGTGCACCAGGCCCATGACCGTGCCGATGATGCCGACGGTCGGGGCGTAGCCACCCATGTTCTCGAAGATCTTCATGCCGGCCTTGTCGGCCTTCTTCTTGGCGCCGACCTCGGCGTGCAGGATGTCGTGCAGCTCCTCGGGGTCCGTACCGTCGATGGCCAGCTGCAGCCCACGCTTCAGGAACGGGTGCTCGACGGTCTTGACCGCGTCCTCGAGGGCCAGCAGGCCCTCACGGCGGGCCCGCTCGGCCAGCTTGACGATGTCGTCGACCAGCTTGTTCGGCGGCGTCACCTTGGCCAGGAAGGCCTTCTGCAGCAGCTTGCCGGCGCCGAGAGCGTCCTTGAGCACGCCACCGGCCATGCCGGCGCAGAACGCGCCGCCGAAGACCAGCAGCATGGACGGGATCAGGATGATGGAGGCCGGGCTACCGCCCTCCAGGATCTGCACGGTGAAGACGATGGCCAGTGCGATGACTACACCAAGGATGGTGGCGAGGTCCATCAGCGGTCCTTCCGGTGCAGCTGCAGCACGTTCGTCGCAGCGGTCTCGTCGTCGTGGTCAGCGGGCGCGGGCTCGGCCAGCAGGGCCGGCTCGGACTCGATGCGACTCGCCTGGGCGATCAGCGAGGCGCGGTAGTGGCGCACCGAGTCGATGAACTCGGGCACCGATTCGGCAATGACGTACTTGGTGCCGTCCACCAGCGTGATGACCGTGTCGGGTGTGCAGTCGGCACGCTCGACCAGGTCGGGGTTGAGGGCGAACACGGCTCCGTTGAGGCGGGTTACGAGAATCACGACATCCGTCCTTGGGGCGTCTCTTTGGCTGGTGGGCCGTCCATGGCCCGTCCTTAGTCACTTCGGCGTGGTGCCGGTTGCCGATGAGGGCGACCTGGTCGCATTCCGGGTGCGACCCCACGCAATTTCCCGGAACAGACAGAGGCCGGGGCCGGCAGACGTACCTCCGGCCCCGGCCTAAGCCGGCGATCCTTCTCTCAGTCCCCGCCTGAGCTGGTGCTTCTGCTCAACCCCCGCCTAAGCCGGACCATGCATCCGTCTTATCGTTTGAGGTTGACGAGTTCCTGGAGGATCTCGTCGGAGGTGGTGATGATCCGGCTGTTGGCCTGGAAGCCGCGCTGGGCGATGACCAGGTTGGTGAACTCCTGGGCCAGGTCGACGTTCGACATCTCCAGCGCGCCGCTGGTGATCAGGCCGAGGCCCGCCGAGCCGGCCGAGCCGACCTGGGCCAGGCCCGAGTTGACCGTGCTGCGGAACATCGAGTCACCGATCTTCTCCAGACCGTTGACGTTGTTGAAGTTGGCCAGCGCCAGCTGACCCAGCGTCTGCTTCAGGCCGTTGGAGAAGACACCGACGATCTGGCCGGTGTTCGACACCGTGTAGGAGCTCAGGATGCCGGCGGCGGAACCGTCCGAGGCGCTCACCCGGGCCTCGGTGTTGCCGCTGTACTGGGTGATGTCGGTGATGTCGACGGAGAGACCGTCCAGCACGATGCTGGTCATCGGGTTGACGCCGTCGTTCGGCTTGCCGTTGACGAACGGGATGGCGACCGTGCTGCCGCCGGGCGTCGTCGCGGTCCACTCGTCCTGGCCTGTCCGGGTCATCGTCACGTTCAGGCTGCTCGAGGCGCCGTTCGCGTCGATCACCGGGATGGGGATCACCTTGGAGCTTCCCGGCGTGACACCCGTGGCGTCGATCGGTGCCTCGTACGACAGGTTGCCGGTCAGGGTGAACTTCGTGGTCGCCGCGGGGGCCAGGCTGATGCCGATCGGCAGCTTGATGTTGCCGGGCGCGCCCGCCACGTTGACCCCGCCCTGCGCGTCGGCGCTCCAGCCCTGCACGATCTGGCCGTTGGGCGTGGTCAGCGAGCCGTTGGCGTCGAAGGTGAACGAGCCGGCCCGGGTGTAGACCGTCTCGCCGCCGCTCTTGGTGATGAAGAAGCCGTCACCCTGGATCATCATGTCGCCGGACTTGCCGGTGGTCTGCGCGGCGCCCTGGCTGAAGTTGGCGTTGACGCTGGCCGTCCGCACACCCAGGCCGACCTGGGCTGGGTTGGTGCCACCGGCGCCGTTCTGCGGGGCGCCGGCCGCGTTGACCATCTGCGACAGCGTGTCCTGGAAGACGGTCTGGCTCGACTTGTAACCCGTGGTGTTGACGTTGGCGATGTTGTTGCCGGTGACGTCCATCATCTGCTGGTGTGCGCGCAGGCCGCTGATGCCGGAGAAGAGAGAACGCAGCATAGGTCAGGTGTCCTTCGGGGTAGCGGGATCGGTGGTTGTCGCTGGTCCGGTTGCGGTTTGCTGGACTTCCGTGACCTTGGACAGCTGCACATCCGTGTTCCCGACCACGAGCGTCGGTTCGCTGTCTCCGTTGAGCTTCGTCTTGGTGACGACGCCCGTCTGCGTCATGCCGTTCGCGTCCTGATACGTGACCGTGCGGCCGACCAGCGCGCTCGCGCCGATCAACTGCTGGGCCTGCATCATGTCGGCGATCTGGCCGAGCTTCTCGACCTGGGTGAACTGCGCCGTCTGGGCCAGGAACTGGGTCGAGTCGGCCGGGTTGCTGGGGTCCTGGTACTTCAGCTGTGCCACCAGCAGCTTCAGGAACGTGTCCTGGTCGGCCACCGACTTGCTGGCACCGGCGTCCGTGCTGGTCTTGTTCGTGTACATCGACGTCGCTTTCGCGTTCTTGGCGTCGAATTCCCTGCTGACGTTTCCGCCGATCGGTGACGTCATGAACAAGTCCTCCAGAGTTCGAGTCGGTGGCCCTCGCCCTCAGTTTCGGCGGGTTCGCCGATTCACTTAGCCCCTGTTCCGGCTCAGGCCCGGATGTCGAGCCGGCTGTTGCCGGTGGTGCGCGGGGGACTCGGCTCGGCCGGTACGGGAGCCGGTTCCGCGGTGTCGCCGCCGTTCCCGCCGCGGGTCCCGTTGTTGCTGCCCATGAACGCGAACTGCTGGCGCGCCTGGTCCTGGCCGGTGCCCTGGCGCAGATCCAGCGAGGTGTTGCCGAAGCCGGACTGCTGGAGTTCCCGGCGCAGGTCGTCCAGGGCGTTGCGCAGCGACTCGTGTCCCGCGTCGGTCGAACTGGACAGCTGCACGTTGATCTCCCCGTTGCGGATCTCGGCGACGACCTGCACCGGGCCCAGATCGGCGGGGTGCAGGTTGACGGTGAGCCGGTGGACGCCGTCCGCGTCCAGCCGCAGCGGGATGATCCGGGCGGCGAGCTGGGTGGCCTGCGGGCTGGGCGCGGCCGGGGCCGGCGGCGCGGCGTCCGCCACGGGGGCGGTGGGTGCGGCGGGTGCGGTCGCGGCCACTCCGGCATTTCCCGGTACGGCGAAAGGCTGTTCGGTACCCGGGGCGGTGGTGGTGGGTGGCTGCGGGGAATTCGTACCGGTGCCCGGTTGTTGTCCGTCCGCGCTCTGCCCGGCGGTGTCGCCGCCGGCGGTCTGTTCGCCGAGCGGAGGTGCTTCGGCCGGGGCGGTGTCGGTCTGGGCGGTGTCGGTAGTGGCGGCGTCGGCGGTTGGTGGAGCAGTCTCCGTGACCGGCGCAGTCGTGGTGTCCGGAGTGATGGCTGTGGTGGGAGGGGTGGCTGCGGCCGGTGCCGGATCGGCGCCCTCGGCCACGACCTGGGTCGTACCGGGTTCCACGGGGGCCGCAGGAGTGCCATTGGCGGACGGCTGCGCTTGCGGGGCCGGAGTTCCGGTGGTGTTGCTCAGGCTGGGCGCGGCCGCGGAGGCGCCGGTCTGCGTGGTGGCCGGGCTTTCGTCCTGAGTCCCCGCAGTCGCCTGCGCGCCGCCGGCGAGGGTCTCGTCGCTACCCGGCGTCGCCGGAGCGACCGGTGCCTGGCCGGTGGCCGCGGTGCCTGGCGTGCCGGTGCCCGGCGTGGCGGTGCTGGACGTGCCGGTGCTCGGCGTGGCGGTGCTGGACGTGCCGGTGCCCGGCGTGGCGGTGCCGGGTGCGGCGCTGCCCGGCGTGGCGGTGCCCGGGGTGGTGGTGCCGGGTGCGGCGCTGCCCGGCGTGGTGGTGCCAGGTGTGGTGGTGCCAGGTGTGGTGGTGCCGGGTCTGGTGGTGCCAGGTGTGGTGGTGCCAGGTGTGGTGGTGCCGGGTGTGGTGGTGCCGGGTCTGGTGGTGCTTGCCGCGGTGGTGCTTGCCGCCGTGGCGCTGGTGGTGGTGGGGCCGGGCGTGGTGGCGGTGGGGCTGGTGACGGCCGTCGTTGTTGCCTGCGCCGCTGTGACGGCCGGCGTGCTCGGCGTGGCCGGTGTCGCCGTCGGCTCGGTGGTGACCGGCCCGGTCAGCACCGGGCCGATCGCGGGCAGCGCGGCCTGGGCCAGCACGGCCGGCGGCGTCGGCGGAACAGGCTCACTGGTGTCGGCCTCCACCGCCTCGGCCTCTACCGCTTCCGTCTCCACCGCCTCGGTCGCAGCCGGCGCCGTCCCGGCCGGCTCGGCCGCCACCGGCTGAGTTTCCCCGGTCTTCGTGGCGACGGCCTGCTCCGGACGCGCGGTCCGCTGCCCGGCTGTGCCCTCGACCTGCTCGCCCTGGGGCCGGAGCTCGCCTGTTTGAGGCGGTGTGGGCTGAGTCTCCCGCTGCTCGGCGGCGGGCCTTTGGACTTCGGCGCGTGGCGCGGCCGGCCGGGCCTGGGACAGCCGCTGCGGCACGGCCCGCTGCTCGGTGGCGCGGCTGGGCACAGCCCGGTGCTGGGCGGCGCGGTTCTGCAGCCGGGCGTCGGCCGAGCGGGACTCGGCCTGGGCCAGCGCCGCCCGGTTCGCGGCCCCGGAACGGTGCAACGCGGCCTGGTCCTGCGCCCGCTGCTGAGCCGTCCGGCCCTGCGCCGCCTGGTTCTGCGCCGCCTGGTGCTGCCGCTGCCGGTCCGCCCGGTTCTCGGCCTGGTCCGCCGGGGCCCGGTCCAGCTCGGCCGAGAGCGCCGAACCGAAGGCGTCCGCGCCCTCGCCTGCTCGGGGGCCCGTACGGCGCCCGGCGTCGGTCGTCGGTCTGCGGTCCGGCCCGGTGACGGAGCTCGTCATACGGCGGTTCTCCCTTGCGAGTACGGCGCTCAGCCGAGCGCGGCCAGCGCCTTCTGGACCTTGGGCACGTACGCCTGGGTCTCCGCGAACGGCGGGATGCCCCCGTACTTGTGCACGTTGCCGCCGCCGGCGTTGTACGCGGCCAGCGCCAGCGGCAGGGACTTGAACTCCTTGAGATGGCTGGAGAGCAGCTTCGCGGCACCGTTGATGGCCTGCTGCGGGTCGAACGAGTTGTCGACGCCGAGACCGCGTGCGGTGGCCGGCATGAGCTGCATCAGGCCCTGCGCGCCGGCCTTGCTGACGGCCTTCGGGTTGTAGCCGGACTCGACCTTGGCCACGGCGGCCAGCAGTTTCGGTGAGACGTCGTACTTCGCGCCCGCCTTGAGGAACATGTCCGCGTACGGGACACCGGCCAGCGAGGTGGAGTTCTGCAGGCTGGCCGGGCGAACGGCCGCCGCGGCCCCGGTGCCGGTGGCGGCCCGGGCGGCGAGATCGGTGCCGACGACCCGGCGGATGTGCGTGGGCGTCTCGTAGACCGACTGGATCTTGACGTGGTCGCCGGCCTTGGGCGCCGCGATCATCTTGTTGTCGCCCAGGTAGATGGCGACGTGGTCGACGGGGGAGTCGAAGGCCAGGATGTCGCCGGGCTTCGCGTCGCGCATGCTGTCGACCTTGGTGCCGGCCCGCGCCTGCTCCCCCGAGGTGCGGGGCAGGTCGATGCCGAGATCCTGGTACGCCTTCTGCACCAGGGCCGAGCAGTCCAGCCCCTTGGCGGCGTTCGTGCTGCCGAAGACGTACGGCGTGCCGAGGTACTTCTTCGCGGCGTCGACCACGGCCTGCCCGGTGACACCGGTGGTGCCCGTGGTGCCGGTGGCTTTGCTGAGCGCCTTGGCGAAGGCGGCGTCCGGTGCGGCCGGTGGGGTGATCCCGAGCTGGGACTTGAGCTCGGAGATGCGGGACATGACTCCCTGGACACCAATCATGCGCGGCTCCCGTCGTCGGCGTTGCCCTCGTCGGTGAGTTCGGCGGGTTCGCCGTCGCGCTTAGCGGCAAGCGAAAGTGGGGCCCGGGCGGCATCGATCGCCTGCCGGGCGTTCGCCAGGTCGACGGCGGGCCGCCGGGCAGCCACCGAGTTCGCTGTCTCCCGGGCGGCGTCCTCCCGGTCGGCGGCGGTGCCGTTGCCGTGGCGCAGGGTGCTGGCCCGTTCCTCGCTGGTCGCGTCGATGCCCCGGGCCGCGTTGCGGGCCTTGGCCGTCACGGCCATCTCGTCGATGGCGAGCTGCTCGGTCCGCAGGTCGTGGGCCTTGACCGCCGCGGCGTGCCGTTCGGCCATCGACTCCACCGCCCGGCGCCGCTTGGCCGCGTCGGCCAGTTCGGCCTGCTTCTCCCGGGCCAGGTCCTCGGCGTCGGCGACCATCCGGTGCGCGCCGGACAGAGTGGCGGCCATCGACTGGCGGGCCACCATCGAGGCGACCATGGCCCGCGCCGTGCCCTCGGTCGGTGCGTCCGCGCCGGCCAGGTCGAGCTGACGGCGCTTGACCAGCGCCTGGGCGTCGCGGATCTCCTGGCGGGACTGGCTGACAGCGCCCTTGGCGGCGTCCTCCTGAGCCTTGCGGGCCCGCAAAACGGGTCCGAGCCGGAACAGACGATTCACGAGACCTCCCGATGCGTCGAGGCGACTCCCTCACCATTCCGGTCGGCCCGGGCCCGGACCGGCTGAGCGCCTGCACCCGAGCTGCACCCGTCAGGAGGCGGCGATGAGCTGCCGCAGCGCGTGCCACGACTCGGCCGCGCTGACCTTCTCGTCCAGGCCCTGGCGCAGGAAAGCGGTGATCTGCGGCCAGATCGCGGTGGCCCGGTCGGCGTCCGGGTTCGTGCCCGGCACGTACGCGCCGATCTCGACCAGTTCCCGGACGTCGCGGTGGGCGGCCATCAGGCGACGCAGCTCCGCCGCGTCGCTCTTCTGCTCCGGGGTGGTGATCCGGTTGGCCACCCGGGAGATCGAGTCGAGCGCCTGGATGCTCGGGAAGTGGCCGGCGGTGGCCAGCTTGCGGTCGAGCACGATGTGCCCGTCCAGGATCGAGCGGGCCGCGTCGGCGATCGGCTCGTTGTGGTCGTCGCCCTCGACCAGCACCGTGTAGAGGCCGGTGATGCTGCCCCGGGCGCCGGGACCGGCCCGTTCCAGCAGGGAGGCGAGCATCGCGAAGACCGACGGCGGGTAACCGCGGGTGGCCGGCGGCTCGCCGACGGACAGGCCGACCTCGCGCTGGGCCATCGCCGCGCGGGTCACGCTGTCCATCATCATCAGCACGTCGCCGCCCTCGTCGCGGAAGTACTCGGCGATCCGGGTGGCGACCGAGCCGGCCCGCAGCCGGACCAGCGGCGGGGTGTCCGAGGTGGCGATCACCACCACCGAGCGGGCCAGCCCCTCGGGTCCGAGGTCGTGCTCGATGAACTCGCGGACCTCCCGGCCGCGCTCGCCGACCAGCGCCACGACGTTCAGCTCGGCCGTGGTACCCCGGGTGATCATCGACATCAGCGTGCTCTTGCCCACGCCCGACCCGGCGAAGATGCCGATGCGCTGGCCGCGGCCGCAGGGCACGAGCGTGTCGAGGACCCGTACGCCCAGCGGCATCGGCGCGTCGACCAGCTGGCGTTCCATCGCCGAGGGCGGGGCGGCCTCGATGCCGACCATCTCGCCCTTCAGCGGCGGGCCGCCGTCCATCGGGCGGCCCAGGCCGTCCAGGATGCGGCCGCGCAGATCCGGGCCGACCGCGACGCGCAGCGGACCACCGGTGGAGACCACCGGGCTGCCGGTGCTCATGCCCGCGATCGGGCCCAGCGGCAGGCAGGAGAGGCGTTCACCGTCGATCGCGGCCACCTCGGCCAGCACGGCCTCGTCGCCCTCGCCGATCTGCAGCAGTTCGCCGACCCGGGCCTCCAGCCCGCTGACGGTCACCCGCAGGCCGACCGCGCCGGTGACCTTGCCGCGGCTCAGCGGCTGGGCGGCGGTCAGAGCGGCGTTGATGCGATTGCGGAAGACGTCGGTCACCGGTAGGGGCCTCTCACAGTCTCAGCGCGGCCCGCGCTCTCGCCACGGCGGCGGCGATGGAGGCGTCGACGGTCGTGGTGCCGGTCTCGGCCACCGCGTCGCCGGGGTGCAACGCCGGTTCGGGCCGCAGATGCACCGGCCGGCCCTCGTAGTTGTAGTCGGCGTCGGTTGCCGTACCGACGAGATTGCGGAAATCGTCGGGATGCAGGCTCACCACGATGTCGCCCTGCTCGGGCGCGGCGTTCATGGCCCGCCGCAGCGCGGCCGCGGCCCGGCCCTCCGGATCGTCCATGGCCCGGCCGACGATGGCCTCGGCCAGCTCGAACGCGTGGGCCAGCACCGCCTCCTGCAACTCGTGCAGAGTGGGCATCAGTTGGGTCTCCAGGTTGGTGACGGCCCGGCCCAGTGCGTTGACCGCACTTGCCAGCGCCGCCGCGCGGCGCTGGTCGTGCGCCAGCTCCACGGCCCGGGCGCGCTCGGCGGCCGCCTCGGCGGCGAGCGCCGCGGCCCGCTGGCCCTGCGCCCACCCTTCGGCATAACCGGTGGTCCGGGCCTGTTGCTTGGCCCGCTCGACCGGCGCGCTGTCCTCGGGTACGCCGCGCCGCAGATCCACGCCGAAACGGGCTGCGGTGGCCGCCTCGGCGACGCTGCCCCGCAGCACCGGCCCGTCGTCAGTCGATGAGCTCATCGGCCTCGCCACCACGCTGGATCTCGATCTGGCCGGAGTCCTCCAGCGCGCGGATGACCGCGACGATCTTGGTCTGCGCCTCCTCGACCATCTTGACCTTGACCGGGCCCATCAGGTCGATCTCCTCCAGCAGGTTCTCCCGGCCCCGCTCGGACAGGTTCTTGGTGACCTTGTCGCGGACCTCCTCCGCCACGCCCTTGAGCGCGGTGGCCAGGTCGGAGGGCTCGACCTGGCGCAGCACCAGCTGGATCGAACGGTCGTCGAGGTTGACGATGTCCTCGAACATGAACATCCGCCGCCGGATCTCCTCGGCGATCTCCGGGTTGCGCGCCTCCAGGGCCTCCAGGATGAGGCGCTCGGTGGTGCGGTCGGCCCGGTTGATGATGTCGACCAGCGGGTCCAGGCCGCCGACCGTGGAGAGCTCGTCCGGCTGCAGCACGGTGGAGAGCTTGCGCTGCAGGGCCAGTTCCACCTGCCGGATCACGTCCGGCGAGGTGCGGTCCATGACGGCGATCCGGTGCGCGACGTCCGACTGCACCTCGGGCGCCAGCCCGGACAGGATCGAGCTGGCCAGCGCCGACGGGATGTGGGCCAGCACCAGCGCGATCGTCTGCGGGTGCTCGTACTGCACGTAGGAGAGCAGCTGCCGGGGGTCGGCGTGGCTGAGGAAGTTGAACGGCATGTCGGTCATCGAGGCCTGCAGCCGGTCCAGGATCAGCGCGGCGCGCTCGGTGCCCAGCGACGCCTCGAGCAGCTCGCGGGCATAGGCCATGCCCCCGGCGCCGGCGTGCTTGGTGGTGGCCAGGGCGTAGAACTCGTCGATGACGTCGCCGACGACCTGCGGCTCCAGCTTGCCCAGCCGGGCGATTTCCGCGGAGATCTCCTCGACCTCGTTCTCCTTCATGTTGGCGAGCACCCGGGTCGAGTACTCCTTGCCCATCCGGACCATCAGGATGGCGGCTTTGCGCAGGCCCGTCATCGACGTCGTGCTCAGTCCGGGTGCGGTCAACGCGGTTCCTCCTTGAACCAGGGGGTGGACGTTCAGGCGGGCCTAGCGGGTGGCGGCGAGCCAGCCGCGCAACAGGGCGGCCATCTCCTCGGGCTGGTCCTCGACCATCTGCTCGATCTCGCGCTGGCGTTCCTCGAGGGCTTCCAGGTCGGCGTTCGCCGCCTCGATGGCGGGCGAGGGGATCGCCGCGTTGAGCTGCGCCAGCCGCTGCTGCTCAAGGGCGGACTGCATGTCCTCGAGGTGCTTGAGCTCGGCCGGGGTCAGCGCCTTGCGCTTCTTGGCGCGCCGGCTGGCCCGCCAGGCCAGGAAGATCAGCAGCAGCACGACCAGGGCCATCGCCGCGGTCTTGATGAGCGAGGTCTGCTTGACCGACTGCTCGGCGGCGGCCGACGCGGCGAGCGCGTCCTTGGCCGCGGTGGCGGCACTGGTGTCGAACGGCATGGCGCTGACCGCGATGGTGTCGCCCCGGGTGGGGTCGATCCCGGCGGCCGCGCTGACCAGCGCCTGCATGTCGGCCGAGTTGACGTTGCCGGCTGTCGTGCTGTCCAGCAGCACGGCCACGTTCAGCCGCTTGATGCCGCCCGGCGCGCTGTTCACGGTCTTGGTGGTCTCGTCGACGGCGTTGTTGCGCACGGTGTTGCTGTTCTCGTACTGCCCGGCGCCGTTGCTGCTGGTCGCGCCGTTGGGCACCTGGATGTTGTCCGGGCCGAGCACGCCGCCCGTACCGGTGCCGTTGCCGTTGTACGCCTCCCGGCTGATGCTCTCCGACAGCGCAGCCACCGACGGGTTCGAGGTGTACGTCTTGGACGTCGTCTGGGTCTTGTCGTAGTCCAGCTCAGCGGTGGTGGTGACAACCGCGTGGCCGGGGCCGACGACGCTGTCGAGCATGTTCTGCAGCGAGGCGTTCAGCCGGTTCTGGAACGAGACGGTCTGCGAGTCCGCGCCGCTGTCGCCGCCGGTGGCCACGGCAGCGCCGCCGCCGGTGGACAGGATCCGGCCGTCGGCGCCGGCCACGGTGACCTGCTCCGGGTCGAGACCCTCGACGCTCGACGCGACCAGGTGCACGATCGCCTGCACCTGCTGGTTGGAGAGCGGCTCGTTGGCGGAGGACTGCACGAGCACCGAGGCCGTGGTCTTCTTCTGGTCGTCGGAGAAGACGTCCTTCTGCGGCATCACCAGGTGCACGGTGGCGGCCTCGACGCCGTCGATCGCCTTGATGGTGCTGGACAGCTCACCCTCGAGCGCCCGCTGGTAGTTCGTGTGCTGCATGAAGTCGCTGGTGGTGATCCCCTGCTGGTCCAGCAGCGCGTAGCCGGTGTCCGACTCGCCGGGCAGGCCCTCGCCGGACAACTGCAGCCGCAGGTCGTACACCTGGTCCTTGGGCACCAGGATGGTGCTGCCGCCGTTGCTCAGCTCGTACGACGTGCCGGTCTTCTGCAGCGACTCGACGATCGCGCTGGCGTCCTTGCTCGACAGGTTGCTGAACAGGGCGGAGTACGACGGCTTGGAAGCCCAGGTGGCGAAGAAGTAGCCGCCGATGAGCAGAGCGAGCACAGCGGCGACGGTGACGGCCTTCTGTCCGGGGGTGAAGGACTTGAAGGTGTCACCGGCCTTGCGGACGGGCGCGGGGAGTCGGTCGCTCATGTCAGGCCTGCATCCTCATGATCTCCTGGAAGGCCTCCACAGCCTTGTTGCGGATCGCCATGGTCAGCTGCAGTCCCAGCGCGGCCTCGGTGGAGGCCATCGTGTACTGGGCGGGGTCCTGCAGCGTGCCGTTGGCGACCTGCACGGCCAGGTCCGAGGCCTTGGACTGGGAGGCCTGGACGCTCTCGAGGCCCTTGGAGAGCATGCCCGCGAAGTCGGTGTTCGGACCGGTGACGGCCTTGGTCGTGCTCGCGCCGGCCACACCGTCGACGCCGGAGATCGCCCCGACGCCGCTGAGGCCGCTGACCGCGCCGAGCGCGCTGATCGGAGAGGTCATGGTCAGCCCTTCCCGAGCTGGATCGCCGCGTTGTAGGACTCCCGGGCCCGGTCCACGACCGAGAGGTTCGCCTGGTACGCGCGCTGCGCCATCATGAGCTGGGCCATCTGGCTGCCGAGGTCGATGTCCGGCCGGCGCACGTAGCCCTCGGTGTCGGCCATCGGGTTGTCCGGCTCGTAGGCCAGCACGCCCTCCGCGCTGCCGTACGCGATGCCACCCACCTGAGCGCCGTTGCCGTCCTGGGCCTCCTGGGCGACGACGTAGCGCGCCTGGAAGGCCTTGTCGGACGTCTTGCTGACGTTGTCCATGTTGGCGATGTTGTCGGAGACGGCGTCCAGCCACTTGCGGTAGACGGTGACGCCGGATGCGGCGGTACCGATCGCGTTGAAGGTGCTCATCCGGCTCAGGCCCCCTTGATCGCGTCGCGGATCAGTCCGTACTTGCCGTCGAGGGCGCGCAGCGTGAGCTGGTAGCGCATCGTCGTGTCGATGTGCGAGAGCGTCTCCTCATCGAGGTTGACGTTGTTGCCGTTCAGCCGCGTCGGCTCCAGCGAGTTCTGCACGCTCGGCGAGACCGTCGAGGGCGACCGGCCGTGAGCGACGGCGCTGCTGAGCGCCTCCTCGAACTTGACCTTACGAGCCTGGTAGCCGGGGGTCTCGATATTGGAGATGTTGTTGGCGATGGCGTTCTGGCGGGCGGACAGGCCGGCCACTGCGACGCGGAGCGAGGACGATGCGACGTCGTCGAACACGGCAGTTCCCTTCTGCGGAGGAGGTGCCTGTCCCTGGCGATAGGTCGGAGCAATCCGTTGCTCGTACTCTCCGATTCGGCCCGTCGGCCGATCCGCTGAGTCCGAAACGGTTGCTGGTGGGTTGCACACAACAACCCGAGACCCCTGCCGGGGTCCCGGGTTGTGGCAGTGCTGATGCCGGTGGGTCAGATGGCGCAGTCGATGTAGGTGGGAATGCCTTTGCCGGCGGTGCCGACCTCCACCCGGGCGGCGAAGGCCGTCTGCCGGCGGTTGGCGGTGATCGCCAGGGCCGCGGCGCGGGCGGCCTCCAGCTGGCGGGTCAGGATGAAGTCGGCCCGGGGCCGGAGGTCCAGCGGCAGCGGGCCGAGACCCGGCGGCGGCGTCCACGGTGTCGCGGCCGGCAGCTCCTGGCTGCGGTGCTCCTCCGAGATCATGCGCTCCACGGCCTCGACGTCGGCCTCGAGCTCGTCGAGGGCGGCGATCCAGGCCTGGCGCCAGTCGTCCGCCATCGGGATCACCCCTCGGCCGCCGCCGCGGCCATGGCGGCCTCGCGCCAGGTGTCGCGCAGCGGCTCCATCAGTCCGCGGATGGCGCTCACCTTGGTCAGGTCCCCCCGCACGTTTGCGTTGACCAGCTCAGTCTCGACGAAGGTGTAGAGCGCGGCCAGCCCGGCGGCGCCGTCCCAGGCGTCGAGGTTCAGCGAGACGTGCAGCTCGGTGACGATGTCCTGGGCGTGCAGCAGATGGGTGTTGGCCGCCGACCGGTTGCCGCCGGCCAGCGCCTCCTCGCCGCGGACCAGGTCCATCACGAGACGGTCGAAGAGCATCAGCAGCAGCTTGGCCGGCGAGGCCGTGGCAGCGACGTCGGCGAGGTAACGCTCACGCATGGCCGGTGAGAGGTTGGTCATGGAGTGCGCTCCGTTCAGCCGAGACCGGCGAGCTGACCCGCCAGCCAGGAGGATTGTTGCTTCATCTTGCCCAGGGCGACCTCGAGGCCGGAGAACTGCTTCTGCAGCGCGGTCCTGCGCAGTTCCAGCCGGACGTCCCATTCGCTGACCTGGTCGTTGAGGCTGGAGATGGTCTTGGTATTGCGCTCCATCAGGGCCTGCATGGTGCCCTGCGGGGTCTTGTTGGGATTGTCCGGGTCCTTGACGCCCTCGCTGGCGATCAGCGCCAGCGCCTCCAGCTTGCGGCCCAGCCCGTTCGCCTGGTCGAAGCCCGGCTCGAAGACCCCCTCCTTGCCGTTACCCTTGGGGCTGGTGACATCGGTGTAAGAGTCGAAAAACTTCTCGGCGCGGGCGGGATCGGCTTTGTAGGTCTTCAGGAAGGAGTCCTTCGCGAAGTCGAGCGTGCCGTCCCGCTTGATCGAAATGCCGACTTCCTTGAAGCTGGCCGTCGTGTCGTTCGCGCCGAGTCCGGCCGCGCCGCCCGAGACGGCGCTCAGGATGTCCTGGCGGAGCTTGCGGATCGCGGCGTCGCCGACGAGCGGGCCGGCGCCGACGTCGCCAGTTTTGATCTTGCTCTGCGAGGCGAGCTCGTTCAGCACCACGTTGACGTTGTCGACCAGGGCCTGCACCTTGGTGGCGATGCCCTCGACGTCGGCGCTGATGTCGACGGTGACCGGTGCGTCGCCCAGGGCCTGCGCCTTCGCGGCGGTGACAGTGACGCCCGGCAGGATCTCGGCGAAGGTGTTGCTCGCGGAGTTGATGGCGTAGGCGCCGCCGCCCTCGCCGACCGTCAGCACGGCGTCGCGGCCGTCGAGCGTGACCGTGGAGGTGCCGAGGTCGAGCCCCTCGGGGAGGCCGACGCTGTCGATCTTCGCCGCCGCTGCCGCGCCGCTCTCCTTCGCGGTGAGCTGCAGGGTGTACCGGCCCGGCGCGATCTGGACGGCCGAGGCTTTGTACGGTGCTTCCGCCTCGCCGTTGATGGCGGTCACGACCGCCTGCAGCGACCGGTCCGCCGGCGTGAGCGGCTTCTTCGTGCCGTCCTTGAGGTAGATGTCGAAGGAGTCGTTGCTCATCACCGGCGCCGTGTCGGCGTCGGTGATCGAGGTGACGGACGCGTCCTTGAACGTCTGGAGGCGGGTCGCGGCGAGCTGGTCGACGTGGAAGCTCAGCGAGCCGGCGGACGCCCCGGGCTGCGCCGAGATCGCCGCGGCGCTCGAGCTGGACGTGGCCTTCATGCCACCCCAGGTGTCGCTCTTGCCGAGCGCGTTGGCCGCGGCGGCGAGGCTGGACAGCCTGCTGTTCACGCTCTGGTAGGCGGTCACGACCTTGTTGACCGTGGAGACCTTGCTCTTCAGCGCCGTCTGCGGGGCCGCCTCGACCTGCATGAGCTGGTTGATGGTGTCCGTAGTGCTCATGCCAGTGATCAGGCCGTCGATACTGGCCATCGCGCTGATCCCTCCGTCGGTGGGCTGGAACGGGACGGGCGGCCGGCGATGTCGCCGACCGCCCGTCTATTCGGTTGTCAGAGCCGTTGACTGAGCTGTTCCCGTGGTGATTCGCCGCGGGGTGCGACGCCTCACCGGCCGGCTCAGCGCAGGAGGGACAGCACGCCCTGCTGCGACTGGTTGGCCTGGGACAGCATCGCGGTGCCGGCCTGGGTGAGGATCTGCGAACGGGTGTAGGACATCATTTCCTGCGCCATGTCCGTGTCGCGGATCCGGCTCTCCGACGCCGAGAGGTTCTCCACGGCGACGTTGGCGTTGGCGATGGTGTGCTCGAAGCGGTTCTGGTACGCACCGAGCTTCGCCCGAGCGGTCGACACCTGCTCGATCTTGGAGTCGATCAGGTTGACGGCCGCCTGGGCGTCCGCCGCCGTCTTGAACTGCATGCCCGGCGTGGCCGCGACGCCGTCGTCCGCGACACCGGCGGTGGGCAGCGTGAACGTCACGTCCGCGTTGTCACCGGTCTTCGACGTGACGATCAGCTTGTTGTCCTTGTCCACCGACGCCGAGAACTTCTCCGCGAACCCGGAGTTGTTGTTGAGCGTGTCGGCGACGTCCTGAACGGTCTTGTGGTCACCGGCGGCACCCAGGCTGACGGTCACGTCCGGGTCGGCGCTGCCCGTGACGTTGAAGGACATGTCGCCCTCGACCAGCGTCGGGGTGACGACGTCGAACGACTTCGAGTTGCCGCCGAGCTTGGCCGCGATGTCCGTGACGTCGATCGAGCTGAGGTCGACCGCGATCTGGCTGTTGGCGTCACCGTCGGCGCCGACCTGGAACTTCAGCGGCGTCGCGTTGCCGTTCAGCAGCTTGGTGCCGTTGAAGTTGGTCGAGTCACCGATTCGCTTCAGCTCGTCGTTGAGGCTGGAGACCTCGGTGGCGATGTTGGCCCGGGCCTTGTCGTTGTTCGAGTCGTTACCGGCCTGCACGCCCAGGTCACGCATGCGCTGCAGGATCGAGTGCACCTCGTTGAGCGCACCCTCAGCGGTCTGCACCACCGAGACACCGTCCTGCGCGTTGCGGACGGCGACCTTGAGGCCACCGACCTGGCTGCGCAGACCCTCACTGATCGCCATACCCGCGGCGTCGTCGGCGGCCCGGTTGATCCGGAAGCCGGACGACAACTTCTCCAGCGACTTCGACATCTGGTTGTCGGAGACCGACAGGCTGCGGTAGGCGTTCTGGGCAGCGATGTTCTGGTTGATACGAAGACCCATTTGAATTTCCTCCTTGAGTGGGGTCTGACCGGCCCGTCCGTGAGCCGTTGTGCTTACGCCATCAGTGATCGGTCGGCCCCCGTCCGTTCTGAGGGGTATCTGAAGTTTGTTCAGAACTTCTTCCGGGGGCCGGATCCGGCCGGGACCCGATTCGCAACCCGAAGGCGCTCAAGTCCTCAGAGACGCCCCGCGGGTGCCGACTTGTCCGGTGAAGCGGGAGGGACTCCTGCCGTGGAGAGGAGGAGCCGGTGAGTCTGACTGACCTGTCCAGCGTCCTGTGGCGTGCGCGGGAGCTGTTGGAACTCCTGTTGTTCAAGCTCGAGGAGGAGCAGTTGCTGCTCGCCTCGAACCGGTCCCGCTGGCTCGCGCACGCCACCCGCGAGGTGGAGGTGGTGCTGGATCAGATCCGCCAGACCGAGGTCGTGCGGGCCGCCTACGCGCAGGGTGTCGCGGTGGAGCTCGGGCTCAACGCCGAGGCGTCCCTCGGGCAGCTCGCGGACGCGGCGCCGGCTCCCTGGTCGGACCTGCTGCACCAGCACCGCAAGGCGTTCCTGACACTGACCTCGGAGATCGGCGCCATCGCGGAGTCCAACCGTGAGCTGCTGACCGCCGGTCAGCGCGCAGCTCGCGAAACCATGCTCGCGTTCGCCGGAACCGTGGAAACGTACAGCCCGCAAGGGAAAACCGTCAGCGGCGGCGTGCGCCGCCCCAGCCTGGTGGATGAGGCGATCTGATGGGCAGCAGTTTCGGCGGCATCAACACCGCACTGACCTCCCTGTACGCGCAGCGTCGCGGCCTGGACGTCACCGGTCAGAACATCGCCAACGCCAACACCGAGGGCTACACCCGCCAGCGGGTCGAGATGCAGTCCCAGGTCGGCTCCCTGTCGGCGGCGATGTACGCCAAGACCGACGGCCTCGGCACCGGCGTCGCGGTCTCGGACGTGCAGCGCCTGCGCGACGAGTACCTGGAGAACCGGGGCCGGTCCGAGCACGGTGCGAACTCGTACCTGGCCGCGCAGAGCGCGTCGTACACCTCGATCGAGGATGCGTTCGCCGAGCCGAGCGACACCGCCTTGGCCGCCCAGTTGCGGGACATGTGGGGCGGCTGGAACGACGTGGCCAACAATCCGCAGCTGGCGGCGCCCCGCTCGGCGCTGATCCAGCAGAGCGCGACGGTCGCCGACCAGCTGAACGCCGCCCAGGACTCCCTGGCCCGGCAGTGGGGCCAGGACCGCGCGCAGATGTCCGCCTACGTGGACGAGGTCAACGGTACGGCCCGCTCGATCGCTCAGCTCAACGACAGCATCGTGAAAGCGAACGCCTCGGGCCTGACCGTGAACGAGCTGGAGGACCGGCGGGACCTGCTGGCCATGAAGCTCGCCGAGCTCACCGGCGCATCCGCCGCGAAGCGGGACAACGGCAGCATGGACGTCTTCATCAACGGCGCCAACCTGGTCACCGGCTCCAACGTCCGCGAGGTGGACTTCGTCGGGGCGAAGCGGCTGGCCGATCAGGGGTCCGTCCCGGTGAACCTGGTCTGGAAGGACGACGTCACCTCGACGATCAAGGCCGGCGGCCGGATGGGCGCGGCCATCGACACGATGACCACCCTCATCCCGGACCTGTCCCGGGACCTCACCTCGGTCGCCGACAATCTGATCAACTCGGTGAACGCCAAGCACCGCGACGGCTTCAGCGTCGACGGCAGCACCGGCCTCGACTTCTTCGGCCGGAATCCGGACGGGTCGGTCACGGTCCTCATCAAGGATCCGGACAAGGTGGCGGTGGCGGCGAGCAGCGGCACGCTGGGCAACTCCGTGGCGGACGCCATCGCCGACATCGGCGACTCGGCCGACGGCCCGGACCGGGAGTACCAGTCGATGATCGGCCGGCTCGGGGTCTCCTCCCAGGGCTCGGCCCGGCGCGCCGAGATCCAGTCGGTCGTGACCGAGCAGATCGACGCGGCCCGCGAGAGCGAGGCCGGGGTCAATCTCGACGAGGAGATGACCAACCTGCTCACGTATCAGCGCGGGTACGAGGCGGCGTCGCGAGTGCTGACGACGATCGACTCCATGCTCGACCAGCTCATCAACCGCACCGGCCTGGTCGGTAGGTAAGGGGACTCATGACCGGCGGCAGAATCACCGAGAGCAGCATTCACACCCGGGTGCTGGCCAACCTCCAGCGCAACATCGCCAAGGGCGCGAAGATCCAGGACCAGCTGTCCAGCGGCAAGCAACTGAACCGGCCGTCGGACTCGCCGGCCGGCACGGTGTCCGCCCTCCAGCTGCGCGGCGAAACCCGCACCAGTCAGCAGTACACCCGGAACGCCGACGACGGTCTCGGCTGGCTGGGCACTGTGGAGGAGACGTTGGGCAGCGCGTCGACCCTGGTCAACCGCGCCCGCGACCTCGCCGTGCAGGGGCTGAACACGAACACCAACGGCGCGCAGGCCAATGAGGCACTGGCCAGTGAGATCGATCAGATCCGCGAGTCGCTGATCTCCCGGGCCAACACCCGTTACCTGGACCGGCCGGTCTTCGGCGGCAACACGGTCGAGCCGATGGCCTACCAGTCGGACGGCACCTTCGCCGGCAATCCGTACGATCCGGCGGACCCGGTCACCACCAGTGTGTCCCGCACGGTCGGTTCGAACGTCAAAGTCCGGGTCGACATGACCGGCCCGGAGGCATTCGGCGACAACGCCGATGTCAGTGCCGACACCACCGGATTGTTCCGGGTTCTGGAGAACCTTTCGGCGCATCTGCGCGCGGGCGACAACGCCGCCCTGCAGCACGATCTCACCAGCCTCGACAAGGCCGGCAACAAACTGAAATCGGCCATTTCCGAGATCGGCTCACGATACAATCGGATTACGCAGATGAAGGAATCGGCCCAGGACCGCTTGTTGTCCGTGACCTCGCAGCTGTCGGACATCGAGGACATCGATCTGCCGAAAACCATCATGGATATGCAGCTTCAGCAGACCTCGTACCAGGCTGCCCTGGCCGCCACGGCCAAGGTTATTCAACCCTCGCTCATCGATTTCCTGAGGTGACCATGACTACTCGCACCGCGTCCCGACCGATTGGGGCATCCGTGACCGACACCGAGCTGAACATGCCGATCATCGACATGGCCGTGCCGATGCCCGGCTTTCCGGCCCACCGGCAATTCGTCCTGGTCCGGCTGAACGACAACGGCCTGCTCTACGCTTTCACGTCCGTCGATGACCCGAATCTGCGATTCCTCGTCGCCCCGCCGGAGCCGTTCTTCCCGGACTACGCGCCGGAGATCGAGAACGACGTCTTCGCCGCGCTGAACACCAAGGACCCGGACCGGCTCCTGGTCATGGTCGTCATCACCGCGGGCGTCCAGGAGACCACGGCCAACCTGCTGGCCCCGATCATCGTGGACCGGGACAGCCGCCGGGCCATGCAGGTCGTCCTGGCCGGCAGTGACATGCCGGTGCGCGCCGTCATGCGCCAGGCGTACTGACGGACTCGCTCAGGTGTCCTGTCCACGGATGGAGAAGGGACTGCCGCGATGCTCGTGCTGACCAGGAGGGCCGGCGAGAGCGTGATGATCGGCGACGACGTCGTCGTGACCGTGCTCGAGACGCGCGGTGACGTCGTCCGGATCGGTATCAACGCCCCGCGCAGCGTCCAGGTGCACCGCGAAGAGGTGTACCAGGAACTGCAGACGGTCAACCGGGAAGCGGCGTCGCCCGATGAGGCGGCCGTCCGCGCGGTGACCGAGATGTTGCGTCCGGCCGGCGTCGAGCCGCCGGGCGACTGACCCTCCAGTGTGGTACCAACCTGGGCCGGCTCCCTGTGGGAGTCCGGCCCGTTGGCTTGCCCGGCAACGGTTCCCGGGTCGGGCCGGCGCCGCCGCCCAGGTGGACGGCGGCGCCGGGATCAACGGATGGCCAGCCCGCGGGCTTTGAAGAAGGTGATCGGGTCGACGGCGTTCTCCCGGGTCGCCGGTGCGCCGGCATGCACCTCGAAGTGCAGGTGCGGGCCGGAGGACGAGCCGGACGTGCCCACGTAGCCGAGGATCGCGCCGCGGGGGACGCTCTGGCCGACGGTGACCGCCGGGCGCCGCACCATGTGGCAGTACCGGGTCACCAGGCCGCCCTCGTGCTGGACCTCGACGTACCAGCCGCAGCCGCGCAGGGCGGAACTGCCGTCCACGTCGCAGCTTCCCTGGGAGACGTTGCAGACCACGCGGATGACGGTGCCGGCGGTGGCCGCGCGGATCGGCGTGTTGCGGGTGGCGGCGAGGTCGACGCCGTCGTGGGCCGGGCGGCTGGTGGTACGGAAGCCGCTGATCAGCCCGGCGGCGACAGGAAGCATCCAGGTGCCCGACACGGGCGGCAGCGGTACGGCCACCGGTGCGGCCGCGCTGCACTTCGGGATGGTGAAGGCGCGCCGCTGGACGTACGCGTCGGAGATGTAGCTGTTGTCGGCCAGACGGTCCCAGTAGCCGGTGTTCGTGACAGTCCCGCTGATGAACTGACCGGCGATCCGGCAGACGATCGAGACGGTGGCGCCGTTGCGGATGGTGCCGATCCGAGGGCTGCCCGCGGACGGGGCGCTGCGCGCGTTGAGCGGCGTGCCCCCGGTGACGACCGTGCCGGTGCCGGCGATCTTGGCCGCGGTGCCCGCCGCGACGGCGGGGGCGGGGCTGAGGGCCAGTGGGCCGCCGACGGTGCCGACCGCGGCGAGCAGAGCGAGGGCGGTGCGCTGATGTCGTCGTTTCATGGGTTTCCCTTCGGCCGTACGGGGACGCGCGCTCGGTCAGGCCAGGCTGCCGAGCGCGGGATGCCGGTTCCGGTGCTCCACCAGTGCAGAACAGTTGCGGCAAATGGATAAAAACCGGCGCGGATAGGCCGATCCGCCTTGAAGATGGAATTACCGCCGCACCAAGGAGCCCGGACACTCGGGCCCCATGGTCGCCTTCGAGGGGGACGTAGATGTCGAGATTGACGGAAATGGGCATCGCCAAGCGTCTGACGCTTATCGTGCTCGTCGGTGTGCTGGCCCTGCTGGCGCTGGCCACGATCACGGTGCAGGGGCAGAACCGGGTCGTCAGCCAGTCCGACGAGGTGCGCACGCTGGAGGCCTGCCTCGGGGCGCTCAACCACCTCGACACCCGGCAGAGCGAGCTCAAGGTCGACGCGTACCGGTCGGCGCTCAAGCACGACGTCACTCAGGATGTCGCCGATGACGTGGACTCGGCCACCGAGGCGGCCGACGGGGTCGAGTCGTGCGGGCTGACCGGCGCCCTGGCCACCGAGTTCGGCGGGATCCGGCCGGACGTCAATGACTTCGGCACCTTCATCGCCGGCTTCGTCCAGCAGTCCCTGACCCCCGGGGCGGCCGCCGCCCCGAACACCGATCAGATCGCCGAGCGCAACCACGCCGTGGACGACCAGCTCGGGGCCCTGAACGAGAAGGTGACCGCCGCCGCCCACGAGGAACGCGCCGCCATGGCCGACGCGGTGAGCGACACCAAGCGGGCCGCCTGGATCGTCGGTCTCGCCGGGCTGCTGCTGCTGGTCGGGCTGTCCATTCCCCTCGCCCGGTCGATCCTGCGCCCGGTGCAGCGGCTCGGCGAGATCATCGAGGCGCTGCAGCGGGGTGATCTCACTCAGCGCAGCGGCATCACGACCCGCGACGAGGTCGGCCGGATGGCGACCGGGCTGGACGCGGCCGTCGAGTCGATCCACCGCTCGCTGACCACCATCGGCCAGGAGGCCGAGACCCTGGCCAGCTCGGCGACCGAGCTGTCGGCCGTGGCCGGGCAGATCGCCGACTCCGCCCACGACACCGATGCGCAGACCTCCTCGGCGTCGAGCGAGGCCGAGGAGATCTCCCGCAACGTGCAGACGGTGGCTGCGGGCTCCGAGGAGATGGGCCTGAGCATCCGGGAGATCTCGCGCAACACCAGCGAGGCCGCGCAGATCGCCGCCGTCGCCGTCGCCGAGGCCGCGCAGGCCACGGAGACGATCCGGCAGCTCGGTGAGTCCTCGGCCGAGATCGGCAACGTGATCAAGCTGATCACCTCGATCGCCGAGCAGACCAACCTGCTCGCCCTGAACGCCACCATCGAGGCGGCCCGGGCCGGCGACGCCGGCAAGGGCTTCGCGGTGGTGGCCAGCGAGGTCAAGGACCTGGCCCAGGAGACCGCGCGGGCCACCGAGGACATCGGTACCCGGGTGAACGCGATCCAGCAGGACACCAGCGGCGCGGTCGACGTGATCAGCCGGATCAGCGAGGTCATCGCCAAGATCAATGACTTCCAGACGACGATCGCGAGCGCCGTCGAGGAGCAGACCGCGACCACCGGCGAGATGAGCCGCAGCATCGGTGAGGTGGCGTCGGGCAGCAGCCGGATCGCCGCGAACATCTCCGACGTCTCCACCGCCAGCGCCACCGCCGTGCACGGTGTCACCCAGACCCGGCAGGCCAGCGAGGAGGTGGCCCGGACGGCCGAGCAACTGCGCACTCTGGTGGGCGCTTTCCGGCTCTGACCGGGCGCACCCGGACTGCACCTGGCGCGGCCCCGGTCCACAACACCGGGGCCGCACCGTAATCCCCAGGACGAGAAGAGCTCGTCCGGCGGGAATCGGTCTCGGGAGTCATCGTGGGTGCAGAGCGCGAATCGGTCATGGACGGCACCACCCTCGCCACGCCGGCGCCCGCCCTCGATCTGCGGGCCGACGCCCATGTGCACACGGGGTTCGCGGCGGGCCGGGACAGCGTGGGCCTGATCGTCTCCGCCGCCGACCATGCCGGGCTGGCCTCCGTCACCTTCGCCGACCAGGTCGGGCCCGAGACGACGTGGCTGCCCGCGTACGCGGACACCATCCGCCGGGCCCGCCGGCGCACCGAGCTGAACCTGCGCATCGCCGCCGAGGTCGAGGTCGTCCAGCGCGACGGCTGGCTGGCCTGGCCGGGGGATCTGGGGCACCTCGAGGCAGTGTCGGTGGCCGTGTCCCGGCTGCCGCTGGCCTCCGGCCCGGCCCTGCCGCGTGATGTGCGGGCCCAGCTCGCCACCGGTGAGCTGACCCCGGAGCAGGTCGCCGAGATCGTGGTGACGGCGACGATCAAGGGCATGGACCGGGCCTCCCGGTACGCGCCGGCGCAGCTCGCCCGGCCGCTGAGCCTGCTGAGCCAGGTGGGCGTCGACGAGTCGGCGGTGACCGGGGACATGCTGGCGGCGCTCGCCACGGCCTGCCTCGTCACCGGTACGGCCGTCGAGATCAGTGAGGCCTGGCGCGGCCCGTCCCCGCTGGTGGCGGCCACGCTGCGAGAGGCTGGTGTGGCCCTCGTGGCGGCCAGTGACGCCCGGTACGCCGGCGAGGTCGGCCAGTGGCAGTACCTGCGCCGGGTCTGATCGGAAACGGCCGCAGCTCGTAATCGCGTACGTACTCTCAGTCATGCCAGCACTTCAGCATGGGAGAGATGCCATGAGTATGGTTCAGCAGGCCGTCGAGATCGGTGCCCCACTGCACGCGGTGTACGAGCAGCTCGCGACGTTCGAGAACTATCCGCGGTTCATGACCGGCGTGCAGCGGGTGACCCGGATCGGCGACGACCAGACCCACTGGATCATGGACGTCGAGGGCCATCGCCGGGAGTTCGACGCCCAGATCACCGAGCGCTCCCTGGACGAGCGGGTCTCCTGGGCGACCACCGAGGGACCGCTGCTCGCCGAGACGATCACGCTCCGGCCGATGGGCGAGACCCGGACCCAGATCGTCGCCCAGCTCGAGGCCGACGTGGCCTTCCTGCTGCCCAGCGACCGGCACGGTCAGGAGACCCTGCGCCGGCGGCTCAAGGCCGACCTGGACACCTTCAAGGGCCTGATCGAGACCGGCAAGCTGGGTGACCTGCAGCTGCGCGGGGCGAGTTCCAAGCAGCTCGCCGGCCGGCCGGGCAACCCGGCGTCACCGGCCTCGGTCGCGGCCCGGGCCCGGGGCGGCCGGCCGCATCCGGGGGCCGGCTGGGGCACCAGCGCCGGCGAGTTCAGCAATGCCGACGCGGGCACGGACGTGGACATCACCTCGGCCCCGGGCATCCGCAGCGCCGCCGACCTGGACGACGTACTGGCCCCTGGCCGCCGGATCGGCGGCTCGCGGTCGGTGAGCGGCGGTGCCGCCCCGATGGGCGGCAAGTCGATGGGCTCCCGCGACGTCCGCGGCGACGGCGTCGTCCACGAGGAGGAACGCGGCGGCGACCACGACTGGTGACACCGGCCGGCTCACCGCGCCGATTCGAAGGTCACCACCAGACGGGCACCCCGGGGCTCGGCCCGCTCGTAGCGGACCGAGCCCCGGTTGGCTTCCACCAGGTGCCGCACGATGAACAGGCCCAGCCCCGCGCCGCGCACGAACCGGTCGAAGAGCTGCGGCACCAGCACCTCGGGGATTCCCGCCCCGCGGTCCTGCACCACCAGCTCGATCGACTCACCGGCCGGGCCGGCGCTGATGACCAACGGCGGATCGCCGTACTTCAGGGCGTTGCCCAGCAGGTTGTGCACCACGTGCCAGAGGTGCTGGCGGTCGGCCAGCGCGGCCAGATCTTCGTCGATCTCGATTGCCACGTCGGCCGTGCACTTGAGCTCCGCCGCCACCGCGGTGACGACCTCCCGCACCGGCACCGGGGTGCGCCGCGCGGTGACCGCCCCGGTGTCCAGCCGGAACAGCAGCTGCAGGTCGTTCATCATCTTGACGAGCCGGCGGGTGTTCTTGTCGATCTTCGTGGTCAGCTCGAGGCGGGTGTCCTCGTCCAGCTCGGCCCAGTCGGCGCTGAGCAGCTCGGAGAGGCTCGCGATGGAGCTGATCGGCTGGGCCACGTCGTGGGTCAGCATCGAGGTCAGGTCGTTCTTGAAGGCCAGCGCCGCGGCCAGCCGTGCGTTCGATTCCCGCAGCTGCTCGTTGCTGCGTTCCAGCTCGCCGGCCCGCTCCCGGAGCTCGTCGGCGACCCGCTTGCGGTCCGTGATGTCGACGTAGGTGGCCACGTAGGCCCGGGGCCGCCCGTCGGCGTCGGGGATGGGCGCCATGGTGGCCAGCACCGGGATGTCCGTGCCGTCGGCGTGCCGGACCAGCCAGTCGCCGGTCCCGGCCGGCGGCAGCGGGGCCGGATCCGGGGCGAGCGGCTCACTGTGCCCGGTCAGCTCCCGCCAGCGCCGGTTGACGTCGATCACCCGGTGGTTGGCGTCGAGCACCATCACCGCCTCGTTCATCGACTGCAGCAGCGTGTCCGCGAACTCGCGGCGCTCGCGCAGCTCGGCGACCAGCTCCCGTTGCTGGCGGTCGGCGCCCTCCAGTGAGCGGACCAGGAAGCCGATCAGGGCCAGCACGGCGAGCGCGGCCAGGATCGCGCCGGTGCTGATCGCAGCTGCGGGCCGGCTGATCCCGGTGCGCACCGCCAGTGCGCTGATCAGCGCGGCGACCACCGGCACGGCGATGACCGCGGGCAGCGTGTGCCGGATCTTGGTGCCGGGTCCGGCGGCCGCGGCGGTACGCAACGGACCCGCTTCCGGCCGCGCGAGGATGGCTCCCAGTGCCAGCGTGAGCAGTGCGCCGGCGTCGTACGGCGTCATCACGCTGTCCGGCCCGCCGCCGTCCGGGAAGGTCGGCGCGAACATCCGCGGCACCAGCGCGACCAGAGCGATGATCGTGGCCCCGGCCAGCAGGGGATCGGCGATCCGGAACCGGGACTGCTCACCGGGCCGGCGGATCCGCACGTCGATGCCGGTCAGGGCCAGCCCGGTCAGCAGGGTGGCGACCGCCGCGGCCGGATGCCGGGCCAGCGCGGCGGCTCCCAGCAGAGCGGCCAGCCCGGCCAGGACGTACGCGGTGACGCGCGACACCGGCGTGGACCGGGTCGGCGCCAGCAGAAACAGAGCGAGCCCGGCGGCCAGCAGTGCGGCCGCCGGGCTCGACGTCAGGGTGTTCTCTCCGGCGGAAGAGGTGAGCAGGTTCAGGGCGCCGAAGACGGCCACCGCGACACCGGCGCACCCGGCGAGGATCCGGGACAGCCTGCCCACGTCGTGCGCCGCGATCTGCACCGGTGGAACCCCTCTAAATATGGGCGTTTCCGCCCAAGTGTGAGGGAGTGATCATATCGCGGCGGATGGGATCAAGTGGTCACGCCGAGTGAGACTGTCCGGCCCACTCGAAGCCGTCCTCGATGGTGACCTTGGCCGCGACCAGCACGAGCCGGTCGGCGTGCTTGTTGGCGTGGTGCCCGCAGAACACCAGCGAGCCGCCGCTGCTGAGGGCGATCTCGGCCTTGGCGGCCGCGCTGCAGCTGTCGCAGCGGTCGACCAGGGACGGGACGGTGACGATCTCGGGCGACAGCATGGTGGTCATCATCGCTCTCCTTGCTCGGTGGCGGTGCAGCGGTCCTGACAGCGGGTACTTCGGCCCGCCGGAGGGGCGCCTTAGCCCTCGGGACCTCGTCGGGGACCCTGCAACTGAGGCGCAACCGGCAAGGTCCCTGGTGACTCTGTCCCGTCGTCAACCTTTCCCTCAGACGCCACCGGCCATGCCCCGTCACACGGGTGAAGTCGTTCGCCTGTGGCTTAACGGGAGGGAACCCAGAATGACTCGCAACGACGGCCGGCGCCGCACCGCGCGCTTCGCGCTGACCGCCGGCATCGCCACCGCGGCCGCAGTGACCGGCGTCACTGGCACCGCACTCGCGGGTACGCCCACCGCACTGCCCACCGGCCCGATCCGCGTGGCGGCCACCGCGGACGCGATCGCCGGCAGCTACATCGTGGTGCTCAAGCCCGGTACGGCGGCGGCCGCCCAGGTCACTTCCGCCTCCCGGGCCCTCGTGAAGCGGTACGGCGGCAAGGTCCGCGCCAACTACCTCTCGGCCGTACGCGGCTTCCAGGCCACCATGACGGTCGCCGCGGCCCGCCGGCTCGCCGCGAACCCCGCCGTCGACTTCGTCGAGCAGGACGCCACCGTCCGGATGGCCGACACCCAGACCGCGCCGACGTGGGGCCTGGACCGCATCGACCAGCCCGCGCTCCCGCTGTCGAAGACCTACACCTACCGCTCCGCGGCCGCGGTGACCGCGTACGTGCTGGACACCGGCATCCGGACCAGCCACACCGAGTTCGGTGGCCGGGCGAGCCACGGCTGGGACTTCATCGACAAGGACGCCACCGCCCAGGACTGCAACGGGCACGGCACCCACGTGGCCGGCACGATCGGCGGCAGCACGTACGGCGTCGCGAAGGACGTCAAGCTGGTCGGCGTCCGGGTCCTGGACTGCACCGGGTCGGGCTCGTACTCGGCGATCATCGCCGGCGTCGACTGGGTGACCACGCACGCGCTCAAGCCGGCTGTGGCCAACATGAGCATCGGCGGCACGCTGAGCTCCGCGCTCAACGCCGCGGTCACCAAGTCCATCGCCTCCGGGGTCACCTATGCGGTGGCGGCCGGCAACGAGAACAGCAACGCCTGCAACTCCTCGCCGGCGGCCACGCCCAACGCGATCACGGTCGGCGCCACCGAGAGCACCGACGCACGGGCCTCGTTCTCCAACTTCGGCTCCTGCCTCGACATCTTCGCGCCGGGCGCGAAGATCACGTCCGCGGGTTACTCGGCGGACACCGGCACCCAGACGATGAGCGGCACCTCGATGGCGGCCCCGCACGTGGCGGGCGCGGCGGCTCTGGTGCTGGGCGCCGACCCGGCGGCCACGCCGGCCCAGGTGCTCACCGCCCTCACCACGAAGGCGTCGGTCGACAAGGTGACCTCGCCGGGCACGGGCTCGGTCAACAAGCTGCTCAACACGGCCTGGCTGAACACCACCGCGGGCACCCCGAGTCCCACGCCCACCACAGCCCCCACCACAACCGCCCCGACGACTGCCCCGACCACCGCGCCGACGACCGCCCCCACGACGACCGCCCCGGCCACGACCGCGCCGGTCGCGGCGTGCGGGCCGTTCACCATGGGGACCGACGTCCGGATCAGCCGGTTCGGCACCGCGTGGAGCAGCGCGGGCATCTCCGGCTGCACCGGCACCGCGTCGGCGACCTCCAGCGTGACGGTGACCGTCGTGCACGGCTACCGCGGTTCGCTCGTCGTCTCGCTGGTGAGCCCGCGCGGCACGAAGTACACGCTGAAGCAGGCCGACAAGACGGACACCGCGGCGAATCTGGCCCAGACCTACCCGATCAACCTGTCCGGTACGTCGCGCAACGGTACGTGGACGTTGCAGGTCAAGGACTCCTTCGGCACCACGACCGGAATCCTGGACAAGTGGAAGTTGACGCTCTGAAAGCTCGGAAAGCCGTACCGGTGTGCTGCCGCGCCGATAGCGTGTTTCGTGAGTAGAGCCAAGGAGGCCGCCATGACTGAGGCCACGCAGGAGCGCCCCACGGTCCTCGTCGTCGACGACGAGGAAGACCTGCGCGACATCATGCGCCGGATGCTCGAGCGCCGCGGCTTCGCCACCCTGGTGGCCGGCGACCGGGAGCAGGCCGTCGCGGTCTGCCAGGACCATCCCGGGGACATCGACGTGCTGGTCACCGATCTTAACCTGCCGGGCGACTCGGGCGGCGAGCTGGCCCGCACCGCGACGGGGCTCCGGCCCGACATGGGCGTGGTGTTCATCTCGGGCCTGCCCAAGGACATCGCCGTCACCAAGGGCCTGATCGGCTCGGACGCGTTGCTGGTCAAGAAGCCGTTCACCGCCGATCTGCTGCTCGAGGCCCTGCGCTCGATCCTCGACCGGAGACCACCGGCTGAGTGACGACCTGAACGAGAACGCCGCCGGAGCTGCTCCGGCGGCGTTCTCTGCGTTCCGGGGTCGGCTGAACGGTGGAGGTGCCGTCGGCCGCAAAGCCCTTCATCCGCTGGGGCTCCTGCCGCCAGAGGGTCCACTGTGGCGCGGCTCCTGGCCTGCACCCGTTCGCGATCCGAGCCGGCACCCGCCCGCGCCGAACCTGAATGTCAGACAGCAATTGTTTGACATACAGGGGGAACGACGTGACGGCCAGGCGCAGGACGATCGGAGTCGCACTGACGGGTGTGGTGGTGGCCGGCGCGGGTGTCGCGCTGACCGGTACGGCGAACGCCGCGACGACAACCGAGACGACGACCACCTACAGCACCGACGACGCCTACACGTCCAGCACCCGCCGGACGGCGAACTTCGGCTCGGCCGACAAGCTGGTGGTCGGCAAGGAGTCGGGGGAGACCCGGCTGTCCTATGTGAAGTTCACGCCCAAGATCGCCGCGGGTGCCACCGTCACCGCGGCCGAGCTGCGGCTGCCGGTCGAGAGCAAGCCGGTCGCCGCCACGCTCAACGTCTTCTCGGTGGCGAGCGGGTGGTCGGAGCAGAAGCTCACCGCGGCCAACGCGCCGGTCCTCGGCCCGCTGGTGGCCTCGATCAAGCCCAAGCTGACCGACACCGCTCTGCGCTTCGACGTCTCCAAAGTGGTCACCAAGCCCGGTACCTATTCGTTCGCGCTGAAGTCGGCGGCCATCGCCGGCGTCACCCGGCTGCGGGCCATCGAGTACGGCACCGCCACCGCCGGTGGCCCGGAGCTGGTCCTGACGGTCAAGCGGACCACGACCACGGCGACCAAGCCCACGACGCCGCCCACCACCACGCCGACGACCGTCCCGCCGACGACCGTTCCGCCGACCACCGTCCCGCCGACCACGACGGCGCCGACGACTACGCCGCCGACGACCGTCCCGCCGACCACCACGCCGCCGACCACCGTCCCGCCGACCACCACGGCGCCGGTCACCGTTCCGCCGACCGCGGCGCCGCCGGCGGAATGCGTCACCGGTGCGCTGCTGGTTCCGTCCTGCGGCGTGCTGTGGGGCGCCGCGGCCGGTGGGTTCACCGACGCCCCGCGCGACCAGGCCCTCAAGACCTGGGAGACGCTCACCGGCCGCACCGCGACGATCTTCCACCAGTACCACAAGGGCGACGAGCAGTTCCCGACCAAGGCCGAGATCGCCATGACCCAGGACCCGCAGCGCCCGCGGGTGCTGCTGCTGAACTGGAAGGTCGCCTACAACTCGACCTGGGCCAAGGTCGCCGCCGGCCAGCAGGACGCCCGGATCGACAAGTGGTCCGCGTACGTCAAGCAGAACTTCCAGCAGAAGTTCTTCCTGGCCCTGCACCACGAGCCGGAGAACGACGTGCAGACCACCGCCTCGTCAGGGATGACCGCCAAGGACTACGCCGCGATGTACCGGCACGTGATCACCCGGCTGCGGGCCAACGGCGTCACCAACGCCGTCAACGTGATCGCCTACATGGGCAACGAGAAGTGGATGGCCCAGTCCTGGTGGAAGGACCTCTACCCGGGCGACGCGTACGTCGACTGGGTCGGCCTGGACTCCTATGTCAGCGTGGAGAAGGGCTACTACCACTACGGCGACATGGGCGACATCCTCGACCGGCAGCCCACCGGTGGCGGCCCCGGCTGGTACGACTGGGCCGTGCAGAACCACCCCGGCAAGCCCATCATGGTGGCCGAGTGGGGCATGTACCACCGCCGCGCGACGATCACCGACAAGTCCGCCGCGTTCGCCTCGGTCGTCCCCGAACTGAAGGCCCATCCGGCCATCAAGGCCGTCGTCTACTTCGACACCGCCAGCGACGACGAGGGTGACCGCGACATCTCGGTGAACTCCATGCCGAGCAGCCTCACCGCGTTCCGGAAGGTCGCCGCCGACCCGATGTTCACGGTGACCATCGGCAAGTGACGCCGCTCAACCCGCTGCCGGGCCGGTCCGTTCGCGGGCCGGCCCGGTCGGCTGTCCGGGCCAGGGCACAGTCAGTTCGCCGCGGCGCCACCGCGCCGGGCCGGGCAGTACGGGCCACTGCTCGCGGAACTTCTCGACGGTGGCCCGCCACCGTTGCCGCGGACCGAACGGCGTGGCCGACGCGTCCCAGGCGGCGCCCAGGGTCCGCAGCAGGTCATGGATCGGGGAACCGGGCACGTTGTGGTGGATCAGGGCCTTGGGCAGGCGTTCGGCGAAGGTGGCCGGATGGTCCAGGTCGGACAGTCGCGCCGACAGGGTCAGCGTCTGCGGCCCGCCCGCGCCGACCACCACCCAGGTGGCGATCCGGCCCAGCTCGTCACAGGTTCCCTCGACCAGCAGGGCGCCGGTGGCCGTCATGGTGGCCCACGCGGCGGGCACCTCGTCCTGGTCGTACTGGCGCAGCACGTTGAACGCGCGGACCACCTGGGGGCGCAGGCCGGCCAGCTCGAAGCCGCCCCGGCGGAACTCCAGCAGTGGCGGGTCCGCCCACGGCTGGGCGTCGCTCACCCGTACCGGATCGATCTCGAGACCGACCACCGCGATGTCCGGGCGGACCGCCGCGGCCAGCCGGTCGCGCAGCTCGACCGCCGTGACCGGCGTCGCGCCGTAGCCCAGATCCACGACCAGCGGTGCGGCCGCGCGGGCCAGCAGCTCCCCGCAGCGGTACGCGACGAAGTTGTCCACCCGGCGCAGCCGGTTGGGGTTCGTGGTGCCCCGGGTGACCGTACCGACCGGCTTCATGGCGTCAGCTCTGCTCCCGGGCCACCTTGTGCTGGGCCGCCTGCGCGATCGGGCGCACCACGAGCCGGTCGACGTTGACGTGCTGCGGCCGGGTGGCGACCCAGGCGACGCAGTCGGCGATGTCCTCGGCGACCAGCGGCTCGCGCACGCCGGCGTAGATGGCGTCGACCTTGGCCGGGTCACCGAGGCGGTTGAGCGAGAACTCCTCGGTGCGCACCATGCCCGGGTCGATCTCGATGACCCGCACCGGACGGCCGGCGAGCTCCAGGCGCAGCGTGCCGACCAGCGCGTTCTGCGCGTGCTTGGCCGCCGTGTAACCGGCGCCGCCCTCGTAGACCGTGAAGGCCGCGGTCGAACCGACGGTCACCACCGTGCCCGCGCCACTGGCCTCCAGGGCCGGCAGCAGCGCCTTGGTGACCCGTAGCGTGCCGAGGACGTTCACCTCATACATCCACTGCCAGTCGGCGACCGAGCCGGCCTCGACCGGGTCCATCCCGCGCGCGCCGCCCGCGTTGTTGACCAGCAGCGCGACCGGCGCACCGAGCTCGCCTACCGCCGCGGCCAGCGCGTCCACGGAGGCGTCGGACGTGACGTCGCACACCACGGCAGTGGCGTCGGCGCCGATCTCGGCGACCAGCTTCTCCAGTCGGTCGGCCCGGCGTGCGGCGGCCACCACGTGGAAGCCCTCGGTGGCCAGCCGGCGGGCCGTGGCCTCGCCGATCCCGCTGGACGCCCCGGTGACGACGGCGATCTTCTTCTGCACCATCCTTTGATCCTGCCTCACCGCGGCGGGAGAGCTGGGTCACCCCCGGCCTCCTGGCGTTGGGTTGAGGGCCCGTGGATGGGGAAGATGAACGACGGCGTAACAGTTCCCCGTTACGTTCCACTGTTTCCGCGAAGGGACATGACGTGGCTGAGCTGCGGGCTGCAGGCCCCTGGCCGACCCCCCGGCGCATCGCCACTCTCTCCGTGCACACCTCGCCACTGGAGCAGCCGGGCACGGGTGACGCCGGTGGCATGAACGTGTACATCGTCGAGGTGTCCAAGCGGCTGGCCGAGCGGGACGTCGAGGTGGAGATCTTCACCCGCGCCACGTCGAGCGAGCTGCCGCCGGTCGTCGAGATGGCGCCGGGCGTGACTGTGCGCCATGTCACCGCCGGCCCGTTCGAGGGCCTGTCGAAGGAGGAGCTGCCGTCGCAGCTCTGCGCCTTCACCAACGGCGTGCTGCGGGCCGAGGCCGCGCGCCCGCCCGGCGCGTACGACCTGATCCACTCGCACTACTGGATGTCCGGGCAGGTCGGCTGGCTGGCCCGGGAGCGCTGGGGTGTCCCGCACGTGCACACCGCGCACACCCTGGCCAAGGTCAAGAACAGGTTCATCGCCGCCGGTGACCGCCCCGAGCCCAAGGCCCGGGTGATCGGCGAGGAGCAGGTCATCGCCGAGGCCGACCGGCTGGTGGCCAACACCCGCTTCGAGGCCCAGGATCTGGTCAGCTGTTACGACGCCGACCCGACCCGGCTCACCGTGGTGCAGCCGGGGGTGGACCTGGACCGTTTTCGACCCCGGTCCACCCGGGCGGCCGACCGCCGCCGGCTCGGCCTGCCCGAACGCGGGTACGTGGTGGCCTTCGTCGGCCGGATCCAGCCGCTCAAGGGCCCGGACGTGCTGATCAACGCGCTGGCCACGCCCGCCCTGCGCGACGAGGACGTGACCGTGGTGATCTGCGGTGGCCCCAGCGGCAGCGGCCTGGACCGGCCCACCGCCCTGATCGAGCTGGCCGCCTCCCTCGGCATCTCGCACAAGGTCCGCTTCGTGGCCCCGCAGACCGGCGAGGCCCTGGCCGCGCTGTACCGGGCGGCCGACCTGGTCGCCGTCCCCTCGCACAACGAGTCGTTCGGTCTGGTCGCGCTGGAGGCTCAGGCCTGCGGCACGCCGGTCGTCGCGGCGGCCGTGGGTGGCCTGGTCACGGCGGTCACCGACGGCGTGAGCGGGGTGCTGGTGGACGGGCACGATCCGGACGACTGGGGCCGGGTGCTGGCCGATCTGCTGCTGGCACCGGCCCGCCGGCTGCGGCTGTCGATCGGGGCGGTCCGGCACGCCACCAACTTCTCCTGGGACCGCACCGCGGACGGGCTGCTGCGGGTCTACCGCGAGGCGGTGACCGAGCACCGTGCGCTGATCGAGGCCCGCCTGGCAGGCTCGTTCTCATGGTGACCGAGATCGGCGCGCTGATCGAGCGGGTCTGCGCGGAACGCGAGCTGGAGTGCGAATCCACCGGCGACGCCTCGTGGGTGGTGACGCTGCCCGGCACCCACAAGCTCAAGACGGCCTGCAACCTCATCGTGGGGGAGCACGCCCTGCGCATCGAGGCCTTCGTGATGCGCCACCCGGACGAGCGGAGCGAGGAGCTCTGGGCCTGGCTGCTGCGCCGCAACGCCCGCATGTACGGCGTGAGCTTCTCGATCGACGCGGCCGGCGACGTCTACCTGACCGGCCGGGTGACGCTGAAGGGCCTGGACGAGGACGAGCTGGACCGGCTGCTGGGCGCGGTGCTGACGTACGCCGACGAGTCCTTCGACTCGATGCTGGAGATCGGCTTCGGCTCGTCCATCAAGCGCGAGTGGGAGTGGCGGGTCAAGCGCGGTGAGTCGCTGGCCAACCTCCAGGCCTTCGCCCACCTCGCCGACAAGGAGACCCCCGGGTAACCTGAACCGGTAACTGTTAAGAGCGTTACCAGTTGGGGGACCGGGTGCCGACCGGGCGCAAGTGGTGGACCGACGCGGCCGGTGGACTGCCGGCGACGTACTGGTATCTCTGGACCGGTCTGCTGATCAACCGGGTCGGCGGCTTCGCCGTGCTGTTCCTGAGCCTGTATCTCACCGCGCAGCGCGGAGCGTGCCCGGCCCTGGCCGGCCTCATCGTCGGCGGGTACGGCATCGGCGGCGTCGCCGGCACCCTGCTCGGCGGCGTGCTCACCGACCGCTGGGGCCGCCGCTCCACGCTGCTGGCCTCGCACTTCGCCACCGCCGCCCTGCTGGTCGCCCTGGCGGTCAGCACGGATCTGCGGCTCGTGGCCGGGCTGGGTCTGCTGCTCGGCGTGGCCCAGTCGATGCCCGGCCCGGCGTTCGTCGCGGCGATCATCGACGTGGTGCCCGCCGAGCGCCGCTCCCGGGCGTTCAACCTGCAGTTCTGGGCCTTCAATCTGGGCCTGGCCGGGGCGTCGCTGCTGGCCGGGTTGCTGGCCGAGTGGAGCTATCTGGGCCTGTTCCTGATCGATGCGGCGTCGACCGGGCTCACCGGCGTACTCATCGCCTGGAAGGTCCCGGAGACGCTCATCCGGCGGCCGCCGACGGCCGCGACGACCGGCGCGGGGATGCGCACGGTCCTGGCCGACCGGATCTTCCTGGTCTTCGTCGGCCTGACCCTGCTGCAGGCGCTGCTCTATGCCCAGACGAGCACGATCGTGCCGCTGGCGATGAGCGACGACGGGCTCAGCCCGTCGAGCTACGGACTGGTCACGGCGCTGGGCGGGACGCTGATCGTGGTGGGCCAGCTGTTCGTGCCCCGGCTGATCGACCGGCACCGCAAGGACCGGGTGCTGGCGACGGCGGTGGCGGTGATGGCGGTGGGTTTCGCGACGCTGACGTTCGCCGACCGCCTCGGCGGCTACCTGGCGGCGGCGGCGATCTGGACGGTCGGGTCGATGCTGGCCGCCCCGCCGAACGCCGAGATCAATGCGGAGTTGGCCCCGGGCGAACTGCGCGGACGCTACCAGGCGGTCTTCTTTCTCACCTTCCCGGCGGCGGCCTTCCTGGCGCCGGCGCTGGGCGGGGTGAGCCTGCAAGCCTTCGGCCCGGCGCACTGGCTGATTGTCGCCGCAGTGGGCGTCGTGGCCGCGATCCTGCATCTGGCGGCGGGCCCGAGCCGGGAGCGAAGAGTGAATGCCGTGGGGGTAACGGCGCCGGCGGCGGCGGGCGACACCCATCCCCATAGGCGTCGCCCGCACTAACCGCCGGTCTCGGGTAACGCCGTCCCCCAACGGCTGATGCCACCCGTCCCCGAACGCCGATCCGCGGCGGGCCCGAAAGCCCGACCCGTTCCCCGAACTGACGGCTCGGCGTCCATCGACCACGCTAGTTGGGCCGGTCAAGGGCCACAAGCGGGTTGGCTGTCTGCCATCTGTCTGAACCGTCACACCTGGCAACTTCACCCTCACGGATGATGCCCGCCTCGGTCGTCCGGCTGTCAACCGCTGGCCGTCCGCCGTCGGTCCCTACTTCTTCGAGGCCTTCTTCCGGGCCCCGGCCGTCTCGATTTTGATGAGCCGCTGCACGAGCTCCGGCTTCTTCAGCTCGCCGGTGCCCTTGACCCCGTGCCCCCGCAGCCGCCGGCGCAGAGCATCGACCTTCATCGCGGCGATGGCGCTCTCGCTGACGTCCGGGGTGTTGGGGGTGTCGTTGCCCGAGGTCGGGTTCTTGCCCTTCGTCGCCTTGGCCGTGTTGGTCGCCTTGGCCGAGCCCGTCGCCTTGGCCGTGCTCGTCTTCCTGGCCGTGCTCGTCTTGCCGGCCGAGCTCGCCTTGCCGGCCGAGGGGCTCTTCTTGGTCGCGGCGACCTCGGCCTTGATGAGCTTCTTGACCAGCTCGGGCTTCTTGAGCTCGGCGGTGTCCTTGACCCCGTGACCGCGCAGCTTGCGACGCAGGCCGTCGACCTTCATCGCGGCGATGGCGCTCTCACTGACGTCCGGGGTGTTGGGGGTGTCGTTGCCCGAGGTGGGATTCTTGCTGCTGCCCCGGGTGCTCTTCTTGGCCGAGGGGCTCTTCTTGGTCGCGGCGACCTCAGCCTTGATGAGCTTCTTGACCAGCTCGGGCTTCTTGAGCTCGGCGGTGTCCTTGACCCCGTGACCGCGCAGCTTGCGACGCAGATCGTCGACCTTCATCGCGGCGATGGCGCTCTCGCTGACCTGGGGGGTGTTCGGCGTGTCGTTGTGCTTGGTCGGATTCTTGGCGGACTTGGTGGCAGCCACGCTGTTCCAGCCTTTCTCTCGGGACATCGGGGGGTGACGTCTGCCGACTACTGCTACCCCGTGAGCGCTCGGCGGACACAGAAAGCCCCGAACCGGCTCAGCGGAGGTGCGTGGCCGCCGAACAGGGGGGCGAGAACCCACTCGGCCGACTCCAGGAGCATCGATGGCTCAACCCGCCTCCATCCTCGCCGCGGACTCCACCCTGCAGCGCACCGCGCTCGCCCTGCTGCTGGAGAAGCGCATCGTCGCCACGGTCCGCGCCCGGACCGGCGTCGTCGTCGCCGTGAACGACCAGTTCTGCGCGCTGGTCGGCCGGTCGGCCGAGGACGTGGTCGGGGCCGGGCTGGGCAAACTGTGGCGCTCTCCCGGCCCGGTGATCGACCGGATGCTCGGCGCCGCCCGGACCGGTGAGTACCCGGAACAGGTGATCGAGGTTCTCGACGACTCGGACGCGCACCGGTGGCTGCGGCTCAACTGCCGGCCGGTCGAGCCCGCCTCCGATGCCCCGGAGCCGCCGGAGGGCCGGCTGCTCCTGGTCACCGCCTACGACATCACCGAGGACAGGCGGCAGCTGGCCGAGCTCACGGGCAAGTACGCGGCCATCGACCGGGCCCAGGCCGTGATCGAGTTCAACCTCGACGGCATCATCCTCAGCGCCAACGAGAACTTCCTCGCGCTGACCGGCTACGCCCTCGACGACCTGGTGGGTCAGCACCACCGGATGCTGTGCGAGCCGCGGTACGCCGAGAGCGCCGAATACCAGCGTCTCTGGGAACGGCTGCGGGTCGGTGAGGTGGAGAGCGGCGAGTACAAGCGGATCGGCCGCGGCGGGCGGGAGGTGTGGATCCGGGCCACCTACAACCCGATCCTCGACCTGGACGGACGGGCGTACAAGATCGTCAAGTACGCCATGGACGTCACCGGGACCCGGCTGCGCAACGCCGAGTACGAGGGCAAGGTGGCCGCGATCGACCGGGCCCAGGCGGTGGTGGAGTTCGACCTGCAGGGCACGATCCTGGACGCCAACCGCAACTTCCTCGATCTGATGGGCTACTCCCGGGACGAGGTGGTCGGTCAGCACCACCGGGTCTTCGTCGAGCAGGAAGAAGCGACGACCCCCGCCTACCAGGCGTTCTGGGAGAAGCTGAGCCGTGGCGAGTTCTTCTCCGGTGAGTACAAGCGGATCACCAAGGGCGGCGCGGAGGTCTGGCTGCGGGCGACCTACAACCCGATCCTGGATCTGGACGGGCGGCCGGTCAAGGTGGTCAAGTACGCCACCGACGTCACCGAGGACAAGCTGCGCAACGCCGAGTACCAGGGCAAGGACATGGCCATCAACCGGGCGCAGGCGGTCATCGAGTTCGACCTCGAGGGCCACATCCTGCTGGCGAACGAGAATTTCCAGCGCACCCTCGGCTACTCGGCGCGCGAGCTGGTGGGCCAGCACCACAGCATGCTCTGTGACGGCGAGTACGTGACGTCGGCCGAGTACCGCGACTTCTGGCTGCGGCTGCGCAAGGGCGAGTACCTCAGCGGCCGGTTCCACCGGGTGGGCAAGTTCGGGCGGGACGTGTGGATCCAGGCCACCTACAACCCGATCTACAACATGCGCGGTGAGCCGTACAAGGTGGTCAAGTACGCCCACGACATCACCGACCAGGTGCAGCTGGAGCAGCTGCTGTCGGCCAAGACCCGGGAGATGAGCGACTCGATCAACGCGCTCACCGGGTCGATCGACGAGATCACCGTCAGCGCCCAGCAGGCCAGCAAGCTCGCCGGCGAGACCCAGCAGAACGCCCAGGAGGGCTACGAGGAGCTGCGCAAGTCCATCGAGGCGATCGACCTGATCGAGAAGTCGTCGGACCAGATCGCCGCGATCGTCAACGTCATCGGCGAGATCGCCGGCCAGACGAACCTGCTCGCGTTCAACGCCTCGATCGAGGCCGCCCGGGCCGGTGAGCACGGGGTCGGCTTCTCCGTGGTGGCCGGTGAGGTGCGCCGGCTCGCGGAGCGGTCTTCCGAGGCGGCCCGGGAGATCACCCGGCTGATCACCGAGTCGACCAGCCGGGTCGGCCAGGGCGCCACGGTGTCGCACCGGGCCCAGGACGCGTTCGGGCAGATCCTCAAGAGCGTGGCCTCGACCAGCGAGTCCATCACGCAGATCGCCGCCTCGACCCAGCGTCAGCAGACCGCGTCGCGCTCTGTGCACGATCTGATCAATGACCTGATCGGCACCGATGCCGCGATGGCGCCCGAGGGATCGCGGCGCTGAGCCATGACGACCGATGCACTGTTCGGGGTGTTCCGCGCGGGTGACCTGCGGGTGGCGCTGCCGCTCGACGAACTGCGCGAGGTCATCGTGCGGCCGCCGCGGTTCAGCCCGCTGCCCGCCGCGGCGGCCGGCCTGCTGGGTGCGGTCAACCTGCGGCACGTGGTGATCCCGGTGCTGGATCTGTGCCGGCTGGCCGGGCATGCCGACGGCAACCCCGACGGCACGGTGATCGTCATCGTGGTCGTCGGCGATCAGCTCTTCGGACTGCTCGCCGACGAGATCGAGGGCGTCACCCGGGTGAGCTCCGGCGCGTTGCTGGAGACCACGGTGGCCGGGGACGGCCCCGCGCTGCTCTCGCACACCTTCGAGCGACCGGAGGACGGCGAGGTGGTGTCACTGCTGGACGCCGGGGCCATCGCCCGGCTGCCGGGCATCCCGATCGTGCGCGACGCCGGTCCGCGGGGCGTGGTGATCGGGACCGGCGGGGAGCCCGCCGATGACTCCCGGCGCACGGTGCTGCTGCTGGGCTGCGGCTCGATCGGCTTGTGCATCGAGGTGGGCCACGTGCACTCGGTGATCCCGCGATTGACGGTGCACCCGTCGCCGCTGGGAGGCGCCAACTGCCGTGGTGTGGTGCACCTGCAGGACACCGCGGTCCCGGTGGTCGACCCGCTGCGGCTGTTCGGGCTGGGCAGCGTGCCCGACGAGGGGAACCTGCGGGGTCTGGTCCTGGCGATGCCCCGGGGCCTCGTGGTGCTGATGGTCTCCGACATCGCGGACATCATCACCGTCCCGGCCGGCGACGTGCTGCCGTTGCCCGCGGTCGGGATGCACAAGGGCGGCTTCCTCACCGGGGTGCTGCGGACGGAGCCGGGCGGTCAGCATCTGGTGCTGGACGGTGCGGCGCTGCGCGCGGACGCGGAACTGGATGCGCTGGGCAGCCTGGGCGTGCCGCTGAAGGGGCGTACGAAGCAGGCCCCGCCGCCCACCGTGAGCCGGCCGGAGACGGAGAGCCCGGACGGTCGCCGGGTCGTCCCGAGCGTGCGGAAGTTCCTCACCTACAGCGTGGGCCGGGAGGCCGCGACGCCACTGCACCAGATCACCGAGATCCTGCCCTATCCGGAGGACATCATCCCGCTGGACAGCGGCGGGGCGCTGCTGGGCATCTTCACTCATCGGCGGCTGTCGGTGCCGTTGCTGTCCCTGCCCACCCTGCTCGGCCTGGCGGGCCGGCCGGACCCGGCCACGGCCCGGGTGCTGCTGGTGGACACGCCGAGCGGGGAGCTGGTGGGCTTCGTGGTCCCCGGGTTGCACGCGATCGAGGAATCGGTGTGGGAGGAGCCTGCCCGCGACGATTCCGGTGCACCGGGTGCGGTGTTCCAGCACGGCCCACTGGTCAAGATCGGCACAGAGGAGGCGGGCCGGTTGCTCCCGCACGTCGACCTGAAGGAGCTGGTGGCGGCCGAGCTGGTGAGCCACTAGTGCCGGCCCGCGTCACCCACTAGTCGCGGGCCGGAACGCCGACCGTCTCCGCGGCGACAGAGGGCGGCGTGGCGTTCTCGTCCGGCAGGCCCTCGCCCGCGGACGCCGGTGGCGCCACCGGCTGCGACACCGCGGAGACCGCACTGTCCTGTTGCAGCGCGGCCACCCTGCGTTCCCGCGCCGGGCCCGACGCGAGCTGCCCCGCCGCCACCACGATCCCGATCCCGGCGCAGCCCAGCCACAGCACCGTGCTGCCCAGGTGCTGCTGCACCACGCCGCCCACGATCGGCGCCAGGGCCGATCCGGCCGACCAGGACAGCGAGTTCACTCCCTGGTAGCGCCCGCGCAGCGCGGCCGGCGAGAGCTCCGCGATCAGCGCCGAGTTCGACGGTGCCTGCAGCATCTCGCCCAGGGTCCAGATCACCACCGACACGGCATACAGCGCCACGGTGCCGGCGAAGGCGTTCAGGCCGAACCCCACGCCCAGGATCAGGGTGGCCAGAGCCAGCACGCGGGTGCGGTTGTGGCCGTCGATCAGCTTCGGGACGAAGAGCTGGCCGGCCACGATCATCAGGCCGTTGATGGCGATGACCCAGCCGAACGTGGCCGGGCTCAGGCCGTCGGCGCTCATCGCGATCGGCAGCGTCGACAGGTGCTGCATGACCACCAGCACGACGAAGAAGTTGAGCAGCAGGAAGCCGACGAACACCCGGTCGCGGAAAACCGTGCCCAGGCCGGGGCCGCCGCGGGTCCGGACCGCCCCGGCCGGCCGCGCGGTGCGGGCGGGCCTGGTCTCGGCCAGGAAGATCAGGCTGATCACGGCGGTCACGAGGGCGGTGCCCGCGTCGACGATGAACAGCAGCAGGTAGTCGAACTGGGCGGCGAATCCCGCCAGGACGGCCGCGCAGGCGAAGCCCAGGTTGATCGCCCAGTAGTTGAGCGAGTAGGCCCGGATCCGGTCCCGGTCGGGCACGACGTCGATCATCATGGCCTGGAACGCCGGGCGGACCCCCTCGGCGAAGACGCCCAGCAGCAGAGCCCCGGCGGCCAGCTGCCAGAAGCCCTCGGCGAAACCCAGCGCGAGCAGCAGGGCGGCCGTGCCGAACTGGGCGGTGAGCAACGTCGGGCGCCGGCCCCAGCGGTCGGTCAGCACGCCGCCGGTCATGGTGCCGACGGCGCCGCCCACCCCGTACGCGCCCAGCACCAGGCCGGCCTGGCTCTGGCTGAAGTGCAGCGCCTGGGTGAGGTAGATGGCCAGGTAGATCACCACGAAGGCGCCCAGCCGGTTGATCAGGGTGCCGGTCCAGAGGAACCAGAACTGTCGCGGCAGACCGCCCGTTGCCTGCTGTAACCACCCGCGCACGCTGACCCCCGTAAGCACCGGAACACCCCTACAGCCTTACAACCTAGTGATCGGGACCCGGCGGCGCAGCCGGGTTTCCACGTGGTGGTCGCCACTGAGGGTCGGCGCACGCGCCCGTCGGGGCTGCGGCAGGATGGAGGGCATGACTGTGGGGACCCTTGTGCTGCTGCGGCACGGCGAGAGTGAGTGGAACGCCAAGAACCTGTTCACCGGCTGGGTCGACGTCGACCTCACGGCCAAGGGTGAGCAGGAGGCCCGGCGGGGCGGCGAGCTGTTGAAGGAGCACGGCCTGCTGCCCGACGTCGTGCACACCAGCCTGCTGCGCCGCGCGATCCGCACCAACGAGATCGCGCTGCACGCCGCGGACCGGCAATGGATCCAGGTGCGGCGCTCGTGGCGGCTCAACGAGCGCCACTACGGCGCCCTGCAGGGCAAGGACAAGAAGCAGACCAAGGAGCAGTACGGCGAGGAGCAGTTCATGCTCTGGCGCCGCTCGTACGACACCCCGCCGCCGCCGATCGACGACAGCGACGAGTATTCGCAGTTCGCCGACCCGCGCTACGCCCAGCTGCCGCCGGAGCTCAAGCCCCGCTCCGAGTGCCTCAAGGACGTCCTCCTGCGCGCCCTGCCGTACTGGTACGACGCGGTCGTGCCGGACCTGCTGACCGGCAAGACCGTGCTGGTCACCGCGCACGGCAACTCGCTTCGCGCCATCGTCAAGCACCTCGACCAGATCTCCGACGAGGCGATCGCCGGGCTGAACATCCCGACCGGCATCCCGCTGCGCTACGACCTGGACGAGAACCTCCGCCCGGTCACCGCCGGCGGCGCCTACCTCGACCCCGAGGTCGCCAAGGAGGCCGCCGCGGCGGTCGCCAACCAGGGCCGCTGACCTCCCGTCGGTCGACAGCGGAAAGGCCGGGCCGCCCCCGTGGCGTCCCGGCCTCTTCGCGTCCGTGCGTCAGTTCTGGACGGGCTTGCCGGTGATCAGGTAGATCATCTGCTCGCCGGCGTTCACCGCGTGGTCGGCGTACCGCTCGTAGAAGCGCCCCAGCAGCGCGCCGTCGATCGCGGTCTCCGCCCCGTACGGCCAGTCGTCGTGCAGCAGGACCTTGAACAGGTCGCGTTCGAGGTCGTCCATCGCGTCGTCGTCCTTCTCCAGCTCGGCCGCCAGGTCGGCGTCGGGGCTGGCCAGGACCGTGGTGATCTTGTCGGCCATCCGGTCGGCGACCTCGGCCATCTGCCGGAAGACCGGCCGCAGCTCGGCCGGCACGGCCGGTGACGGGTGCCGGCGCAGGGCGGTCTTGGCCACGTGCTCGGCCAGGTCGCCCATCCGCTCCAGGTCGGCCGAGATGTGCAGGGCGGTGATGACCATCCGCAGGTCGGACGCGACCGGCGCCTGCCGGGCGATGGTGTCCGCCACCTTGGCCTCGACCTGGCGGTAGATGTCGTCGACCTCCGCGTCGCGCGCCACCACCGCGTCGGCGGCCTCCCGGTCGGCCTTGAGCAGGGCGGTGGTCGCCTTGCGCATCGCGGCGCGGACCGATTCCGCCATGGTCACCAGCAGGCGACTGACCTCGGTGAGGTCGGCCTGAAACTCCTCGCGCATGATTTTCGTCCCGGGGTTCGGGGCTGCCGGCGAACCGGTGGCAGCCGGGTTGAGCTGGACTCGCGGGGCCCAGGCTAGGCGGGCGCGGCGGCCTGAACATGAACGGCGGTGAACGACGCCGGGCCTGGTGGTGAACATTGTTCGAAGCGCGCCGGTTTTGTCCGGTTAGCCGTACGGTCCAGGTAAACAATGACCCTACGATCGCAGCGTGGATCCGGTGTTCGGCACAGCCCTCGTTCTCGTCGCCCTCGCCATCGGCGGGGTGGCCGGGTTCCTGCTGTCCCGGCGCAGCCGGACCGGGCCGCCGGTCACCGCGGCCCGCAAGAAGCCGGCCGCGGCCCGGTCGACCGAGGGGGGACGAAAGATCGACATCGACGAGGAGCGCCTCGGCAAGCACGGCATGAAGGGCCTCGGCCGCAAGAGCCTGGACTCGCTGCGCGTCGGCGTGGTGGTGCTCGACGCCGAGGACGAGCCGGTGCTGGTCAACCCGGCCGCGCGGGCCATGGGGCTGCTGCGCTCCGGTGGTGCTCCCGGGACCATCGCGGCCCATCCGATCCTGCGTACCCTGGCCGGCCAGGTCCGCCGCACCGGCGTGCGCCGCGAGGTCGAGCTCGACCTGCCGCGCGGCCGCGCCGGCGGGGCCCAGGCCCCGCTGGGGCTGCACCTGCGCGCGGTGGCCCTCAATTCCACGCACGTCGCGGTCGAGGCGGCGGACGTGACCGAGTCGCACCGGCTGGCCCGGGTCCGCCGGGACTTCGTCGCGAACGTCAGCCACGAGCTCAAGACCCCGATCGGCGCGCTGCAACTGCTCGCCGAGGCCCTGCTCGACGCGACCGAGCTGGCCGATCGCTCCGAGGATCTGATCGCGGCCCGGCGGTTCGCCGAGCGCATCCATCACGAGTCCGCCCGGATGGGCCGGCTCGTCAACGAACTGCTCGAACTGACCCGGCTGCAGGGCGCCGAACCGTTGCCCGCCCCGGAGCCGGTCGCCCTGGACTGGGTGATCGCCGAGGTCGTCGACCGCACCCGCACCACGGCGTCGGCGAAGCACATCGAGGTCGTCTACACCGGTCCCAAGGGCGCGACCGTGTACGGCAGCGACAGCCAGGTGGCCACCGCGGTCACCAACCTCGTCGAGAACGCGATCGCCTACTCGGGCGAGGACACCCAGGTCGCCCTGACCATGCGCCAGGACGACGACTGGATCGAGATCGACGTCACCGACCAGGGCATCGGCATCGCCCCGCACGACGTCGACCGGATCTTCGAACGCTTCTACCGGGCCGACCAGGCCCGGTCCCGCTCGACCGGTGGCACGGGCCTGGGCCTGGCCATCGTCAAGCACATCGCCACCAACCACGGCGGCCGCGTCGAGGTGTCCAGCACACTGGGTGGTGGCTCGACGTTCACCCTGCGCCTACCGGCGCGCCCCCCGGAAGCCCCTTTGCCGTTACCGGCGGCGATTGAGATCGAGTCCGGCCCGGCCGGGCTCCCTTCGGCCTGACCAGGCCGCCCTTCAAGGAAGGAACCCCCATTGGCTCGCGTGCTCGTGGTCGAGGATGAGGAGTCGTTCTCCGACGCCCTGTCGTACATGCTGCGCAAGGAGGGCTTCGAGGTGTCGGTCGCGGCGACCGGGACCTCGGCGCTGACGCAGTTCGACCGGACCGGCGCCGACATCGTCCTGCTCGACCTCATGCTGCCCGAGATGTCCGGCACCGAGGTGTGCCGGCAGCTGCGACAGCGTTCCGCCGTACCGATCATCATGGTGACGGCCCGGGACAGTGAGATCGACAAGGTGGTCGGGCTGGAGATCGGTGCCGACGACTACGTCACCAAGCCGTACTCGCCCCGCGAGCTCGTCGCCCGGATCCGCGCGGTCCTGCGCCGGCAGGGCGCGGAGGCGGCCGAGGTGACGACGCCGACGCTGGCGGCCGGCCCGGTCCGGATGGACGTGGAACGGCACGTGGTGACGGTGGACGGCTCGTCGGTGCAGCTGCCGCTGAAGGAGTTCGAGCTGCTGGAGCTGTTGCTGCGCAACGCCGGCCGGGTGCTGACCCGGGGCCAGCTGATCGACCGGGTCTGGGGGGCCGACTACGTGGGCGACACCAAGACGCTGGACGTGCACGTGAAGCGGCTGCGGTCGAAGGTCGAGCCGGAGCCCTCGGCACCGCGGTTCATCGTCACGGTCCGGGGTCTGGGGTACAAATTCGAGCCGTAGGCCGGTGGCACGAACGTGCGATGTGGAGGGCTGTGACCAGCCGATAGCTTCGGGTCACCACGGCGAGCGAGCACGCGACGCCGGGCCCGAACAGAGGTTGCCTCCATGAGCGCTTTCCGCCTTGCCCCGCGCCGTACCGCCGTGCTGCTGGCCGTGGCCGGCCTGGCCGCCGCGTCGATCACCGCCTGCGACGACGGTGCCGGTCCGACGTCCGGCGCCGCGCCGGCCGCCCAGGCGACCGCCGACGCCGGCGGAAAGACCGCGGCCGGTGGAAAGACCGCGGCCGGCGGAAAGACGGTCTCCGCGGCCGCCCTGTGCGGCTACCTCAAGGAGAACGTCGCCGAGTGGAAAGCGGTCGGCAGTGAGGTCGGCGCGATGGCCCAGATGACCATCGGCATCTTCGACTTCTACGACGCCAACGGGGCCGTCCCGCAGGGCGCCGAGATCGACGAGAAGTCGAAGGCCGAGTGCCCGGACGTGCGCGACGAGGCGTTGAAGGCCGCGGGCATCCAGTCCTTCACCGCACTGTGAGACGGGCGCCGGCCTGGCGGGGCCGGCGCCCGGCGCTGTCACGGGGTGACGGCGATGTTCGTCAGGCCGCTGGTCGCCCCGGTGACCGTGTTCGAGGCGTGGACCACGTTCAGGTTGCCCGCACACTTGGACGTCGACGTCACGTTGATCGCCCACTTGCCGGCGCCGCCCAGGTCACTGCGGTTGTCACGCCAGACGTTGCCGCAGCCGGAGCCCGCGGTCGGGTTGTGCGTCTCGTAGCCGTTCGCGAAGACACCCGGGGCGCTGAACGTGCCGGTGTTGCTCTCGATCAGGTAGTTGCTGCCCTTCACGTCCAGCCAGGAGTCGGCCGAGTTCTGGCCGGCGATACCCTGCCCGTTCCAGATGTTGCCGCGGATCACGCCGCCGACCGTGCCCTCCTTCACGTCCAGGTGCTCGGCCGCCACGTCCGGGCCGACCCGGTTGTTCAACACCTGGATCCGGTCCGAGGCGTCGATGCCGCCGGTGTTGCCGTAACAGGACCAGTTCGAGGTGGCCGAGCCCAGGTAGATGCCCTCGCCGTACTGGGGCTGGGCGGTGCCGGTGCGCTCGATCCGGGAGTCGCGGATGACGCCGTCCGCCGACGAGCGCCGGAAGTGCACGCCCTCGTCGCCGATGTCGTGCACGAAGACGCCGTCGATCGTGACGTGCGGGGAGGCGTCGATCATGATGCCCTTGGCCGCGCCGGTCACCGTGAAACCGCTGAGCGTCCAGTGCGCGGCCCCGTACAGCCAGAAGCCGTAGCCGGGGTCGAAGCCGGCGGCCGGCACCGAGCAGCCCGGGTTGGTCCCCGATGATTCGGGATTGGTCAGGATCGCCGTGGCCGGGCCGGTCAGGGTGATCGGTGCGGCGGCCGTGCCGGCCACGCGGCCGAGGAACGCGCCGCGGTAGGTGCCGGGCGCCAGCCGGATCGTCTGACCCGGCCGGGCGGCGGCCAGAGCGGCACTGAGCTGGTCAGCGGTGCTGACGTCAACGACCGGACCGGTCGCCGGCGGGGTCGTGGCCGGCGGCGCGGTGGGCGGTGCGGTGGTCGGCGCGGTGCCGCCGGCGCAGGGTGCGCCGTTGATCGTGCACCCCACGGGTACGCCCAGAGCAGCCACGTTGAAGCCGAAGCTGACCGTGGCACCAGGCGCGACCGTGCCGTTCCACGAGGCGTCGGTGAACCGGTGGTGGTTGCCGGTGCTGGTCCGCACCGAACTCCACGAGCTGGTCACCGTGGTGCCGGCCGGCGGGTCGAACTCCACGGACCAGCCGGTCACGGTCGCATCGCCGGTGCCGCCCGCCACGAGGACAAGAGCGCAGACGAGCAGGGGAAGTCGGAGGGACATTCAGTTAGTTAAATTAACTGATGGACTTCCGTCAATGGTCAGCTCGCCTGTGGCGGGGTGGCCGGCTCGCGTCCGCCGCGCTTCTTCGGCGCCCGGGCCGCCTCCGCGGCGACCGTCGCCGGGTGCGGCGCGACCAGCTTGGACTGCAGCCGGATGTCGCAGAGCCGGGCCAGCTCGTCGTACGCCTCCTGGCCGATCAGCGCGATCAGCTCGGGCGCGTACGACTTGTACATCGGCTCGGTGCCGACGTGCGCGTCCGGTGAGGACGTGCACCACCAGTCCAGGTCGTGTCCGCCGGGGCCCCAGCCGCGCCGGTCGAACTCGGTGAGCGTGGACAGCAGGTACTTCGTGCCGTCGGGCCGCTTCGTCCAGTCCTGCTCGCGGCGCACCGGCAGCTGCCAGCAGACGTCCGGCTTGTAGGTCAGCGGGTGCACCCCGTCGCGCAGAGCCTGGGCGTGCAGCGCGCAGCCACCGCCACCGGCGAAGTCGGCGTCGTTGAGGAACACGCACGGCCCGTCCTTGGACTGGGTCGCCGTCCGGCGGGCCGGCTTCTCGCCGTCGAGGGTGTCCATCACGGTGTAGTTCTTGAAACCGCGCCGGTAGTGCTGCCAGGTCTCGGGCGTCAGCTTGGCCGCGGCGTTCTTGGTGCGGGCCTCGTCGTCGGCGTCGGTGAAGAACGCCCCGTGCGAGCAGCAGCCGTCCTGGGCCCGGCCGGCCACGATGCCGTGGCAGGCGGAACCGAAGACACAGGTCCAACGGGACAGCAGCCAGGTCAGGTCGGCCCGGACCACGTGCTGGTCATCGGCGGGGTCGGTGAACTCGAGCCATTCCCGGGGGAAGTCGAGGGGAACTTCGCGGGCACGGGCGGCGGCCGCCTCGTCCATCACGATGCGTATCTGGGTGCGGCGACTCACCTGCGACAGCGTACGCGTGCGGGTGGTGAACCCCCGTGCGGCGGAGCGTTTCGCCCGCTTATATCCAGACTGAGAACTGGCGGGTGTGCCGGACGGGTCTACCCTTGAGCGGTGACTTCCCGTGTCCCCGTACTCCTGTCCAGCTCCTCCGTCTTCCCCGAGCCGACCGCTGCCGCGTTCGAGATGGCGGCGACGGTGGGCTACGACGGTGTCGAGGTCATGGTGTGGACGGACGCCGTCAGCCAGGACGCCGGCGCACTGCAGGGCCTCGCCGAGCACTACGAGGTCCCGGTGCTGTCGGTGCACGCGCCCTGCCTGCTGGTGACCCAGCGGGTGTGGAGCCCGGACCCCTGGGAGCGGCTCGACCGGGCCGCCCAGCTCGCCGAGACCCTGGGCGCGCCGACCGTGGTCGTGCACCCGCCGTTCACCTGGCAGCGTGACTACGCCCGCAACTTCGCCGGCGGCCTGGCCGAGCTCCAGGTGCGCCATCCGGACATCACGTTCGCGATCGAGAACATGTATCCCGTCCGGATGGCCGGGCGCACCTTCGTGCCGTACGTGCCGGGCTGGGATCCGACCGAGGCCGGCTACGACGCGTACACGCTGGACCTGTCGCACGCCGCCGCCTCGCGGACGGACTCGATGGAGCTGGCCGACCGGATGGGCAAGGGCCTCAAGCACGTGCACCTGGGCGACGGCACCGGCGAGGGCCGCGACGAGCATCTGGTGCCGGGGCGGGGCAATCAGCCGTGCGCCGAGCTGCTGCAGTCGCTGGCCGGGCGCGGCTTCCAGGGCTCGGTGGCGCTCGAGGTCTCCACCCGCAAGGTGACCAGCCGGGCGGTCCGCGAGGCCGATCTGCGCGAGTCGCTCGCCTTCGCCCGGCACCACCTGGCGCCCGCGGCGACGGCGACCCCGGCCGCTACGCGGGGGTGAGCGTCGCGGCGCGCTTGCGGGCCCGGTGCGCGGCCACGTGCGAGCGGGTCGCGCAGCGTTCCGAGCAGAAGCGCCGGCAGTTGTTCGACGACGTGTCGAGATAGACGTTGCCGCAGCGCTCGTCGGCGCAGATGCCGAAGCGGGCGCTGCCGTACTCGCAGAGCCAGACCGACAGGCCCCAGACCGCGCCGGCCAGGTATTCCGCGCTGACCGAGGCGCCCCGGCTGGTGACGTGCATGTGCCAGTCGGAGGCGTCGTGCCCGGAGATGCGCGGCTGCACCGGGTACGCCTCCAGCAGCGCGTTCAGCTCGGTGACGGCGTCGGCGTCGCGCCCGGTGGTGCCGTACTCGAACACGTCGCGCAGCCGGCGCTGGGCCCGGCGGAAGACCCCGAGGTCCTTCTCGCCCACCTCGTCCCGCATCCAGGCCTGGTCCGCGCTGAACAGTGCCCGGAGACCATCGAGGTCGGCGAGCCCGGCGTTCACCAGCTCGACGGCCGTCCGCGCGTACGCATCGAAGTTCACCCGACAACCGTAGCCGCACGGTGGAGCATTAAGACAGCTCTACCGCGACCCGTACGAGAGCGGGCGATACGCTCGGCGCATGCTCCGTTCCGTCTTTCTCGCCGCCGCCGGGTCGTCCCGGATGGAGCGGCTGATCTCCTCCGCCCCGGTCAGCAAGGGGGTCGTCCGCCGTTTCGTGGCCGGCGCCGGTGTCGACGACGCCCTGCGCGCGAGCCGGGAGCTCGCCGACGACGGCCTCGCGATCAGCCTGGACTATCTGGGCGAGGACACGCTGACGGCCGAGCAGGCGACCGCCACCCGCGATCAGTATCTGACCCTGCTGGGCCGGCTCAGCGGCGCCGGCCTGACCCCGGCGGCCGAGGTCAGCGTCAAGCTGTCCGCGCTGGGGCAGAAGGTCGACGACCGGATGGCGTTCGGCTACGCGCAGGAGATCTGTGCCGCGGCGGCCGCGGCGGGCACCACGGTGACGCTCGACGCCGAGGACCACACCACCACCGATTCGACCCTGGAGATCCTCGCCGAGCTCCGCAAGGACCACCCGGGCACGGGAGCGGTCCTGCAGGCGTACCTGCGCCGGACCGAGGGCGACTGCCGGGAGCTGGCCACCACCGGCTCGCGGGTGCGGCTCTGCAAGGGCGCGTACGCGGAGCCCGAGTCGGTCGCCTACCAGTCCGCCCTCGACGTGGACAAGGCGTACGTGCGCTGCCTCAACATCCTGATGTCGGGCGACGGCTACCCGATGATCGCCACCCACGACCCCCGGCTGATCGCCATCGCCGAGGACCGGGCCCGCTGGTTCGACCGCTCGGCCGACGAGTTCGAGTTCCAGATGCTCTACGGCGTACGCCCGGAGGAGCAGGCCCGGCTGGCCGCCGCCGGCCACACCGTGCGCGTCTACGTGCCCTACGGCGACCAGTGGTACGGCTACCTGATGCGCCGCCTGGCCGAGCGCCCGGCCAACGTGGCATTCTTCGGCCGCGCTCTGACCAGCAAGAAGTAAGTCACCTTTCGGGGGAGAACACGCCACACGGGGCGTGTCGGCTTGACTTTTTGTGGTTATTTCACGGAACGCATCGCCTTGATCACAGGAGTCTCGATACCGTACTGATGACACGCGCGCCCGCCCGCCGCGGCGCACGGCCTGACGGCCGCGGCGGAGGCGCCTGCGAAAGGATCGGTGCGAGGAGATGACGGGTCCAGCCCAAGCCGAGGAGCGCCTCGCCGAGGTGCGCTTCCTGACCGTGGCCGAGGTGGCCGCCCTGATGCGGGTGTCCAAGATGACCGTCTACCGGCTCGTGCACGGCGGCGAGCTCAGTGCCGTACGGGTCGGTCGTTCGTTCCGGGTGCCGGAGCACGCTGTCCACACGTACCTGCGGGGAGCGTTCAGCCAAACGGCGTGACCATGGGGCCGTGTTGGTCCCCACCCGGCCGGGCCGCTACGCTGGAGCGGTCCGCCCCCGTGACACTCGTGCGCTTCCTGTTCGGCGCCGGTGCGGGGCGGGCCGCCGTCAAGCTCGGTCGGGTGTGCCTGCGGGTGCGCTGGGACCGGCCCCACATGGTTTCGAGAGGCATTTCGTATGGGCTCCGTGGTCAAGAAGCGTCGCAAGCGTATGGCGAAGAAGAAGCACCGTAAGCTGCTGCGCAAGACCCGCGTCCAGCGTCGCCGTCTCGGCAAGTGATGTCCGGCCGGGCGTGATGCCCGGCCCGGTCACTTGCCTTTCCCACCGCCGCATGCGAAAGGCGCGCCCGTGGTGACGTCTTCTCCCGCGGCCCCGCCGAGGGTCGTCGTGGTCACCGGGGTCAGCCGTTTCCTCGGTGCCCGGGTTGCCGCCCGGCTCGCCGCGGATCCCCGCATCGAACGTGTCATCGGCCTGGATCCGCTCGATCCGCCCCCCGCCCTCGCGGGCCTGCTGGCAGAGGTCGAGCTGATCCGGGCTGATGCGCGTGCCGCAAGCGGCGCCATCGCCGAGCTCGGCGCCGAGGCGGTCGTGCATCTTTCGGTCACCAGTGCGCCCGATCCGCACGGCGGTGGCCGCGCGGCGATGAAAGAGCAGAACGTCATCGGCACGATGCAGCTGCTCGCAGCTGCTCAGGGTGCCGACCGGCTGCGCAAGCTCGTGGTGCGCTCCTCCACCGCTGCGTACGGCGCCTCGTTCCGCGACCCGGCCGTCTTCACCGAGGACACCGAGCCCCGGGCCGTCCCGCGGGGTTCCTTCGCGCGCGACATCCTCGACATCGAGGGCTACGTGCGGGGTTTCCGCCGCCGCCGGCCCGAGGTCGCCGCCACCGTGCTGCGGTTCGCGCCGTTCCTCAGCTCCACCGCCGAGACCTCACTCACCCGCTACTTCGCGCAGCCGGTGATCCCGACCGTGCTCGGCCGCGACGCCCGGCTGCAGTTCGTGCACGTCGACGACGCGCTGGAGATCCTGCACCGCTCGGTGGTCGAGGACCACCCCGGCACGTTCAACGTCGCCGGCGCGGGCGTGCTGGCGCTCTCCCAGGCCGTGCGCCGGGCCGGCCGGATCTCCCTGCCGCTGCCCGAGGGCACCCTGTCCTCGGTCGCCGCGCTGGCCCGCAACGTCGGCGTCGGTCAGATCGGCCTGGACCAGATCGACCTGTTCGTGCACGGCCGGGTGGTCGACACCAGCCGGCTGGTCAAGGAGTTCGGCTTCAGCCCGCGCACGACCGCGGCCGCCTTCGACGACTTCATCCACGGTCACCGCACCGGCCAGGCGTTGAACGCCGACCGGCTGGCCGCTGCCGAGCGCGCGATCCTCGACGGCATCCGCCGGGTCCGGGCCGCCGCGACGCAGGACCAGGAGCACGCATCCTCATGACCCAGGACGAGTATCACGCCGCGCTTCCCGGGCACGCCGACTTCGAGCTGCCCGCGGCCCGGGCGCCGAAGCCCTTGAACGGCAACCGGCCGGGCCGCCGCCGGGCCCTGCCCGCCGTCGACGGCCACGCAACGGCCCAGATCGAGGCGAGTGCCCCTGAGCCCGAGCCGCAGCCGGGTCCGGTCGACGTCTGGGACCAGCGGGTGGCCAACGGGCTCGCCTTCCTGCGGCGGCGGCTGGCCGGGGCGTACGAGGTCGACGACTTCGGCTTCGACCCCGAGCTCAACGACGCGGTCTTCCAGCCGATGCTCAAGGTGCTCTACCGCGACTGGTTCCGCACCGAGGTGTTCGGCATCGAGAACGTGCCGGACACCGGCGGCGGTCTCGTGGTCGGCAACCACTCCGGCACGCTCGCCCTGGACGCCCTGATGCTCACCGTTGCTCTGCGCGACCAGCACCCGAGCGACCGGCATCTGCGGCTGCTCGGCGCCGACCTGGTGTTCCGGCTGCCGGTGCTGTCCGAGCTCGCCCGCAAGGCCGGCGCCACGGTGGCCTGCAACCCCGACGCCGAGCGCCTGATGAGCGAGGGCGAGCTGGTCGGGGTCTTCCCCGAGGGCTTCAAGGGCATCGGCAAGCGCTTCTCGGAGCGTTACAAGCTCCAGCGTTTCGGCCGGGGCGGCTTCGTCTCGGCGGCGCTGCGCACCGGCACCCCGATCGTGCCGGTGGCGATCGTCGGGGCCGAGGAGATCTATCCGATCCTGGCCGATCTCAAGCCGCTGGCCCGGCTGCTCGGCATGCCGTACTTCCCGGTCACGCCGACGTTCCCGTGGCTCGGGCCGCTGGGCCTGGTCCCGCTGCCCAGCAAGTGGCTGATCGAGTTCTGCCCGCCGATCCCGACCGCGCACCTGACCGAGTACGCCGACGATCCGATGGTCGTCTACAACCTGGCCGATGAGGTCCGCGAGACGATCCAGGCCACATTGCACACCCTTCTGGAGAAGCGCCCGGACCCGTTCGGCTTGTAGCATGTGCAGTGAGGGGCGGCCCCGACTTTCGCAGTCGGACACCGCCCCTCGCCACGTTCAGGCCCTGCTCGTTCAGCTCCCGAAGAGGTTGCCCAGCAGCCCGCCGAGCAGGCCCTTGTCCTTGTCGTCGGGGACGACACCGGCCGGGTCCTCGGTGAGCAGCGGCTCCGGGGTCTCCGCCGGAGTGCTGGTCGCCGGCACCTCGGTGTCGGGCTGGACAGCCTTGCTGCCGCTGGTCGGGTCGACCGTGGGCTCCCCGGTGTCCTTCGGCTTCGCCTTCTTGCCGGCGTCGCCCTTGTTGCCGCTGCCGGTCTTCGCCTCCTGCTGGGCCTGACCCGACGGTTGCTCGTCGGGGGAGCCGGTGGCGGCACCGGTCGTGCAGTCGCGCAGCTTCGGACCGATCGCGTCGCCGCCGGACTGGGTCACCGTGTCGCAGGCGAGCCCGGCGCGCAGGTCCTTGGCCCGCTCGTGCACCGAGTCGAGCAGCTTGACCGAGGTCAGCGCCCGTTCCCGGTTGGCCGGGCTGAGCCGGTCCAGCCGCGGGTTCAGCACCCGCCGCTGGTTCTCGACGAAGGTGTCGACCGAGGTCAGCGGCGTCTTGTCCTTGCGGGCCACGGCGGCGGACGTGAGCAGCTTGACACCCTGGCGGGTGTCGTTGTCCATGTCGCCGAGGACCTGACGGAACCTGGGGTTGTCACCCTTCATCGCGGCCGCCTCGGCGAGCCGGTTGCGGGCGAAGGTCAGCGACAGCTGACCCCGGGTGACGTCGGAGCCGGCCATGGCCAGCTGGGCCCGTTCGGTGGAGCGCTTGACGCCGTACAGGGCGTCGCCCGGTGCCGCGTTCTCGCTCGCTGCGGAGATACCCGAGACGGCCATGGCACCGGCGGCGACGCCGATGACGATCGCGCCGCGGGCACGGATCCGGCGGCCGGTCTTGCCGAGCATCTTGCGGACCGGCTCGGCCGGCTCCTGCTCGGTGGCTGTGGCGGTCGCCCCGATACCGTCCCGCTCGGCCGTGGCCACGAGCATCGCTCGCAGGCCGGTGCGGAACTCGGGATCCACCTGGACCCCGGACCGTGCCGCGGAGAGGCTGTGCCCGATGGCGACCAGCTCGGCGAGTTGCTCGTCGGCCTGCCCCCGGGTGTGATGGCGACGGCCGCCGTTGGTCTCGTCGAGCAGCTCCGCGAAGCGCTCGGCGCTCCGGCGATCGAAGATGTTCAAGTTCACCGCGGGCACCTCCCTTCGCTCGTGACTGATTCGCCGGTGAGATTGCCGGCGGTCGCGACGGAACCGGCGGGCCGACGGCCCACCACTGGTCGCATCCGGACAAACGCGCGACGGGCGGGCCCGGTTACGGGTGTCAGCTGGGCGGCGAGGCCCACAGAGATCGACATACGGTGAATTGCCGTCACCACTGGAACCCTTCGGGCAGCAACCGGGCCAGTGCCCGGACGGCCCGGTACTGCAGTGCCTTGATGGCACCTTCGTTCTTGCCCATGGTCTGCGCGGTCTCGGCCACCGAGAAGCCCTGCAGGAAGCGCAGCACAATGCACTCCTGCTGTTCGGGGTTGAGCTGCTTGACCGCGGTGAGTAGCGCCACGTTGGTGATGTGGTCGACGACGGCGGCCTCGGGGCTGCCCTCGGGACCACGGTCCTCACGGTCGGCGTCCAGCACGTCGCCGGTGGTCACCTCGAGCCGGTAGCGGCCCGACTTGAAGTGGTCGGCGACCAGGTTGCGGGCGATGGTGACCAGCCAGGCGCCCAGGTCCCGGCCCTGCCAGGTAAAGCTGCCGATCCGCTTGAGCGCCCGCAGGAACGTGTCGGAGGTCAGGTCCTCGGCGAGCTGGCGGTTGCCGACCCGGAAGTAGACGAACCGGAAGACGGTGTCGACGTACCGGTCGTAGATCAGGCCGAAGGCGGCCGACTCGCCCGCCTGGGCCCGCTCGACCAGGGCCCACACCTCGGCGGCGGCGTCACCCGGGTCGGGCCGCGCCGGGTATTTCGGTGGTTCGGCCTCGCTCGGCGGCCCGGTGGTGCTCTGGGTCGGCACCACGACCGTCTCGTCGGTCGTCCCGGTCCGGCGGTCCGGGCCGGCCTGCTGCGGCGGCTGCGCGGGCCGGCCCGGTACGGCCACCCGCCCGCTGCCCGGCTTGGCGTTCCCCGTGGGCGGCAGGTGCCGGCTCGGGGACTCGTTGATGTGCGGCCGGTTCCGGGTCCGCTTGGGTCCGTCGCTGCGGATCGCGTGCGCGATCGTGCCGTCGATGCCCCGGCGGAGGGCGCTCAGGCCCTCCGAGAGCGCGAGACGCGCCGCGAACACATCACGGCTGTACGGATCGCCGGCGTACACATGACTCACTGCGCCTCCTTGACCCGGCGGGCCGTCGATGAGGGGTGTCCAGAACCGGATCCACAACAAAAGGGGTGGGGCGGCCGCAAAGGGCAGGCCGACCTCACCCACGGATGTGGACTCCGTTACACAGACGGGAAGTATTGCGGAGCTTGACCACGGGCAGTCGCACACTGTGTGCGCTGTGCGAAATTACTCCGAAGTGGCGCAGACTGCACATCAAGAACATCTGTCACCATGTAGGACACCTCGAAAGGGGGCCCGGACCGGCTGTCCGGCCACCCGATCGAGGGTCTTCTGTGCCAGACTCGGGCGTCGTGGAGAACAGCGCGCGCGACCCCGTCCGCACATCCGCGCGGCAGCGCCCCGACGCCCCCGCCTTGATCTCCGGCGACACTGTCGTCACGTGGGCTGAGCTGGACGAACGCGTCTCGCGCGGGGCCGCTCGGCTGGCCGCCGGCACCGCCGCCGGCGATCGGGTGGCGCTGGTGCTGGGCAACACCGTCGAGTTCGCCGTCGCCTACTTCGCCGTGCTGCGGGCCGGGCTGGTCGCCGTGCCACTCAATCCCGGCTACACCGCCGACGAACTGACCTTCGCGCTGACCGACAGCTCGGCCGCCCGGGTCGTTGCCGACGATGCGGTGCTGGGGCGGTTGCGGTTGTCCGAGGGGGTAGCCGTACCGGTGCGGGAGCTGGCGTCCGGGGCAGCGGACCTGCCGCACCCCGCGCCCGCCGCCGACGACCTCGCGGTCCTGCTCTACACCTCCGGGACCAGCGGGCGGCCGAAGGGCGCCATGCTCACCCACCGTGCGCTCGCCGCCAATCACGATCAGCTCGCGCTCATCGAGCCGCCGGTGCTGAGCGCCACGGACGTGGTCCTGCTCGCCATCCCGTTCTTCCACGCCTACGGCCTCAACACGGGTCTCGGCGCGATCGCCCACTACGGCGCCTGCGGCGTGCTGGTGGACCGCTTCGAGCCGGCGGCGACCCTGTCCCTGATGGCGAAACGGCAGGTCACGGCCGTGATCGGGGTGCCGTCCATGTATGCCGCGTGGGCACGCGAGCCCGCCGCGCGCGAGGCCCTGGCGGCGGTGCGGACGGCCGTGTGCGGCGCGGCCCCGCTCGACCCGGCCGACGCGGCGGCCTTCACGGCCGCGACCGGCAAGACCGTGCTGATCGGGTACGGCCTGACCGAAGCCGCCCCGGTGCTCACCACGACCGCGGTCAGTCACCGGGAGAAGACCGGCTCGATCGGCCGCCCGCTGCCCGGGGTGTCGCTGCTGCTGCGCACGGCCGACGGCGAGGTGCTGTGGCGCGACGGGCTCGTCGCGGACGTCCAGGAGGACGCCGAGCTGGACCTCGACCTGGAGGTCAGCGCGGGCACCGACCCGGGCGAGATCGTCGTGCGCGGCGCGAATCTCTTCTCCGGATACTGGCCGGACGGACGGGACGGCCCGGACGCCGACGGCTGGTGGGGCACCGGCGACATCGCGTACGCCGACGCGGACGGCGACCTGGTGCTGGTCGACCGGATCGGCGAGCTGATCCTGGTCAACGGCTTCAACGTCTATCCGGCCGAGATCGAACGGGTGCTCGACGGGCACCCGGGCGTGGCCGAGGCGGCGGTGATCGCCATCCCCGACCAGCTGACCGGGCAGGCCCCGTACGCCTACGTCGTGCCCGCCCTCGACCCCCCGCCCACCCCCGCCGAGCTACAGGTCTACTGCGCCGCCCAGCTGTCCCGGTTCAAGCTGCCGGCCGGCATCGAGCTGGTCACCGAGCTGCCGCACTCAGCCATCGGCAAGGTACGGAAAGGCGCTCTGCGATGACCCGGATCACTCTCATCAGCCGGGCGGGCTGTCACCTGTGCGAGGTGGCCGAGCAGACCCTGGACCGGATCGCCCCCGGGCAGTGGACCCGGGTCGAGATCGCCGACTCGGTGGAGCTGGAGCGCGACTACGGCGACCGGGTCCCGGTGGTGCTGCTCGACGGCAAGGAGCACGGCTACTGGCGGGTCGAGGAAGATCGCCTGTTGCGGGATTTGGGTAGACCGGCAGGCACCCCCCGCCTGTAATCTCGCGCGGTGGCTCGAACTCATCTCGTCTGGGACTGGAACGGCACCCTGCTCGACGACCTGTCGCTGGTCGTCTCGTCGACCAATCACACCTTCAAGGCGGTCGGCGGGCGCAGCGTCGACGCTGACGAGCACCGCCGGAGGTTCCGCCGCCCGGTCGCCGAGTTCTACGCCGAGATCCTCGGCCGGGCGGTCGACGCCGAGGAGTTCGAGGAGCTCGACCGGATCTTCCACCAGGCGTACCGGGTCGGGTTGACCACCACCACGCTGGCCGCCGACGCCGAGGCCGCGATCAAGGCCTGGCCGGGCAGCCAGTCGCTGCTGAGCATGTGGTTCCACGACGAGCTGATTCCGGCGGTGCGGACGTACGGCCTGGCCGGCATGTTCACCCGCATCGACGGGCGGCCCACCGAGGTCGACGGCGGGCTCAAGGCCGGCCACCTCGCGCGGCACCTGGCCGAGCTGGGCATCCCCGGTGAGCAGGTGGTGCTGATCGGTGACTCGCTGGACGACGCCGAGGCGGCCGAGTCGGTCGGCGCCGCCTGCGTGCTCTACACCGGCGGCTTCACCGAGCCGGCCCGGCTGCGGGCCAGCGGCCGCCCGACGACGGACACCCTCGTCGATGCGGTGCGCCTCGCGCAGACACTGTGATACTCGTCGTCGGAATGTCGACGTCATTGGCATACCTGGGTGGCGAGCGGTAATACTCGGCAGAGGGCCGGCGGATAACACGCCGACTCGATCTTTGTCCAGTTCCGCTATCAAGATCGCGATTTGTGCACGCCTTCACAAGCGCCTACTCTGTGACTCCGACGAGCCCCGCTATCACAGCCGGTCCCAGCAGGCGTCACCGGTCCAGGACCTGCAGCAGGGCTCACCGTAGGTTCGCCTCGTCGGCACGGAGTCAGATGAGTCAGCAGCGTCAAGGAAACACGTCGGCCACCACCGGCGCAGTCCCGGCCTTCCCGGATCTTCCGGAGGCGACGATCGCGCGGCTACCGGAATACCTTCGCGCCCTGCACAACCTCGCCGAGACCGGTTCCGAGACGGTCTCCAGCGAGGGTCTCGCCGCGGCGGCCGGGGTCAACTCGGCCAAGCTGCGCAAGGACCTCTCCCACCTGGGGTCGTACGGCACCCGCGGCGTCGGTTACGACGTCGCGCTGCTCATCGACCAGATCGAGTACATCCTCGGCCTCGACCAGCGCCGCGCCGTGGCGCTCGTCGGCGTCGGCAACCTGGGCCACGCACTGGCCGGTTACGACGGATTCGCCAGCCGCGGGTTCCGCATAGTGGCCCTGTTCGACGCCGACGCCGAGCAGGTCGGCAAGCCGCTCAACGGCCTGACCGTGCGGCACATCGACGAGCTGGGCCAGGCCGTCGTCGAGGAGGGCATCACCATCGGCGTGATCGCCACCCCGGCGGGCGCCGCGCAGGCCGTCGCCGACGATCTGGTGGCCGCGGGGGTCACCAGCATCCTCAACTTCGCGCCCTGCGTGCTCTCCGTCCCGGCGGGCGTCGACGTGCGCAAGGTCGATCTCGCCATCGAACTGCAGATCCTCTCCTTCCACGAGCACCGCAAGGCGTCGCTGACCGCGATCCCCGGCGGGCGTTCACCGGAGGCGGGCAACCAGGAGGCGGTCGGGTCGTGAATCTGCTCAGCGTCGGTGCGTCCTACCGGACAGCCGGAGTCGACACCCTCGGACGCCTCACGATCGCCGGCCCGGACATCCCGGCCGTGCTGGAGAAGCTCGTCGCGCAGCCGTACGTCGGCGAGGCGGTGGTGCTGTCCACCTGCAATCGCGTCGAGATCTACGCGGCCGTCTCCGGCTTCCACGGCGGCCTCGGCGACGTCTGCAACGTCCTCGCCGAGCACTCCGGCATCGGCGCCAAGGACCTCGCCGCCCACCTCTACGTGCACTACGACGAGGCGGCCGTGCGCCACTCGTTCCGGCTCGCGGCCGGCCTCGAGTCGATGGTCGTCGGCGAGGCGCAGATCCTCGGGCAGCTCCGCGACGCGTACCACGCGGCGACCGAGACGGACACCGCCGGCCGGCTGCTGCACGAGCTGATGCAGCAGACGCTGCGGGTCGGCAAGCGGGCGCACGCCGAGACCGGCATCGACCGGGCCGGCCAGAGCGTCGTCACCGCCGCCCTGGAGGTGGCCGCGGCGACCCTCGGCGGCGAGCTGTCCGGGCGCACCGGCCTGGTGATCGGCGCCGGCTCGATGGGCGCGCTCTCCGTGGCCACGCTGACCCGCGCCGGCGTGGGTCCCCTGCAGATCACCAATCGCGGCGCGGCCCGGGCGGGCCGTCTCGCCGAGGCGTACGGCGCCACCGCCGTCCCGTTCGACGCGCTCGACCAGGCGATCGCCGCGGCCGACATCGTGGTATGCGCCACCGCGTCCACCGAGCCCGTGCTCACCGCCGCCATGCTGGCCGGCCGGGAGAAGCCGCTGGTCGTGCTCGACCTGGCCGTGCCGCGCGACGTGGCTCCCGAGGTCGGCGAGCTTCCCGGGGTCACCGTCGTCGACATCGACAGCCTGGCCTCGAGCCGGCGCACCCTGCCGGCCGCCGCCGAGACCGCCGCGGTGGAGCAGATCGTCGCCGCCGAGGTCGAGCACTTCCTCTCCTGGCTGCGCGGAGCCGAGGTGGCGCCGACCGTGGCCGCCCTGCGCACCCGCGCCGACGACGTGGTCAGCGCCGAGCTGCGCAAGCTCTCGTCGCGCCGGCCGGAATTCACCGAGGAGCAGCGGGCCGACGTTTCCCGTACCCTGCACCGGGTCGTCCAGCAGCTGCTGCACTCGCCGACCGTACGGGTCCGGCAGCTCGCCGCCGAGCCCGGCGGAGACCAGTACGCGGCCCTGCTGCGGGAGCTGTTCGACCTCGACGTCCCGCACGCCACCAAGGCCGACGCCGTACCCGAGATCGGAGGACAAGCGTGAGCACACCGCTGCGCCTCGGCACCCGGGGCAGCGCCCTCGCGCTCGCCCAGTCCCAGCTCGTCGCCGACTCCTTGACCGCCGCGACCGGCCGCCCGGTCGAGCTCGTGCGCATCGTCACAGCCGGTGACCGCTCCCGCGCGCCGGTCGCCCAGCTCGGTGTCGGGGTCTTCGTCTCCGCGCTGCGCGACGCACTCACGGCGAAGGAGATCGACTTCGCCGTCCACTCGTACAAGGACCTGCCCACGGCCCAGCACCCGGGCCTGCACATCGCGGCGATCCCGCCGCGCGAGGATCCGCGGGACGCGCTCATCGCGCGCGACAACAAGACCCTCGCGGAGCTGGCGCCGGGCGCCACGATCGGCACGGGCGCGGTGCGCCGAATCGCGCAACTGCATGCTTTGGGCCTACAGTTGCAGGTCACGCCGATCCGCGGCAATGTCGACAGCCGCATCGCGAGGGTGCTCGGTCCCGAGGCCGACCTCGACGCGGTCGTCCTGGCCCGGGCCGGCGTGGTGCGTCTCGGCCGGGCCGCCGAGATCACGGAGACGTTGGACCCGATGCTCATGCTGCCCGCCCCCGCCCAGGGTGCGCTGGCGATCGAGTGCCGATCCGACGACGCAGACCTGGTCGAGCTGCTGGCCGCACTCGATCATGCACCGTCCCGCGCCGCCGTCACGGCGGAACGGGCGATGCTCGCCACGCTCGAGGCCGGTTGCTCCGCACCGGTCGCGGCACACGCCGAGCTCGCCGAAGGCGAGCAAGGCGACGAGATCTACCTGCGCGGTGCGGTGATCAGCCCGGACGGGGCCCGAGCTGTCCGGCTGTCGCGCACCGGAACGCCCGCCGACGCGGCGGAGATCGGCAAGGCGCTCGCCGCCGATCTCCTCGACAACGGCGCCGACACCCTGATGGGGAGCACAGAATGACCACCCGCACCGCCCGCAAGTCCGCAGGGCGTATCGCTTTCGTCGGCGCCGGACCCGGCGATCCCGGCCTGCTGACCCGCCGGGCTCACGACACCCTCGCCGACGCCGACCAGGTCGTCTACGACCGTGGGGTGCCCGAGTCGCTGCTCGCGGCCATCCGGGCGGAAGCCAAGGGCGACACCCAGTTCAGCCCCGCCGAGGGCGCACCCGGCGACGTCGCCAAGGTGCTGCTCTCCGCGGCCAAGTCCGGCCTGTCGGCGGTGCACCTGGTCGCCGGTGACCCGTTCGGTCACGAGGCCGTCGTCAAGGAGGTCCAGGCCGTCGCCCGGACCGCCGTGCACTTCGAGGTCGTGCCCGGCCTGGGCCAGGCCGAGGGGGTGGCCACCTACGCGGGTGTGCCGCTGCCCGGCGTGCGCACCGCGGCCGACATCGACGACGTCACCGCGCTCGACTTCGACGCGCTGGCCGCGGCCGCCGTCAAGGGCTCGTTCGCGGTCGCCGTGGACGCCGGTGACCTGGCCGCCGTCCGCGACGGCCTGCTGGCCGCGGGCGTCGAGCCCGGCACGCCGGTCGGCGTGACCGGCGACGGCACCGGCGAGACGCAGTACACGACGACCTCGTCGGTGGACAGCTTCGTCGCGGCGGCGCTCGGCTTCACCGGCCGGGTGGTGCTCACCGTCGGCGCGGAGGTCGCCCAGCGCGACAAGCTGAGCTGGTGGGAAAACCGCCCCCTGTACGGCTGGAAGGTCCTCGTCCCGCGCACCAAGGAGCAGGCGGGCGCGATGAGTGCCCGGCTGCGGGCGTACGGGGCCATCCCGTGCGAGGTGCCGACGATCGCCGTCGAGCCGCCGCGCACCCCCGCGCAGATGGAACGTGCGGTCAAGGGCCTGGTCGACGGCCGGTACGCCTGGGTGGTCTTCACCTCGGTGAACGCGGTCCGCGCGGTCTGGGAGAAGTTCGCCGAGCACGGCCTGGACGCCCGCCACTTCGGCGGCGTCAAGATCGCCTGCATCGGTGAGGCGACCGCCGACGCCGTCCGCGCGTTCGGCATCCAGCCGGAGCTCATCCCGGCCGGGGACCAGTCCAGCGAAGGTCTGCTGGCCGAGTTCTCGCCGCACGACGAGATCCTCGACCCGGTCGGCCGGGTGCTGCTGCCGCGGGCCGACATCGCCACGGAGACGCTGGCCGCGGGCCTGATCGAGCGCGGCTGGGAGGTCGACGACGTCACGGCATACCGCACGGTCCGCGCGGCCCCGCCGCCGGCCGACATCCGCGACGCGATCAAGTCGGGCGGCTTCGACGCGGTGCTGTTCACCTCGTCCTCGACGGTCCGCAACCTGGTCGGCATCGCGGGCAAGCCGCACGCCCGCACGGTCGTCGCGGTGATCGGCCCGAAGACGGCCGAGACGGCCACGGAGTTCGGCCTGCGCGTCGACGTCCAGCCGCAGCACGCGTCGGTCCCCGACCTGGTCGAGGCCCTGGCGTCGTACGCGGTGGAGCTGCGCGAGAAGCTGGCGGCGATGCCGGCCAAGCAGCGCCGCGGCTCGAAGGTCCAGGGCCCGACGGCCCTGCGCTTCCGCTGATCTCACGCGGACCGGCCCGGTGACGGGCCGGTCCGCTGCACTGCCGGGCCGGCTCCGTGTCGGCCTCGGGTTCGCCGGACCGGCGCTGTTGCCGGCCTGGCCGGGGCGGTTGCCCGACCGGCCCGGTTCCGCCGGCTCACGCGGCCGGCCTGGCTGAGGGAGTGAGCATGGCGTTCCCCGATGTGCGTCCGCGGCGACTGCGACGCACCCCCGCCCTGCGGCGCCTGGTCGAGGAGACCCGGGTCGCCCCGGCCGAGCTGATCCTGCCGCTGTTCCTCAAAGAGGGTCTGACCGAGCCGCGGCCGATCAGCTCCCTGCCCGGGGTCATGCAGCACTCCCGGGAGTCGTTGCGCAAGGCCGCCCACGAGGCCGTCTCGGCCGGGGTCGGTGGCCTGATGCTCTTCGGCGTCCCGGACAACGCCAACAAGGACGAGACCGGTTCGGCCGGCCTCGACCCGGACGGCATCCTCAACGTCGGACTCCGTGACCTGATCGCCGAGGTCGGCAACGCCACCGTGGTCATGGGTGACCTGTGCCTGGACGAGTTCACCTCGCACGGTCACTGCGGCGTCCTCGCCCCCGACGGCACGGTCGACAACGACGCCACCCTGGAGATCTACGGTCGGATGGGGGTCGCCCAGGCCGAGGCCGGGGCGCACGTCGTCGGCCCGTCCGGGATGATGGACGGCCAGATCGGGGTGGTCCGCAAGGCCCTCGACCAGGCCGGTCACCAGGACGTCTCGGTGCTGGCCTATTCGGCGAAGTACGCGGGCGCCTTCTACGGCCCGTTCCGGGAGGCCGTCGAGTCGAGCCTGCAGGGCGACCGCCGCACCTACCAGCAGAGCCCGGGCAACGTCCGCGAGGCGCTGCGCGAGGTCGAGCTGGACGTCGCCGAGGGGGCCGACATGGTCATGGTGAAGCCGGCGCTGCCGTATCTCGACGTGATCGCCGCCGTGCGGGAGCGGGTCGACGTGCCGGTCGCCGCGTACCAGGTCTCCGGCGAGTACGCGATGGTCGAGGCGGCCGCGGAGAAGGGCTGGATCGACCGGCAGGGCGTCATGCTGGAGACCCTGACCTCGATCAAGCGGGCCGGGGCCCAGATCATGCTGACCTACTGGGCCACCGAGGCCGCTCAGCTGCTGCGCGAACGCTACTGACGCCGTACCCCTCATGTAACGAACTTGCATGGGTTTTCCGCCGCGGGTGGGCTCAGTCGTCGTTCTGGATCGTGCCCGTCGCGCGGGCATCCGCGAGCCGGATGCCGGCCGGGCCCGCGACCACCAGCGTCAGCTTTTCGTCCGGCTCCTTCCACCGGTCACCCCGGACCTGCACCGGGAAGGTGAGACCGGTCGCGCCCGCGGGCACGACCCGGCAGCCCAGGTACGGCGTGAAGTCGGCCCCCACCCACGCGGACCCCGGCACCGTGCTCGCACAGACCGTCACCGACCGGCTCAGCGGCCGGGACAGCGTCACCGCGAACACCAGCGACGTCGTGCCGCGGTCTCCCTCGGCCACGCTCGCGTCCGCAACCGACAGTGCCGCCCGGGAGTGGAAGCGGGCGACCTGGGGATCGTGGTCGCTGGAGCCCTTCGAGCCGTTCGTCTCGTCCGCCGCCGCCCAGTCGGCGTTGAGGTGCGCCGCCCGCATCTCGATCAGGTCGCCGTGCAGGGCGTCGTTGACGAAGAGATGGTCCAGCGTCTGCGCCGAGCCGTCGAAGACGTACGAGTACGCCGACGAGGGCGCGTCCGCCACCAAGTCGTCCCACAGGTTGTGCAGCCCGGCCTCGTACAGCGGGCGGAGCTGATCGCCGGGCGCTGACGGCACCGGGTCGTCGGGGCGCGGGAAGACGTTCAGGTCACCGCCGTACGCGATCCGCGCCTGCCCGTGGGTGTCCTCGATCGCCGTGGTGATCGCCGCCCCGTACGCGGCCTGCTCAGCGCGCTGGCCCACCCGGGTGTCCGGCCCGGACGAGTAGTGGTTGCTGACCGCCCAGAGCTGGAACCGCTCGGCGGCACCCGGCGCTGCCTTGACGTCGAAGAGCGCGACCTGCGGCGCCCGGGTGAAGACGTTCGGGCCGTCCACGCCCGTCGACCTGTCCACGTCGGCCGGCAGGACCGCGTTCAGCGCCTTGGGGTTGGACACGTCGGCGTTGCCGGGCAGCGGGGCGCCCCGGTAGGTGACCTGCGGTGCCGCGCCCAGCACCGGGTCGGCCGCGGTGGCGGGGGCCGGCGAGAGACGGTCGGTGCGGTAGAGGAACGCGGCGGTGATCCCGCGGGCGTCGGCGCCGGTGCGGTCGTAGGCGGCCGCGTACGCCGGTCCGCCGTTGCTTCTGATCGTCAGCGCCAGCTCCTGCAACGTGTCCGGCTGCCCGTCCGCGTCGTTGACCGCGCCGCAGCTCAGGGCGCCGCCGGTGACCGTGCAGATGTCCTGGTCCTCGGCCTCCTGGGCCAGGATCAGATCCGGGGAGTGCAGCTCGGCGGCGATCTGGTCGGCCAGGTCGGCCAGCTTCTCCCGGTACGCCGCCTCGCTCGCCGGGACGTAGTCGAAGGGCGGGCTGACGCCGGGGCAGCCGGTGTTGCCGGTGAAGTCGCAGCCGTCGAACGGGTCGTCGCGGAAGTCGTACAGATTCTCCACGTTGTACGTCGAGACGGCGAACTCGGTGCTGCGCGCGGCGGCCTTCGGCGGATTGTTCCGCGACGGGTCCACACCGGGCGTGAACGCGGCGGTGGCCGGCTGGATGCCGTACTTGTTGAAGGAGTAGTAGAGGCCGCCGACCGCGTCGCCGGACAGCAGGTCGAAGGTCCTGGCCGGCGGCAGCAGCACGCTGCTGTCGGCGGCGGTCGCCTTCACGCCCATGGTGCCGAGCAGCACCCGGTCGCCGTTGCCGTCGTCGACCCGGCCGGGCAGATTGTCCAGCGGGTGCGCGTCACGGAAGACCCGCCGGGCGTACGGGTCGGCCCGGTCCAGCAGCGGATCGTCGCGGTCGATGACCCAGATCTCCGAATCGGCGGTGCCGCCGAACACGTTGCGGCCGGCGACGACCCCGGCACCGTCGCGGACCCGCAGCTGCATGCCCTCATGCCGCTCCCAGAAGCGGTCCGCGGCGGCCAGCTCGCCCGGCGGCGCCGCGTCGTCGACCTGGACGTCGCTCAGCGGCACGCCCTCGGCCAGCTTGGTGACCAGCGAGGCCCCGGACAGCTGGGTCAGCGAGAAGAACTCCGACACCCGGGCCCGGACCACGATCTCGTCGCCCACGGCCGGCACGTAACCGCCGATCAGCGACGTGAAGGCGCCCATGAAGACGAAGATCCCGTCGGAGCTGGCCGGGTCGCCGTCGGCGGTGCCCGCCCGGCTCTGCAGGAAGAAGCCGTGCTGGTCGGCGCCCGCGGCGGTGCGGGCCAGGGTGCGCTGGGTGACGACCCCGCGTACGTCGTACAGGACGCTGCTCGTGCCGTTGCCGGACGGGTTGGCCAGCGGTGACCGGTCGGTGCGCGGATTCTCGTCGTCCGACGTCGGACCCTGCACGGCGCCGACGGTCAGCGGTTCGTCGGCGGCCCGGGCCACGCCGGGGAACAGGGCGGCGGTCAGCAGCGGAACGGTGAGCAAGGGCAGGAAGCGGCGGTAGCGCACGGAGCCTCCACAGCTCAGTCGGTCGGCTCGAGTCTCTGCACCAGCTGAGCCACGTCCACGCCGTACTCGTACCAGTCCCGGTCGGACTGGAAGCCCAGCTCCGCGTTGACCTTGAGCATGGACTCGTTGTGCTGCGCGTTCCAGGTCTGCACCTCGCGCAGGCCGGGCTCGGCGGACCGCAGCTCGAACAGCATCCGGGCCTTGATCGCCCGGTCGATGCCGTAACCGCGGTGCTCGCGGACGACGATGGTGTCGTACTGGTCGGCGCGTTCGGGATGCTGCGCGGGCACGACCACCTCGGTCAGCCCGGCAACCGCGCCGGAAGCCTCGTGGATGGCCAGCACGATGTACGGCTTCAGGCCCCGGCGGTGCAGCGTGTTGAGGCTGTCCCGCAGGCGTTGCGGATCGGACGAGCTCGGCCGCAGATCCAGGTCGTTGTCATCGTCCTGCCCCTCCAGCTTGGCCTGCGCGTACGCCTCCAGCAGCTCGGCCGGCGGCCCACCGGGGTGGTACTCGACCCGGTAGCCGGCGCTGATGCCGTTGGCCATGGCGTGCAGGGCGTTCCAGTCCACGCTGGACAGGGTCAGGACGCTGCGGGTCTCGACGTATTCCTGCTCGAAGCCCAGCGCCTCGTAGAACGCGATGGCCGGGGTGTCGCCGATGGCCTCGACCCCGATGGAGGAGAAACCCTCGAGATAGGCGCGGCGCGCGGCGACCGCGACGAGCTGCTGGCCGAGGCCGCGGCGGCGCAGGTCGGGATGGACCATGACCTCCAGCACGCCGATGTCGCCGAGCAGCAGGACACTGACGTGGCCGTAGATGGTGCTCTCACCCTCGGCGAGCCGGTCGTCCTCGGCGACCCAGCTGATCCGGCGCTCGCCGGGCATGGTCTCGGCCAGGTAGTCGACCACCTGGACGTCCTGCCACGGTGGATCGTCGGGGAGATCGGCAGCCAGCACCGCGTTGTACGTCTCCACGAGCGATCGGATCTCCCCCGCCGACGCGGTCCGGGGATCCCACTCACGCACCCTCACCCGTACAGCTTGCCGGTACATGGACCTTCAGGGAAGTGCCGGGTGGACAAATGTACGCGACCCGTCACTGTGGGTTGTCGATCAGACCCGGCTGCGCTGCCCGTATTCGTTGGCCGCTTCGAACACCTTCTGCGCGTACGGCCGCACCGCGTTGTACGACAAAATGGCGTCCCACCAGGCATCCGGCCGAGCGAGATCCCGCCCGCCCTGACACAGGTACTTGGCCGCGGCCAGCGACGCGTCATCGATGTCGTTGGGATCGGAAACACCATTGTTGTCGGCATCAACACCATTGCCGACAGAGATCGAATTCCACGTCTGCGGGATGAACTGCAACGGACCCAGCGCCCGATCGAACTGCGAATCACCGTCGAGCGCGCCCTGATCGGTGTCCCGGATCTCCTGCCGTCCACCCTTACCGTCCAACGGCAACCCGAAAATCGGCGGAGCAACCGACCCGTCGACATTGAGGACGGCGCCGTTGGCCGAGCCGTGCGCGGACTCCACCTTGGCGATAGCGGCGATCGTGGTCCAGCTCAGGTGACAGCTGGGGGTGGTCCGGGCGACGACAAGCTCGGCGTAGCCATAAGCCTGCACGGCGACAACCGGGATGCCGGCCCGGGTGCCGGTGTCCTGCGCCCAGGAAGCAAGCACATCGGCCGGCCGGGCGCCGCCGACCGCACCGCCGACCTGGGGCTGGGTGCCCGGCACGACCCCGCCGACAACGGGAGCGGAGGCGCTGGGAAGGCCGCCGGGCCCCGGCGGCAAACCGGCGGAAGCCCCGGCGGAAGCGTCGGCGTCAAGGCCGAAACCGGGCGTCACGCTGGGCGTCGGCACCGACTGCAAAGCCCGCGGTACGAGATAAGCACCGGCCGTCCCGGCGGCGCCAAGAAGAAGAACGGCGATGACGGCGGGAAGAATCAGGCGGCCGCTGGGGCGTTTGGCCCAGGCTGAGGTGCTGCGGGCGGTGCTGCGCACGACGCGTACGGGATTGGCTCGGCGCAGCACGCGGGTGGCCCGGCCCTTCGAGGCGGCGGCTACTGCGGCTGCTGTGGGGGCGGTTGTGCTCGGGGTTTTGTCCCCGGGCTTGCCGTCGCCTTTCCCGGCCTTGTCGTCTTTCCCGGGCTTGCCGTCCTCGGCCTTGACCTCGTCCTTGTTCGGGGCCTCGTCTTTGTTCTGGGCCTCGGCTTTGTCGCCGGCCTTGCCTCCGGTGCCCGCCTTGCCTCCGGTGCCCGCCTTGCCTCCGGTGCCCGCCTTGCCTTCGGCAGCGGTCTTGCCTTCGGCGGCGGCCTTGTCCGGGGGACTGCCGCCCTTGTCCGCCTTGTCTGCGGGGGGAGCTTCCTTCTCGGTCCCGGTCGTCTTGTCGGTCCCGGCCGTCTTGTCGGTCTCGCCGGCCTTGTCGGCGGAGTAGGGCTTGTATCCGGTCTTGGTCTTGGCCGTCGACCCGTCGCCGCCGAGATCGCCGGCCGCTGTAGCGGCGCCGCTGGCCTGCTCCCCGTCCGGCTTGGCCGTCGCGGCCAATTCCGCGGCCCTGCCGTCCGTGGCTTCGCCGTCCGCGGTCTTGCCGTCCGCTGCCTTGCCGTCGTCGGCAGGCCGGGCGGCCGCCTTGCCGTCGTCGGCCTTCTTCTCCGGCCCGGCCTTCACCTCTGCCTTGCCTGCCGTGTCCGCCGACGCCCCAGTCGTAGCACCTGCAGCCGGTGCGGCGCCGCTGGCCGCCGGTCCTGTGGAGGCAGCCGCGTTCTCGCCCTCGTCGGTCCCTGATCCTGGCCCGGCAGCTGAAGCACCCGTAGCGCCGGTTGCCACAACCTTCGGCTGGTACGTGCCACTCGTCGCGCCGGTCGCCACAACCTTCGGCTGGTATGTGCCGCCCGGGCGACCGGTCACCCTCTCCGCCGCCAAGTCCGACTTGTCGGACGCAGGCTCGGACGTCGCCGTCCCGGAACCCGACTCGCCCGCCTGACCAACCGCCCGCACGGCATCGTCGCCCCCCACTGAGCCCGCCGCCGGAAACACCTCCTCAGGCGCCGCGCCGGAGCTACCAAGGGGCCCGTCAAGATGCGGCGCCGGAGGCCGGGGCCCGCGCCGCTTCGGGGATCTGTCCTGCCCGTCCGCCACCCGAACGACACTACCGGGCGACAGCGACCCCCGGCGCCCACGAACCCCGCCCGATGCGTTATCCACAGCCCGGACGACCAGGGCGACGAAGTGTCCCAGCGGAGCCATACCCTGTCTTCATGCCGCGCTATGACTTCCGCTGCCGCGCCTGTGGCGACACCTTCGAACTGAACCGGCCGATGGCCGAATCCGCCGCCCCCGCGACGTGCCCCCAGGGCCACGCCGACACAGTGAAACTCTTGTCCACAGTCGCCGTGACAGGCCGCAGCGGCGCCACGCCCGCCCCCCAATCAGGCGGCGGCGGAGGCTGTTGCGGCGGCGCCTGCGGCTGCTGAGCAGCCGAGCGGCTAGCAGCCACGCCCGCCGAGTCAGCCGGAAGCGGCTAGCAGCCACGCCCGCCGAGTCAGCCGGAAGCGGCTGCCAGCCGCGCCCGCCGAGTCACCGGGAAGCGGCTGGCAGCTACGCCCACCGAGTCAGCCGGAAGCGGCTGGCAGCTGCGCCCGCCGAGTCACCGGGAAGCGGCTGGCAGCTACGCCCGCCGAGTCAGCCGGGAAGCGGCTGGCCGCGACGTGGATGTCGACGGCCTCTGTGGTCACCTTGACTCCCTACGCCCAAATCGCTGCCGATGAAGGCTGATTGCCGGGCGCAGCAGCCTGCATCCTGCTCGCTGCAGGCGGTGGAGACTTGCCGAGTTACAGCGGCATGCATCCAGCCTCCATCCAGCGGCTGAGGTCACCGCCGTGCGCACCCAGGGCCGACGGCGGCGAGAGCGGCTGCACCTGCTGCCGCCGACCTGCCGGCGGCAGTTGCCCCAGCCGTGGGGGGTCAGCCGCCAAGGCGGCTTGGCGGACCGGTCGCCTGACTGACCGCGGGGCTTCAGCGGCACCGACGAGCAGGCAACACCCACGACGCCGACCGGGCAAGCCCCGACCAAGCTGGGGTGGCCTGACCAGCCCTGCCCGCGCCGGACCACAACCTAGATGGGCAACCGCAACGAAACGCCAGGCGCGGCCCGACGGCTGCCCTTGCGCCGGACCGCAACTTGAGTGGCCGGCTGAAACCGACGCCCGGCGCAGCCCGACCGGCCACCCCGCGCCGGAACCACAATCCGGGCAGCCGCAGCCGCAGCCGCAGCCGCAGCCGCAGCCGCAGCCCCAGCCGCAGCCGCAGCCCCAGCCGCAGCTGGCAAACCTGCGACGGGCCACACCACCCAGGAGTGCCCGGTCAACGCCTGACGCCCGATTGGCGACCACGCGGTCCCACACGCAAACCTGGCCGCGGACCTGAGCGTGCCGGCCCGGCCCAACCGAACAAACAACCCGAACCCCACCACCAGACCCGGACAGCCAGTCCGTCACTCAATCGCCGCCCACAACGGCGACCCAAGCCACCCCAAACCCAGAAACTCAACAACAGCGCAAAACCCGAGCGCCCACAACCAAACGCGCCGCGCCGGCTACCTCAGCCGGGAGGACGCACCCGCACACGAGCCCATCACCTATTTCCGCCCCGACGTATCACCGGGCCACCCACCCGCATCTGCTATTTCAGTCGACTGTGGCCGGTCCTGCGGCGTAACACTGTGGTGATCGTCAGGTGACCTCATGGAGTCGCACAAAGGGCTACTCCTGCGAGGCCGTCCGAACGGGTCGGTGGAATTGGCCGACTGCGGCGCAACCAGAACGTGAACCTCGTCGTTACGTCACGCGTAGTGCCGTGCGTGACCGTCGATGACCCTGACCGTGGGTCGCCCTTGCGGGGTCGGCCGTGGCGGGAGGGCGGTTACCGACCGTTCCTACGATGTGCCGTGTGATTGCGGTACGGCAGCATGAAGCGCGACTTCCCAAGGGGGCGGAGGTTCTCACCGTGTCGGGACGGACCGAGCTGCCGAGCGGGCTTGTGACCTTCATGTTTACGGACATCGAAGGGTCCACGCGGCTCGCCCGGATGCTCGGCGAAGGTTATGGCCGTGTGCTCAATGCCCATCGTGGCGTCGTGCGCGCAGCGCTGAGTAATTACGCCGGCGCCGAGCTTTTCACTGAGGGTGACTCCTTTTTCGTGGCGTTCCGGGACGCCGCCGCTGCCGTCTCCGCCTGTGTGGCAGCACAGCGTGCACTCGCCGCGTACCCGTGGCCGAGCGCTGACGCGGCACCGCGGGTTCGGATGGGTCTGCACACCGGTTGGGCCGTTCCGGTCGCCGGTGAGTACACGAGCGCCGAGGTGCATCGCGCCGCTCGCGTTGCCGCCGCTGCGCACGGGGGTCAGGTGCTCTGCTCCGAGGCGACCGCGCTGGCCGTCTCCACCTGGTCGCGCGACCTGGTTCCCAGCGGCGCGGAGCTTGTGGGGGTGGGAGCGAGCGGGGTCCGGCAGTCGCACCGGGAGCGTCGGGCGGCCCAGGCGCCGCTGATCGAAAGCGTCGACCTGCTCGACCTGGGCCCGTACCGGTTGCGTGGCTTCGACGATGCCGAGCGGCTCTTCCAGCTGGTCGCTCCCGGGCTCGCACGTGACTTCCCCCGGCCGCGCACTCCCGGCGCGCCCGTGGACAACCTGCCGGCCGCGGTCACTCCGTTCGTCGGGCGGCAGAGTGAAATCGCCGAGCTCAAGGGCTTGATCTCCACGCATCGCCTGGTCACCGTGGCCGGGGCGGGCGGGGCCGGTAAGAGCCGGCTCGCCGTGGCCGTCGCCGAGGAGCTGCGGGCGGCGTACCCGGACGGCATCTGGCTTGTCGATCTCGCCGAGGAGCATCCGGCCGAGGCGCTGGCCGCCGCGATGGGTGTTCGGCGTGAGCCGGCCCGGCCGCTGCTCGACAGCCTCATCGAGCGCTGCGCCGAGGGTCGTGTGCTGCTGATCCTCGACACCTGCGAGGCCCGGCACCACGCCGCGCGGGAGCTGGTGCGCCGGCTGCTGGCCAGTTGCCGGCGGCTGGACGTCCTCGCCACCTCGCGCACGTCGCTGCGCGTACCCGGTGAACTGGTCTGGCGGATCCCGCAGCTGGCGCCGGCCGACGCCGCGACCCTGCTGGCTGCCCGGGCCGTCGCGGCGCGCGGCGGCCGGCCCGGTCCGGGCGGTGTGGGCGCCGCGCTGGGCCGGCTCGCGGGGAAGCTCGTGGGT
>NZ_JBSGFR010000027.1:0-124465 GCF_053603475.1 Actinoplanes sp. NPDC004185 | reverse complement strand
AACACGCCGCTCGCCTTGTCGCGCACGAATGCGTCGTCTTCCCACGAGTCCCACAGCCCCTTCGTCACGGTGAGGAATTCCGATGCGATCCGGTAGCGCAGCGCATGCTCGGGATGTTTGTCGCGCGAGAAATTCTTCGCCGAGCCTTCGAGCGGCGACGTGACGACGTTCCAGCCGGCGCGGCCGTCGCTCAGGTGGTCGAGGCTCGAGAACTGCCGCGCGACGGTGAACGGATCGCTGTACGACGTCGACAGCGTGCCGACCAGCCCGATCCGCTCGGTGACGAGCGCGAGTGCCGACAGCAGCGTGAGCGGCTCGAAGCGGTTCAGGAAGTGCGGGATCGATTTCGCGTTGATATGCAGCCCGTCCGCGACGAACACGAAGTCGAACTTTGCCGCCTCGGCCTGGCGGGCCACGTTCTTCGCGAAATCCGGATTGATGCTCGCGTCGATAACGGCGTCGGGATGGCGCCACCCGGCGTAATGTCCGCCGGGACCGTGGATCGTCGCGCCAAGATGAATCCGCCTGGACCGACCGTTGGTTCGCTCTGTCTGCGTTTCGCTCATGATGTCATTTTCATTGGTTATACTGAATTTCAAGGTAATCGTGCTGTCGATTTCCGCGTCGCCTTCATCGGTGCGGCGGCATGGGACGCATTGCTGGCCCGAAGAACGACGCGCGGGCGCGCGACGAACCTGCCGCGCCATTCATTGCGTGAACTGTTCGCTACCGATCAACCCGATTTTCGTCGCCCCTTCGCGTTGAGCCGAGGCCAGCACTTCGGCAACGGCGCGGTACGGCGCCGCCTTGTCCGGGCGCAGGCGGATTTCGTCCTGGTCGGCTTCGGCCGCGACTGCGCGGAACTTCGCATCCAGCCCCGCTCCGCCGCGAACCGCCACGCCGTTCCAGTTGACAGATCCATCGGCGCCGACATCGATCTGCATGGCCAGCGTGTGGGCGACCAGGTCGGCGAAGCCGGGTTCGGCGAGCTGACGGGCCGAGACGTTGACGCTGACCCGGCTGGGCGCGGCGGCGCCGTGGGTGTGCTGCCACGTGACGGCCTGGGCGCAGGCGGTGGTGAGGATCCACGCGCCGAGCTCCACGATCAGGCCGTTCTGCTCGGCCACCGGGATGAAGTCGGCCGGGTTGACCAGGCCACGCTCGGGGTGGTGCCAGCGGATGAGGGCTTCGACGGCGACGATGCGGGCGTCGGGCAGCGAGACGATGGGCTGGTAGACGAGGCGGAACTGGCCGGTGTCCAGCGCCGTCCGCATCTCGGCACCGAGCCGCGCCTCGGCACCGGCCTCGTCGTCGAGGCTGGGGGCGTAGCGGCGCTGCCGGTCACCGTCGGCCTTGGCCGCGTACATCGCGACGTCGGCGCGGCGCAGCAGCTCCATCGGGTCGCCGGTGCCGTCCGCGCCCGCGACGCCGACACCGGCGCCGATCAGCAGCTCGTGCTCGCCGGCCTGCACGGGGACCCGCAGGGCGGCGCAGACCCGCTCCACGAGCGCGTCGCCCTCGGCGTCCGTGGCGTCCGGCGCCAGCACGGCGAACTCGTCCCCGCCCATCCGGGCCACCAGGTCACCCGGGCGCAGACCGGCCACCAGCCGCCCGGCCACGGCGATCAGCAGCCGGTCGCCGACGGTGTGGCCGAGGCGGTCGTTGACCTCCTTGAAACCGGTCAGGTCGAGCATCGCGACCTGCGGTGAACCGGACGCCAGGGCCTCGCGGACCCGCTGCTCGAACCGGCGCCGGTTGGCCAGCCCGGTCAGCTCGTCGTGCATGGCCAGCACCTCGAGCTGCGCGGCCTGGCTCTGCACCTGGGCCACGAAGCCCGACATCCGCAGCAGCACGAGCAGGAACAGCAGCACGGCGCCGAGCCCGATGGCCAGCCAGCTGACCGGCCGGTGCCCGCTGCCGCCCTGGACGAAGAGCACCGCCGGGACGATCAGGGTCGCGCAGGTGAGCACGGCGAGCCGGCCCTTGCCGAAGCGTTCCGTGACCTCGCGGACCGGCGGCGCGCTCACCGACGGGTGCAGCGCCGCGCCGGCCCAGTAGACGTAGGCGATGAGGAACCCGACGTAGACCACGTCACCGGCGCCCGGCAGCAACGCCGGCAGCAGCGTGAAGATGACGTTGGCGGCCAGCGTGGCCACGCTGCCGATGATCAGCAGCCAGTGGCTCGGCGTGGGGTGGGCGGCCCGGGTCGCCAGCCGGGCCACCACGGCGATCATCAGCACGCTGGCGGTCGGGTAGCCGACCGTGGCGAGCCGGGCGAGCAGGGGGGTGGCCGGGTCGGCCAGGATCGGGCCGATCACGAAGATCCAGTAGACCAGGCCCAGGCCGGCCGCGATGATCAGCGTGTCGACCAGGCCCGCCAGCGGGCGCTGGCGGTGACTGCGGGCCAGGCCGTAGAGACCGGCGATGAGCGGCACGTACGCGCTGAGATAGAAGGCGTCGGCCCACGACGGGTACGGCAACGCGGGCAGCACCAGGCCGCTCACCGAGAACGCGACGTCACCCAGCACCCACAGCACCAGGCTGGCCAGCACGACGTACCAGCAGCGGGCGGCGGCGGGCCGGTTGCGCCGGATCCCGGCGATGGTGACCAGCAACGCCGCCAGACCGACCACCCAGGAGATCACTCCCTGCGCGGCGTCCGAGGGCACCAACGGATAGACCAGGCACACGAGGGTCCCCGCGCCCATCCAGAGCGACCACCAGCGGTCGACGCGTCCCGTCAGCACTCCCCGTCAATCGGTCGGCCCGCGCCCGACCTGAGGTTCCCGGCGTACCCGGCCCTGGACGGCCGCCGGGGCAGCAGCCCTGCACGCCCGGCCCCGATGTCCCGGCCGGGGATGTCAGGCCCGCGGACGCGCGATAGTGTGCCCATCGGCGTGTCATGGAGCGTGGGGAGAAGGACCTTTGTCGAGTCAGCCCCTGCGCCCGGGCGACCCGGCCCACCTCGGCGAGTACGAGCTGCTCGGCCGCCTCGGCGCCGGCGGCATGGGCACCGTCTTCCTGGGTCGCTCACCGCAGGGCCGGCTGGTCGCGGTCAAGGTGGTGCGGGCCGAGTTCATCCGCGACGAGGAGTTCCTCGGCCGGTTCCGCAGCGAGGTCAACCGGGCCCGCCAGGTGCCGCCCTTCTGCACCGCCGAGGTGCTCGGCGCCGACCTCGACCACGAGCCGCCGTACCTGGTGGTCGAGTACGTCGACGGGCCGGCGCTGACCGACGTCGTCCGGGAGAACGGCCCGCTCTCCCCGGCCGCCCTGCACAGCGCCGCGGTCGGCATCGCCACCGCGCTGACCGCCATCCACGGTGCCGGCGTCATCCACCGCGACCTCAAGCCGGGCAACGTGCTGTTCGCGCTGGGCGGGCTCAAGGTGATCGACTTCGGCATCGCCCGCCCGCTGGAGGCGACCAGCCAGCACACGCGTACCGATCAGATGGTCGGCACGGTCGCCTACATGGCGCCGGAACGCTTCGACGAGCATCCCGGCCTGCGGCTGAGCCCGGCCGCCGACATCTTCGCCTGGGGCGCGGTGGTCACCTTCGCGGCCACCGGCCGCACGCCCTTCCAGGGCGACTCGGCCCCGGCCACCGCGATGCGCATCCTGACCCAGCAGCCGGACCTCACCGGGCTGCCCCCGACCCTGCGCGGGATCGTCGCCCGGACCCTGGCCAAGGAGCCGGCCGACCGGCCGACCGCCCGGGAGCTGCTCGACCTGCTGCTCGCCACCGGCCAGCCGGCCGTGACCCTGCCGGCCGGCCCGGTCCCCGACGACGTGGTCACGGCGATGGCTGTGGCCGAGCCGGGTGCGGGCCACGGCCCGGCCGGATCGACGCCGGCCCGGTCCGGCACGGTCTTCGGCCCCGGCGGTGCGGTGCAGCCCTACGGTCCGGGCGGTGCGGTGCAGCCTTACGCCCCCGGCGGTGACGTCGCGGCCCGCCCACCGCGCCGCCGCGGCCGGGCCGTGCTGGCCGGGCTGGCGGCGTTCGCCGTGCTCGCCGGAGGGGGCGTTCTCCTGGCCCACTGGATCGCGACCCCGCCGGACAACGAGGCGGCGCGGTCGCCGGGAGCCGCCGCCTCCTCGGCCGGTGGCCCGGGATCGTCGTCGCCGAGGGTCTCCGCCAGCCCGACACCGGCCGGCCCGGCCACCATCCTGGCCGGCGATCGGCGCATCCTGATCCACTTCGTGGAGATCGACCGCGACCTCGCCATGCCGTTCCCCGACGAGGTCGTGACCTCCGGCGGCACCGGCAAGGACTCCCTGTTCGCCCTGGTCCCGATGGGCGTCGACTTCCTGATCCAGTCGCAGAAGCCGACCGACGGCGAGCCGCCCTGCCTCGGCGCCAAGGTGATCCCGGGCGAGTCCGCCGAGCTGGTCGCCACCGAGTGCGCGGCCACGAAGGCGACGCTGTTCGCCATCTCGGAGACGGGCAAGAAGGACGACAAGGGCCGCCCGACGTACACGATCTACAACGACGCGCACGGCACGCTGCAGTGGCGCACCCGCAAGCCCCAGGTCTACCTGGAGTTCCTGGGTGACGCCGAGACCGACACGACGTTCAGCTTCGTCGACCGGGGTCCGCTCTGAGACCGGTGATGCCGTCCAGGACCGTGGCCAGGTTGTGGTCGAAGGTCTCCCCGGCATCCAGGTGGGCGCCGTCGATGACCAGCCGGGCCACGGTGGGATACCGGCCGGTCTCCAGCATGCGGGTGAGGTAGGGGCCGAGGCCGGCCTGCCAGGCGGCCTCGTCGGTGCCGGTGGCCCGGGCGGTGCGCCGCTCGGTGACCTCCCGGCGGACGGCTCCGACGATGAAGGCGTTGAGGGCCCCCAGCACCCGCTGGAGGTCGTCGATGCTGCGCACGCCGGGGGCCCGGCTCAGGGCCGCCGCGGTCGCTTCCCCCACGGCGAGCGCGTGGGGACCGAGGTGCGGCCGGCCACCGAGCAGGTCGGCGAACCACTCGTGGTCGAGGGCGGCTGTCCGGGTCGCCCGGGCGACGGCCAGCACCGTGGCGCGCCACTCGGTGTGCGGGGCGAGCTCGGCTATCCCGGCGTAGACGACGTCGACCATCAGATCGAGCAGCTCGGACCGGTTGCTCACATAGTCGTAGAGGCGCATCGGCCCGACGCCGAGCTCGGTGGCGATGCGACGGATCGACAGGCCCTCGAGGCCGTGCGCGTCGGCGAGCCGGATCGCCGCGGCAGCGATCTTGTCGCGGCTCAGCGGCACCGGCGCCGCCCGCGGCCGGGGTTCCGGCCGTTCCCAAACCGGCGCCGGCCCGCTACCGTACGGTGTATCCATGAGGTACATCGTACGGTAAGGACGTGGGATGCGCATCGCGATCGTGGGTGGCGGCCTGGGCGGGCTGACCCTGGCCCGGATCCTGCAGCAGCACGGCCTCGACGCGGTGGTCTTCGAGCGGGAGGCGAGCCGGTCCGCGCGGGGACAGGGCGGCTCGCTCGACCTGCACCCCGAGTCAGGACAGCTGGCGCTGGCCGAAGCGGGTCTGGTGGGCAGCTTCCGGACGCAGGCGCGGCCCGAGGGCGAGGAGCATCGCATCGTCAACCCGGCCGGTCGGATCCTGATTCACCACGTCCCGCAGCCCGGCTCGTTCTCCGGACGTCCCGAGATCGACCGGGGCGCACTGCGTGACCTCCTGCTCGATTCCCTCCCCGATCACACGGTGGTCTGGCGCCACCAGCTGGCCGCGGCGGCACCGCGGCCCGGCGGAGGCTGGGAGCTGACGTTCATCGGCGGCCGGGTGACCGGCTGCGACATCCTCGTCGGCGCGGACGGCGCCCGCTCAGTGGTCCGGCCGATGTTGACCGACGTGCCGCTGTCCCCGGTGGCCACCCTCGTGGAGCTCCACATCGACGAGGTCGACCGGCGCCACCCCGCGCTCGCGGAACTCGTCGGCCCGGGAAACCTGTGGTGCGTGGGCACGCGGCAGATCCTGGCCGCGCAACGACTCGGCGACGGGGGCCTGCGGGTCGGGATCACCCTGCCCGCCGGCGATCGCCCCATCGACACGTACCGCGGCAAGCGTGCACTGCTGGAGATCTTCGACGGCTGGGACGCCCGCCTCACCGCGCTCATCGAGGCCGGCGACGGCGCGCCGGTGCCGCGCCTGATCGAGGCGATGCCCACCGGTACGCGCTGGGCCGGCCGGCCGGGCGTCACGCTCATCGGCGACGCCGCGCACCTCATGCCGCCGGTCGGCGAGGGCGCCAATCAGGCCATGCTCGACGCCGCCGAACTCGCCGGCCGGCTCGCCGCCGAGCCGGCCGGCCCGGACCCGGCGCTCCGGGCGTACGAGCAGGCGATGTTCGCCCGGACGCAGCCGATCGCCGAGATGTCCGCCCGGGTCCAGGCGATGATGCTGTCCGCGACCGCCGCGCAGGACATCGTCCGCTTCTTCGCGCCCCGGCCTGCCGAGCCGGCGTCCGCCGACACCTAGCCGCGCCTGCGTGTCACTTCCGCGTGAATGTCGCGGCCGATCGAGGGGCCGCCAGCGATTCGGCGGGCATTCTCGGCTTGGCGTACCGGATGGTGAGTTTCCACCTCCGAGAGGAAACACCGGCGATGCAGCTCCCGTCCGCGCGGCGCCTCACGGGCGCAACGGTCACCGCCGTCGCCGTCCTCCTGCTCACCGTGGCGTCCCCGGCCCGCGCCGGGGACATCTACCGCGGTGATCCGATCTCGGCCGCCTTCCCGGACCTCGAGGTGCCCGTGGGCGGCACCGCCGTCGACGCGCTGGGACCGAACCTGTGGTCCACGGGCCCGACGAAGCTGACCGGCCCGAAAGTCGTCTATGACCTGCGCGGGGTCACCGGCGTTCACCTGACTCCCGGGGAGGGCGGCGGCGTCTGCGTCACACCGTCACCGACCCGGGTCGTCTGCACGGATCCGCGCGTGCTGTCGTTCGAGGGCGAGACGATCGAGCAGTACCTGCCCGTGCGGGTGGAGGCGGCCAGGACCGCGACGGCCGGCCGCACCGGGACGGTGACCATCACGTTCTCGGCCGACGGACTGGCGCCGATCACCGGCCACAGCGAGATCCGCATCGTCGGCGGCCGGAAGAACCTGGCGGCCACCGGCCCGGCGACCGGGGTGCTCGGCCTGCTGGCGCTCGGCGCCGGGGTGCTCGGGGTGGCGGCCACGCGCCGTCGCCGCGCCCCGACCCGCGCCTGAGGCTCTGCTAGGCCGACTCGCGGATGACCAGGTCGGTCGGCAGGATCACGGCCGAGTGGTCCTCGCCGTCGATGTGGGCCAGCAGCAGCCGGACCATCTCCGCGCTCTGCCGGGCCCACGGCTGACGGATGGTGGTCAGCAGCGGTTTGGTCGTGGTGGCGATCTTGTTGTCGTCGAAGCCGCCGACCGCCACGTCCTGCGGGACCTGCTTGCCGGCCCGCTGCAAGGTGGTGATCGCGCCGGCTGCCATCAGGTCGGAGCAGACGAAGACCGCGTCCAGGTCCGGGGCCTGCTCCAGCAGGCGGGCCATCGCCGCCTCGCCCGAGGCCTGGGTGTAGTCGCCGGTCGCGATCAGCTCGGGGTCGCCGTGCCCGACGATCTCGCGGTAGCCGGCCAGCCGGTCGACGCCGCCGGGGGTGTCCAGCGGGCCGGTGATGATGGCGATCCGGCGGCGCCCGGTCGAGCGCAGATATTCGGTCATCTGCCGGGCACCGTCGCGGTCGTCGGAGGCCACGTACGTGACGTCGCGCTCCTGGCCCAGGGGCCGGCCGCAGACCACGAACGGCAGCCCGCGCTCCTTGAGCTCGGCGATCAGCGGGCTGCCCAGGTGGTTGGAGACCAGCAGCGCGCCGTCGACGTGCCCGGCGGTGACCCAGCGGCCGATCCGCTGGCGGTCCTCGCCGGTGGCGGCCACGGTCAGCAGCAGGGTGATGTCGTGCTCGGCCAGCACCTGGGTGCAGCCGCGCAGCAGGTTGTTGAAATTGGGGTCCTCGAAGAGCTTGTCCTGCGGCTCGGAGAGGATGAACGCGACCGAGCCCGAGCGCTGGGTGACGAGGCTGCGCGCGTGCTGATTCACCACGTAGCCGGTCTTGCTGATCGCGCGCTCGACCGCGGCCAGCGCCTGCCGGCTGACGTTGTGGCCGCCGTTGAGCACCCGGGAGACCGTGCCGCGGGAGACGCCGGCCACCGCCGCGACGTCGTCCATCGTCGGGCGGGAGCGGAGTCGGCTGGGCTCGGTCACGGTCACATTCTCCCGCCCGGCCGCGCCGCCCCGCAGCCGGGTTGACCGACCATCAGCCCTTCACCGCGCCGGAGACCAGGTCCAGGCGCCAGTAGCGTTGCAGCAGCAGGAACAGCGCGATCAGCGGCACGATGGAGATCAATACCCCGATGATCACCACGCTGTAGAGGGCGGGCACGGTCTGGCCCTGGTTCAGCAACGTGAACAGACCGACGGTCACCGGGAACTTGTCGTCGTCGGAGAGCATCACGAACGGCAGCAGGAAGTTGTTCCAGATCGCCACGAACTGGAACAGGAAGACCGTGACCAGCCCAGGCAGCATCATCGGCAGGGCCACCCGGCCGAAGATCCGGCCCTCGGACGCCCCGTCGGTGCGGGCGGCCTCGAGCACGGTGTCCGGCACGGCCGCGGCGGCGTAGATCCGGGCCAGATAGATCCCGTACGGGCTGAGGATGTTCGGCAGCAGCACCGCCCAGTACGTGTCGGTCATCCCCACCTTGGCCAGCAGCAGGTACTGCGGGATGGCCAGCGTGACCCCGGGCACCAGCACCCCGGCGAGCAGCACGTTGAAGATGACGCCACGTCCGGGGAACCGGTACTTGGCCAGCGTGTAGCCGGACAGCCCGGACACGAACGCCGACAGCAGCCCGCCCGCCCCGGCGTACAGCAGGGAGTTGAGCATCCACTTCCAGTAGACGCCGCCGGCGGACAGGTCACGGAGGTTGGTGACGAAGTCGCCGCCCGGGGCGAAGGTGAAGGTGGTGAACAGCGACGACCCGCTCTTGGTCGACGCGGCGACCACCCAGGCCACGGGCAGCAGGCAGTAGACCGCCCCGATCAGCAGCACGGCGGTCGGCAGCCAGGCGGTGCGCCGCCCGGACCGCCGGCGCGGCGCCGCCGGGTCCCGGTCGTCGCGCACCGGTACGGAGGTGGCGAGCGCCGTCATCGCTCCTCGCTTCCGAAGGCCTGCCGCTGCACCAGCCGCAGGAAGCCGAACGAGACCACGAGCGTGATCCCGGCGATCAGCACCGAGCTGGCGGCGGCCGAGTAGATGTCGTTCTGCGCGAACGCGTCGCGGTAGATCTTCATGAGCGGGGTCCACGTCGAGGAGATGGAGTTGGTCAGTGAGCGCACGGTCAGCGGCTCGGTGAAGACCTGGAGGGTGGCGATCAGCGAGAAGACCGTGGTCATGATCAGCGACGGCATCAGCAGCGGGATCTTGATCCGGACGGCGAGCTGGAACTCGGTGCAGCCGTCGAGGCGGGCGGACTCGTAGATCTCCGAGGGGATGGCCCGCAGCGAGGTGAACAGCACGATCATGTTGAAGCCGACGCCGCCCCAGACCGCGATGTTGACGATGGCGAAGAACACCGAGCCGCCGGTGAGCGGGTCGGGCTCGGGCAGCCCCAGCCGCACGGCCAGGTCGGTGAACGGGCTGACCGCCGGCAGGTAGAGGAAGCCCCACAGCATGCTGGCGATCAGGCCCGGGACGGCGTACGGCAGGAAGATCGCCAGGCGCGAGAAGCGCGCCAGCCGGACCCCCGGCCGGTCCAGCAGCAGCGCGAAGAGCAGGGCCAGGCCCAGCATGATGGGCAGCAGGGTCAGGCCGTAGGCCAGCACCCGGCCGGCGCTGCCCCACAGTTCGGAGTCCGACAGCGCGGTGCGGTAGTTTTCCAGCCCGGCGAAGATCTCGGTGCGCGCGTTGCGGCCCAGGCCCAGGCCGCTGACCTTGACCTTGCGCAGGCTCAGGTGGACGGCGTAGCCGATCGGGACGAGCAGGAAGAGGACGAAGAGCACGATGGCCGGGGCGAGGAAGAGGTACGGCACCCCGCGGGATGCCGCACCTCGCCGCCGCCGGCCGGTGACGGCCGTTGACATGACGGGTCCTCTCAGCTCGCGACCTTGAAGCCGTTCTTCTGCATGTCGGCCACCGTGGCCGTCTGCATGGTGTCGACGGCCCCGGCGAACGGTGTCTTGCCGGTGATGGCCTTGCCGAAGGCGTCCTTGTACGTGTCGTACGCGACGTTGACGTTGGGCCCCCAGACGAAGCCGGACGCGGTCTCGGCGATCGCCTTGGCCGAGGTGTAGAAGTCCTTCTGGTTGGCGAAGAAGGCCGGCGGCTCCTGCAGCAGCGGGCTGGACTGCGCGTCGCGGGCGGCCGGGTAGATGGCGCTCTCCTTGATGAGCAGCTCGGTGGCGGCCGGGTCGGCGTTCATCCAGGCGGCGAACTTCACCGCGGCGGCCTTGTTCTTGCTGGCCGCGGTGACGCCGGTGGAGGAGCCGCCCCAGCTGCCGGTCTTGTTCTCGCCGGCGGCCCACTGCGGCATCGGCGCCATCGCCCATTTGCCCTTGGTCGCGGGCGCGTTGCCGGCCAGCACGCCGGGGGCCCAGATCGCGCTCGGCCAGGCGATCAGGGTGCCGTCGTTGAGCGCCTTGTTCCAGGCCGGGGTGTACATCGGCTGCTTGTCGATCGCGCCCTCGGCGACCAGGCCACCCCAGTAGTCGGCGACCTTCCTGGTGGCCGCGTCGTTGACGCTCACCTTCCAGGTCTCGCCGTCGATGCCCCACCAGGAGGCGCCGGCCTGCTGGGCCAGGCCGGTGAACCAGCCCGGGTCGTTGGCCGAGAAGGTGGTCAGGTACTTCTTCGGGGCCTTCTGCCGGACGGTACGGGCGGTCTGCGCGAACTCGTCCCAGGTCTTCGGCACGGTCAGGCCCAGCTTGTCGAACTCGTCGGCCCGGTAGTAGAACATCATCGGGCCGGAGTCCTGCGGGATCGCGTACACCGCGTCGGTGCCCAGGGTGACCTGCTGCCAGACGCCCTCGGCGAACTTGTCCTTGACCGGCGCCGCCTCCTTGGCGATGTCGGCCAGCACGTCGTTGCTGACCAGCGTGGGCAGCGACTGGTACTCCACCTGGGCCAGGTCCGGGGGGTTGCCCGCCTTCGCCGCGGTCAGCAGCTTCGTGACGATGTCGCCGCCGCCGGCCTGCTTGCTCAGCGTCACGTGGATGTCGGGGTTGGCGGCGTTCCAGGCGTCCACGGTCTTGTCGATGTTCGGCGCCCAGGCCCAGAACGAGAGCTCGACCTTGCCGCCGGGCTGCGCGCTCTGGCCGGCATCTCCGGAATCGCTGGTGCAGGCGGCACTCAGGCCGGCGGCGAGCACCACTGCGAGCAGGGCGCCGAACTTCTTCCTCATCATCGTGCCTCTCCGGGGATCGGGGCTGTGAGCGCTCACAGCCTTAACCCACCGGCGCACAGTGTCAAGAGTTGCCGATGTGTTAACTGTGCAGGTGAAAGCTGTGCAATCATGCCTGTGCACGGTTGGGAGCGCTCACAGACAGGAGCCGTACATGCCGCTCATCCCGGGGATGGACCGGATCGCCTACGGCGGGGACTACAACCCCGAGCAGTGGCCGGAGGAGGTCTGGAACGCCGACGTGGCGTTGATGCGCGCGGCCGGCGTCAACCTGGTCAGCCTGGGCATCTTCGCGTGGGCGATGCTGGAGCCGGCCCCCGGCGAGTACGAGTTCGGCTGGCTCGACCGCAGCCTCGAGCTGCTGCACGACGCCGGCGTCGCGGTCGACCTGGCCACCCCGACGGCCGCCCCACCGCCGTGGTTCCTGCACCGTCACCCCGACGCCGCCCCGGTCACCCGCGACGGCACCCGGCTCGGCGGCGGCGCCCGGCAGTCGTTCTGCCCGAGCTCACCGGCCTACGCCGCGGCGTCCGCCGGGATCACCGAGCAGCTCGCCCGCCGCTACGCCGGCCACCCGGCCGTGGTGCTGTGGCACGCCCACAACGAGTACGGCGGCGCCAACCCGTTCTGCTACTGCCCCACCTCGGCCGCGGCCTTCCGCAACTGGCTGCGCGACCGCTACGGCGACCTGGGCAAGCTCAACGACGCCTGGGGCACCACCTTCTGGAGCCAGCGCTTCGGCGACTGGGCCGAGATCGAGCCGCCCGTCGTCGCGCCGACCACCGTCAACCCGGCCCAGGAACTGGACTTCTTCCGCTTCAGCTCGGACGCGCACCTGGCCAACTTCCGGCGCGAGCGCGACATCCTGCACCGCCTCGCCCCGGGCATCCCGGTCACCACCAACTTCATGCTGGCCAACTGCAAGAACATCGACTACTGGAAGTGGGGCACCGAGGTCGACGTGGTCGCCAACGACCACTACCTGCAGGCCGAACGGGCCGACAACCACATCGAGCTGGCCATGTGCGCCGACCTGACCCGCTCAGTCGCGCACGGGCGGTCCTGGCTGCTGATGGAACACTCCACCAACGCGGTCAACTGGCAGCCCCGCAACCTGACCAAGGCACCGGGCGAGCTGGGCCGCAACAGCATGCAGCACCTGGCCCGCGGCGCCGACGGCATCCTGTTCTTCCAGTGGCGCGCCTCGCGGTTCGGCGCGGAGAAGTTCCACTCGGCGATGCTGCCGCACGGCGGGACCGGCACCCGGACCTGGCAGGAGGTGGTGGCGCTGGGCGCGGCGCTGGGCGAGCTGGCCGAGCTGCGCGACACCCGGATCACCGCCGGGGTGGCCCTGCTGTGGGACTGGGAGTCGTGGTGGGGGCTCGAGCTGCCCTGGCGCCCGTCGCAGGAGCTAAGCTTCCGGGAACGGCAGGAGGCGTTCTACGAGCCGCTGTGGCGGGCGCACCGGACGGTCGACTTCGCGCACCCGGAGGGCGCGCTGGGGGCGTACCCGCTGGTGGTGGCGCCGAGCAGTTATCTGCTCAGCCCGGGCGCGGCCGACAACCTGCGACGCTATGTGGCCGGTGGCGGGACGCTGCTGGTGTCGTACTTCTCCGGGATCGTCGACGCGCACGACGCCGTGCACCCCGGTGGCTACCCCGGCGCCCTGCGCGACCTGCTCGGCCTGGGGGTCGAGGAGTTCGAGCCGCTGGCCGCCGGGCGCAGCGTCCGGCTCGACGACGGCCGCACCGCTGACACGTGGGCGGAACGGCTGGAACTGCACGGTGCGACGGCCCTCGCGTCCTATGCCGAAGGTCCGGCCGCCGGGCTGCCGGCGATCACCCGGCACGCGTACGGGAGAGGCCAGGCGTTCTACGTCTCGACCCGGTTGACCTCCGAGGGCACCGCCGCTCTGCTGGCCTCGGTGTTCGAGGCGGCCGGCCTGCCCCCGGCGCCGGACCTGCCCCCGTCCCTGGAGGTCGTCGAGCGGCACTCCGACACCGGCGCGTACCTGATCGCGATCAACCACGGCAGCAGCGAGGTCGTCGTGCCCGGCGACGGCGTCGAACTGCTCACCGGGGACGTGGTGGCCGACGGCCTCCCGGTCCCGGCCGGAAGCTTCCGCGTCCTGCGGCGCGGCAACCGATAACAGTCCGTCCTCCCCCTTGGAGCTTCCATGCTTCGCACATCCCTCGCCCTGACCGCGGCCACCGCGCTGGTCGTCGCAGCCTCCCCCGCGCACGCCGCCGCTCCCGGTGACGTCCGCAATCCGGGCTTCGAGGCCGGCATCACCGGCTGGTCCTCCAGCGGCTCCCGGGCCGCGAGCTTCGTCGAGGCCGGCGGCCACACCGGCAGTCATCAGCTGACGCACTACGCGAACACGGCCTACCGGGTCACCACGAGCCAGCCGGTCACCGGGCTGCGGCGCGGCACGTACACGCTGAGCCTGCGGGTGCGCTCGGGCGGCAACCAGCCCTCGGCGTACGTGGGGCTGAACAGTTGCGGTTCGGCGGAGGAACGGGCCGCGATTCCGCGTACCGGAAATGACTGGGTCCGGCTCGCCGTCACCGTCAAGGTGACCGGCGGGCGCTGCACGATCGTGCTGCACTCCGACGCCGCCGCCGGGCAGTACACGAACTTCGACGACGTCGTTCTCGGGCCGTCGGACTCCGCGCCGGGCACCCCGCTGGCGATCACCGGCGCGGACGTCTCGCACGTGACCAAGAACGAGGACCACGGCGCGGTGTACCGCACCGCCTCCGGCCAGCGGCGCGACCCGTTCCCGCTGCTGGCGGCCAACGGGGTGAACTACATCCGGCTCAAGGTCTGGGTCGATCCGGCCGACGGCTACAACGACAAGGACGACGTGCTGGCCCAGGCCCGGCGGGCCAAGGCGGCCGGACAGCAGCTGCTCATCGACTTCCACTACTCCGACGCGTGGGCCGACCCGGGCAAGCAGAACAAGCCGGCGGCCTGGGCGGCGCTCAGCTTCGCCGACCTCGAGCAGGCCGTCTACGACCACACCTACGAGGTGCTGCACGACCTGCGGGCGCAGGGCACCCCGGCGGCGATGGCCCAGGTGGGCAACGAGATCAACGGCGGCCTGCTGTGGCCGGACGGCCGCTGGGACAACTGGGACGGCCTGGCCGCCCTGCTGACGGCGGGCAGCACCGCGGTCACGGCGGCGTCCCCGGGCACCAAGGTCGTGCTGCACCTGGCCGAGGGCGGCAACAACGGCGGGCACCGCTGGTGGTTCGACCAGGCGACCGCCCGCAACGTGCCGTTCGACGTGATCGCGGTGTCGCACTACGTCTACTGGCACGGCTCACTCGGCGCGCTGCAGGCCAACCTCCTGGACCTGGCGGACCGCTACGGCAAGCCGGTGATGGTGGCCGAGACCGCGTACGGTTTCACCACCGCCGAGAACGACCACGAGACGAACATCTTCACCGCGGCCCTGGCCGAAACCGGCGGCTACCCGGCGACGCCGCGCGGGCAGTCCGACGCGCTGCGCGACATCCTGACCGTGGTCGCCGGGGTGCCGAACGCGCTCGGCGTCTTCTCCTGGGAGCCGACGTGGACAGCGGCCGAGGGCGCGGGCTGGGACCCGGCCGACCCGGCCTCCGGCGACGGGTGGGAGAACCAGGCGCTGTTCGACTACAGCGGGCGCGCCCTGCCGGCCCTGTCGGTGTTCAAGCGGTTCTGAGCTGTCGGGGCCCGCGGGACACCCGCGGGCCCTCGCATGATCAGCCGGGGAGGTCCCCCGCCGACGACCATCGACGCGTGACCATATCCTGTGCTACCCGGCGGTACTTCATGCCGGGTTCACGAGCACAGGAGGCCGAGCGATGCCCGACGGCACCCTGCCCCGCGCGGCGGTCCGCGCCTACGTCGACGGCCTCGGCCCCCGGGAACGCGCACACGTCGGCGAGGACGTGCTGGCCGCGATCCGCGACGGCGGCTATGAGCTGGACAACCCGTTCGACGCGGTCGACGCCGGGATCCGCCGTACCCTCGCGGTCAGCCGGATCGACGTGCCGGGCGGCACCCACGTCGGCGCGTTCCCGCACCGGTCCCTGCACGCGCGGACGCACAGCGTGGAGGGTGGCACGCTGATCCTGCTCGACACCGGCCTGCGCCCGTTGCTGGACCGGGTGGCCGCCACCCTGGTCGCGTCGCAGCTCACCCCGGCCCGCGACGAGCAGGGCGCCAGCCGGTACGCGGCCGCGACCCTGCAACAGCGTCAGCAGCGCGAGGAGGCCGACGCGGCGTTCGCCGACGCGGTGACCGCCTACCTGCGGCGGGACCTCACCGCGCCGGAGACCCCGAACGCGTTCGGCTTCTTCATGGCCCGGTCGGCGGAACGGTTCGCCCTGGGCCACGAGTACGGACACCTGCTCGCCGGCCACCGCCACACCCCGCCGGACGACGACCCCCGCAACTCCCGCCGCGAGTACGAGGCGGACGAACTCGCCGCGATGCTGATCCTGCGCGGCGTCGACGAGGGCGCCGAGTTCCGCTGGCGGGCCCTGGCGGTGGCCGGGCCGTTCCTCTTCCTGGCCGTCGAGCAGCTGGTCAACCGGGTGCGCGGCACGACCGACGGGGAGCACCTGCCGCCGGCGCGCCGCACCGAGCTGCTGCGGCGCATCTTCGAGCAGGCGGGCGCGCGCGGCCTGCTGCACTTCGCCGAGGCCTGGGTGAGCTCGCTGGTGCTGCGCGAGGAGACCATCGTGCGGCGCGCCCGCGGCTGACGGCTCAGTCCCCCAGGTGCGGCCCGAGCAGGGTCAGGTCCGCCGGTGACAGCCGGTCACTCGCCGTCTTCGCCTGATGCCAGTACGGGTACAGCAACGTCGGCGCGCTCACCGCGTCCAGCCGGGCCCGCTCCTCGGCGCTGAGCACGAGCTCGGCCGCGGCCAGGTTGTCGGCGAGCTGCGCCGCGGTGCGCGCCCCGATCACCAGCGACGTCACCGCCGGCCGGCCCAGCAGGTACGCCAGCGCGACCTGGGCCGCCGACACACCACGGTCCGTGCCGATCTGCACCAGCACCTCGACGGTGTCGTAGAGCTTCTCCTGGTCGTGCACCGGCGGCTCGTTCCAGTCGGTGAGCTGCCGGGAGCCGGCCGGCGCCTGCACGCCCCGGCGGTACTTGCCGGAGAGCAGGCCACCGGCGAGCGGGCTCCACACCAGCACGCCCAGGCCCTGGTCGACGGCGGCCGGGATCAGCTCGTACTCGGCGTCGCGGGCCTGCAGCGAGTAGTAGATCTGCTCACTGACGAAGCGCGGCAGCCCGGTGCGGTCCGCCGTGCCGAGCGCTTTCATCAGCTGCCAGCCGGCGTAGTTGGACGCGCCGACGTACCGCACCTTGCCCGAGGTGACCAGGTGCTGCAGCGCCTCGAGGGTCTCCTCCAGCGGGGTCTGCCCGTCCCACTCGTGCACCTGGTAGAGATCGATGTGGTCGGTGCGCAGCCGGCGCAGGCTGGCCTCGCAGCCGGCGATGATGTGGTGGCGGGACAGGCCCGCGTCGTTGGGGCCGGGTCCCATCGGCATCCGGACCTTGGTCGCGACCAGCACCTCGTCGCGGCGGCCCTCGAGCACCTCACCGACGATCTCCTCGGCGACCCCGCCGGAGTAGACGTCGGCGGTGTCGATCAGGTTGACGCCGGCGTCGAGGCACTGGCCGACCTGGCGGCGGGCCTCCGCCACGTCGGTCGCGCCGACGCTGGCGAAGCCGCCTTTACCGCCGAAGGTCATCGTCCCCATGGTCAGCACGGAGACGCGGAGACCGGACTTGCCGAGTGTGCGATATTCCATCCCGCCAGCCTAGATCGACCGCCGTCCGTCGGCCGGGTGTGCGCCCGGGTCTGCCGGCCGCCACGGCCAGTCCGGGGTTGCGCCGACGAAGGCCATACCGGCCCGGGCGAGCCGGGTCGACAAGCCGGAGGCGTCGGTGAGGCGGGCTGCGGTTTCATCCGGTCACCTTGTCGGATGCCGGTCGCAACGGTGTCGCACTGCGCGCAGCCGGAGTTGCATGAAGCGCAGACGTCGGCACCAGGGTAGGAGCAGCCGATGTCGGCCACCGCCGCGGGCGCGCTCACCCGTACCCCGGCGGCCCGGACGTGGCCGCTCGGCTGGCCACCCCGCGGCCGGCCTGCTCGCGGCGGCCCTGGAGCTCGCGGACCCGGCGGCGCGGGGCCACGCCGGGTCCGCGCGGACCCGCGACCGACATCGAGAGCCTCTCCCCCACCACGACCGCGCGGCGGCTGGGCGTGTCGGTGCGCACACTGCACACATGGCTCCAGCGCAAATCCGGGCGACGTCCGCCCGGATCGACCGGTCAGTTGAGCGCGGCCACCGCGGCGAGCACCTTGCCCTGCAGCGCCGCGGGCAGCGGCGTGTAACCCAGCCGCGCGGCGGCGGCCTGGCCCTGCGGGCCGGCGGTGTAGGTCAGGAAACCGCGCAGCAGCGGCAGGCTGCGGGCAGGCGTGCCGGTCCGGCAGACCACCTCGTACGTCACCAGGACGATCGGGTACGCCCCCGCGGCGGCGGTCCGGTAGTCGACGGCGAGCCGCAGGTCGGAGCCGGTCCCGGTGACGGCGGCGGCCGCCACGGTACGCCCGGCGGCCTCGTCGGTCAGCGCGGTGAACTCCCCCGCACCGTTGCGGACCCGCGCCACGGCCAGGTTGTGGAACCGGGCGTACGACGCCTCGACGTAACCGATGGCGCCGTCCGTGCGGGCGACCGTGGACGCCACACCGTTGCTGCCGCGCTGGGCGCTGCCACCGGGGGCCGCCCAGGTGCTGTCCTCGCCGAACCGCCAGTCGGCCGGGGCGGTCGCCGCCAGGAACGCGGTGAAGTTGGCCGTGGTGCCGGAGCCGTCCGAGCGGTGCACGGTCCGGATCGCGGTCGACGGCAGGACGGCTTCCGGATTGTCCGCGGCGATCACCGGGTCGTCCCAGGTGGTCACCGTCCCGGCGAAGATCCGGGCCACGGTGGCCGGGGCCAGCCGCAGGTCGCCCACCCCGGCGACGTTGTGGGCCAGTGCGATGGGCCCGATCACCATGGGCAGGTGCACGGCCGGGCCGCGGGCGCACCGGGCATCGGCGGCCGTCTGCTGCCGGGCGGCGAGCGGCGAGTCCGAGCCGGCGAAGTCACCGGTGCCGGCCAGGAACGCGCGGACCCCGGCGCCGGAGCCGGTGCTCGCGTACGCGACCGTGGCGCCGGAGCAGGCGACCTGGTAGTTCCGGATCCAGGTGTTGACCGCGTTGGTCTGCGCCGACGAGCCCTGGGCGCGCAGCGATCCGGCCGCGCACGGGATCGCGTCGGCGGCCGCGGGCGCCTGGGCAACCGGAGCACACGCCGTGGCCCCGGCCGCCAGCACCAGCGCGGCGACGAGACCCAGCGGCGCCCTCATCGGTATTCCGCCAGCCGCGCGCGGACCCCGAGCAGCACGAGCAGCATCACGACCCCCAGCACCGGCAGCGGGATCAGCGGCCAGCCGGTCAGCCGCCGTTCCCCGTCCCGCAGCGCCGTGTCGAAACCGGCCTTGCGGGCCGTGGCCGCCGCGCCGACCGCGGCGTCGAAGTAGGAGAAATCGAAGGCCGCGTCGCCGCGGCGGATGCCGGTGACCACGTCGACCGCCGCCCGGGTACGCCCGGAGCCGGCCAGTGCCACGACCCGCTGATGGTCCCGCTGATAGCCCAGCCACCGGTCCCGCACCTGACCGTCGGCGTCCAACTGCCCGGCGACCTCGACCAGCTGGGCCGACTTGCCGGTGAAGTCCTGCTGGTAGAGGGCCAGGTTGCCGCTGAGCAGATAGCGGCTGGTGTCGGCGGCGGCGTCGTAGCTCAGCGCCCGGGCCCGCGAGAGTGCCAGGTACGGCGTCAGGTGATCGTTGCGCGCGGCGCTGAGCCGCTGCCCCTGCCCGGCGACGACCAGGCACACGCCCGCGGTCAGGCCCAGGGTGAGGACCGTGGCCAGGGCCAGGGCCGGGTTGAGCAGCCGGCGGAACCGTCGCGCCAGGAACACCTGGAGGATCAGGAAGAGCACGACCAGACCCCCGCCGAGCAGGACGGCCAGCCCGACCGTCCACGCCTCGGTCGTGGCCTTGGCGGCGTAGGCCTGGTCGAGACGGGACTCGCCGGCATCGCGCAGCCGGTCGGCGGCCGGCAGCAACCGCAGGTGCAGCACGTTGGTCGCCTGGGTGTAGTAGCCGAGCGCGTCGGGCGGCAACCGGCCCGGGGGCTGCGGCGGTGCCTGCGACTGCGCGGTGAGGGTCTGCCACACCCACCGGCGGTACACGGCGAGGTCGTGCATCAGCTCCAGCACGACGGCCCGGTCGGCCGTCCCGGTCACGGTGGTCAACGACCGTTGCAGATCCTCGTCGATCTGCCGGCTGCGCTGCTGATAGGTGCCGAGCGCGTCGAGCTGACTGCCGGACAATTCCGCGGCGTCACCGACGAGCACCATTCGGGCGACCTGGGCGTCGAGATCACTGAGGGCGAAGTACAGATCCGCGGCCGTGGCCGCCTGCGGTGCCGCCGCACCACCGATGATCCGGACCTGGCCGCGCAGCTGGGACAACAGCAGGCCGGACGCGGCGAGCAGGGCCACGGCGACCCCGATCACCAGGGCGGTCCACAAGCGCAGACGTACGGGGGTTTCGGGGCGGAACAATTTTCTCGTCGCCATGACAATTGCGGACACGACGCCACGGTAATGCACACGGTCAATTCTCAGAATGCCGGCCACTGCCGTTCATTTGTTGTTTTCCCGCCATTCGTTCAGGCGGGCCGCCCGGGTGGTCAGATACCGCTTTTCCGGGGCGCTGGTGGTGCGGGCGGCGGCCGTCCGATAGTGCGCGATCGCCGCCGCGGTGTCACCGGACCGCTCGTACAGGTGCGCCCGCACCGCGTCGAGCCGGTAGTGGGCGGGCAGCCGTTCGTCGAGAGTGGCGAGCAGGCTCAGCCCCTCGGCCGGGCCGTGCACCATGGACGCCGCGACCGCCCGGTTCAGCGTGACCATGGGGTTGCCGGTGAGCTGGTCGAGCAGGCCGTACAGGGCGAGGATCTGCGGCCAGTCGGTGTCCTGCACCCGGGCGGCCCGGTCGTGCAGGGCCGCGATCGCCGCCTGCAACTGGTACTCACCGACGGAACCGCTGGTCATCGCCGCGTCGAGCAGCGCGGTTCCCTCCTTGATGAGCTGCCGGTCCCAGCGGCCGCGGTCCTGCTCCTCCAGAGGGATCAGCTCACCGCCGGTGCCGGTCCGGGCGGGACGGCGGGCGTCGGTGAGCAGCATCAACGCGAGCAGACCGGCGACCTCACCGTCGTCCGGGAGCATCCGGTGCACCGTACGGGTCAGCCGGATCGCCTCGGCGGAAAGTTCGGTGCGGTGCACGTCGGGGCCGGTGCTGCCGGCGTACCCCTCATTGAAGATCAGGTAGAGCACGTGCAGGACCGGCCGCAGCCGGGCCCGCCGGTCGGCCGGCTCCGGCAGCCGGAACGGGATCGCGGAGGCCTTGATCCGCTGCTTGGCCCGGCTGATCCGCTGGGCCATCGTGGCCTCCGGCACCAGGAAGGCACGCGCGATCTCGGCGGTGGTCAGGCCGCCGCCCGCGCGCAGGGTGAGCGCGATCGCGGAGGCCGGCGTCAGCGCCGGATGACAACACAAAAAGAGCAAAGTCAGGGTGTCGTCCCGATCCGGTACGCCGGTGGGCGGCTCCTCGAACGCAGCGCGCCGCTCCCGCTCCCGGCGGGCCAGCTCGTTCCGGAGCTGATCAACGAGCTTGTTGGCGCCGGCCCGGATCAGCCAGCCCCGCGGATTGTCCGGAACGCCATCAACGGGCCAGCGCAACGCGGCGGCGAGCAACGCCTCCTGCACGGCATCCTCGGCGGCGTCGAAATCCCCGAAGCGGCGCACGAGAACGCCGAGGACCTGCGGCGCGAACTCCCGCAGCAGGTCCTCCACGGTTCGCGCCGACGTCACAGATCGGGCGTCAGCAGGGCGAAATCGGAGGGACCGAGCACCCGGCGTACGCCGATCGGCTGCTGCTGCGGCACCCCACCAGGCCCCGGAACGGCAGAGATCCGCGCGGCGATCTCGAAGGCCCGCTCCTCACTCTCGACGTCGACAAGCTGAAACCCGGCCAGCATCTCCTTCGCCTCGGCGAACGGCCCATCGGTGACCACCGGCGCCGCGACGCCGTCGCTGGTGACCACCTTGGCGAGTTCGGGACCGGTCAGCGCCTCCTGGAAGACGAGCTCACCGCTGGCCAGAAGCTCGGCCCGCAACGCCCCGTAGTAGTCCATGTGCGCCTTGATGTCGCCGGGCGGCCACTCGTCCATCGGCTTGTCGATGACGCCGGGCTGGTAATCCACGATGAGCAGGTACTTGGTCATGCTCTGTTCCTATCCTCGCGCCGCACCTGAGGGGCGCGGTCACGGATGGACGAAGCTGCCGGTGGGTTTCTCGACATCGGCCGGGGATGTTGCGGGGGCTGATTTCGGTGACGGTACCGGCGGTGGGGGTGGGGCGCTCGCCGGGTTTCGGCTGGGGTGGACGGCGGGTGGGTGGCTGGCAGCGGGTGGCGGGGCGGCGCGGGCGGCGGGCGAGCGGGCGGCGGACGGCGAGGCGGCGAGGCGACGCGGATGTCGAGGCGGCGCGAACGGCGGACGGCGAGCGAGTGGAGGGCGACCGACGGCGGGGCGGCGCGGACGGCGATGGCCGGGCGACGAGGCGGCGAAGCGGCGCGGACGGCAAGCGAGCGGCGGGTCCGCGGAAGGCGGACGAGCGGCGGGTCCGCGGAAGGCGGACGAGCGGCGGGTCGGCGGATCGGCAGGCGGCGAGGCGGCGAGGCGGCGAGGCGGCGAGGCGGCGAGGCGGCGAGGACAGACTGCAGTGCGGTGGATCGCAGAGGAGGGCGGTAGGCGGGCACCGAACAGCGGGCCGCCAGTGGCGAATTGGACGGTCCTGTCGGGGCCGGGCAGGCCCGGCGGCCGAACGGACTGGGCAGATTTGGGGCTCGACGGACCGACAACCACACGAGGCAGCGACCGCGGGCCGGCTGCTCGCCGAACCCGGCGGACATGCATAGGCCGGCACGTCCACCAAGCGCTCGGGGCCATCGACCCCGGCGAGCCAGGCGCGCCCACGGCTTGCCGAGTAGCGAGCCGGGACATTTGGCGGCGGCCGGCGCAGCCAAGGCCGCCCTACGATGCGGACGATGAACGGTGAGAGGGCGCGAGGTGCGCGGGTGATCCGCATCCTCGATCACGATCCCGGTTGGGCAGTGCACTTTGCTGAGCTCGGGCGGCGACTGCGGCGCGCGCTGGGGGATGTCGCGCTGCGGATCGACCACGTCGGGTCCACGTCGGTGCCTGGGCTGGCTGCGAAGCCGGTTGTTGACGTCCAGGTCTCGGTGGCCGGGCTGGAGCCGGTCGGTCCGTTCCGGGATCCGCTGGTGGGTCTGGGTTTCGTGCATCGTGCCGACAATCCGGAGCTTACGAAGCGGTATTTCCGGGAGTCGCCTGGTGCGGCGCGGACACATATCCATGTGCGGCGGGCCGGGAGCTTCTCGGAGCAGTTCCCGCTGTTGTTCCGCGACTACCTGCGGGTGCGCCCGGCCGATGCTGCGGAATACGCGGAGGTCAAGCGCCGGCTTGCCGCCGAGCATCCGCATGACGGCCTCGCCTACACCGATGCGAAGGCCGACCACTGCTGGCGGATCATTCGCCGGGCCGACGACTGGGCGCAGCAGACCGGCTGGTCGCTCGGCCCGAGCGACGCCTGAGTCCCGAGCCCTCTCGTCCGTGGTCGGCACTGCACCACCGCCCGGCCACCCCTTAACCGGCCTGACCCGTGCAGGCGTGGGAGAGTGCATCCCCGCAGATGATGTCTCCCATCCGCGGTGGGCATCTCCGCGCATTCCACCCATCAACCCGGCCGCACAGACCACCCCCGGACGCGGCCGAGACAGACCACCACCCGCGGACGCGGCCGGCACAAACCCCCGGCGGACGCGGCCCGCACTGACCGCTGCAGAGGGCGCTCCCGCACAGAGCAGCGGCGACGCGGCCGGCGCGGAGAGGGACGCGGCGCGCACAAGGGTCAGTCGAGGTAGGTCTGGAGGACCGGCTCGTCGCCTGCCTTGTGGGCGGCCAGCAGGTCGGCGAAGCGTTCCGCCGGCATGATCCGAACCCCGAGCTCCTCCGCCTTCGCCGCTTTCGAGCCGGCGCCCGTCCCCACCACGACCAGGTCCGTCCGGGCCGACACCGAGCCGGAGGATTTGCCGCCCAGGCTTTCCACGGCTTCGTTGCCTTCGGTGCGGCTCAGGCCCGGGACCGAGCCGGTGACCACCACCGTCATCGGCTTGCCGTCCTCCCGGCGCAGCGGCAGAGCGACGGCTTCGGGTCCGGGCGCTGAGTCGCGGCCCGGGACGCCGGGCTCGGTCATTGTCACGCCGCGGGCCGTCAGTTTGTCGATGACCGGGGCCAGGTCGGTCAGCTCCGCCGCGATCGTGGCCGCGCGTTCCGGGCCGACCGCCTCCACCTCCTGCAGCTGCTCCACCGAGGCCGCGCGGAGGGCTTCCATGGTGCCGAAGTGGCGGGCCAGGCGGCGGGACATCGAGCGGCCCGTCATGCGGACGCCGAGGCCGGTCAGGACGCGGGACAGGGGCTGGGCCTTGGAGGCCTGGATCGCCGCCACCAGCTTGGTCGCCGAGGTGCGGCCCAGGCGGTCCAGCTCGGCCAGTGCTTCCGGGGTCAGGTCGTACAGGTCGGCGGGGTCGGTCACCAGGCCCGCCGCCACCAGGCCGGCGATGACCTTGTCGCCCAGGCCTTCGATGTCCATGGAGTCGCGGGCGGCGAAGTACGACAGGGACTCCCCCGCGCCGCAGGCGCGGCCCTGGGTGCAGCGCCAGCGTTTCTGGGTGCGGTCGATCTCGCCGCCGCAGCGGGGGCAGACCTCCGGCGGGGTGAACGGCACGGCGTCCGCGGGGCGTTCGTCGAGCTTGGCCCCGGTGATCTCGGGGATCACCTCGCCCGCGCGGCGCACGAACACCGTGTCGCCCACGCGGACGTCGCGGCGGACCAGGTCGCCGAAGTTGTGCAGGGTGGCCGAGGTGACCACCACGCCACCGACCTGGACCGGCTCCAGGACGGCGACCGGGGTGATCAGGCCGGTGCGGCCCACCTGCACCTCGATCGCGGCGAGCTTGCTGGTGCGGGTGTCGGCCGGGAACTTGTGCGCGATCGCCCAGCGGGGTGCCCGGCTGGACGAGCCGGCCAGGTCGCGGTCGGCCGGGTCGTCGGCCTTGACCACGGCGCCGTCGATGTCGAAGCCGAGCGTGCCGCGGGCCGCGCCCATGGCGGCGATGGCCCCGGACAGCTCGTCGATCGTGGCGCAGCGGGGCATGCCCGCGGGCGAGCCGGCCGTGGTGGCCACGCCCAGCTCGGCGATGGCGGCCATCGCGGCGCTGTGGGTCAGGCCCTCGCCGCCGGGCAGGTCGTGCACCGCGTACGCCAGGAAGGACAGCGGCGCGTCGTAGGCCCGGTCCTGGGCGCGCAGGGTGCCGGCGGCCGCACTGCGCGGGTTGGCGAACGCCTGGCCGCCGTGGGCCGTGCGCAGCTCGTTGGCCCGGGCGAAGTCGGCGTCGGTCATGAAGACCTCGCCGCGGACCTCGACCGTCACCGGCCGGCGCAGCTCGGCGGGCAGGCCGGCCACGAGCCGGGCCTGGGTGGTGACGTCCTTGCCGGCCCGGCCGTCGCCGCGGGTGGCGACCTGGCGCAGCCGGCCGTCGACGTAGCGGGCCGCGATCGCCATGCCGTCGATCTTGGGTTCGACCGTGTAGCCGAGAGCGGGCCGGCCGAGGACGCGTTCCAGCCGGGCCGCCCAGGCGCGCAGCTCGTCGGCGTCGAACACGTTGTCGAGGCTGAGCATCGGGGTGCTGTGCTCCACGTCACCGGCCGCCACGCCGGCGCCCACCGTCACGGTCGGCGAGTCGCTCTCGGCCCAGCCCGGCTCGGCCTGCTCGGTCGCCGCCGTGCGGGCCAGCAGCGCGTCGTAGGTGGCGTCGTCCATGACGAGGTCGCCGCCGGCGTAGTAGGCCGTCGCGGCGGAGCGCATCCGCTCGATCGCGGCACGGTACTCCTCCCGGGTGCCGAACGCCGCGGCGTGGGCCGCGTCGACGACCGGGGCGACCTCGCGGTCGGCGGTGCTGAGGCCGGCGGACGGTCCCGTGCTCGACATGTGGTGCTCGCTTCCTGTGTGCGGGAGACGATGTCTTGATATCGCACAGGTCCGACAGAAACGCTGAACCTCACTGAGTGTCGTCACGCCGTACACGGAAAGCAGTTGGTTGGGGTGGATGTGGGCCGCATTTTGCAGTTGATGTGAGAATTCCGTCCGAACGTCCATGGCATTCCGATCTTTGCTTGCGGAGCATGGAGCGCGTGCCCGGACGCCATCGAAGAACCTTGAGTATCACCGGCATCGTCGTCAGCGCGGCCACGGCCTCGCTCGTCGTCATCGGTGCCGGATCCTGGCTGGGCTACCAGCGTCTCTCCGCCGGCGACTGCACCGGGGAGGTGAAGCTCGCGGTCACCGCCGCGGCCGAGATCGCCGGCGCGATCCAGACCACCGCGGACAAGTGGTCCCAGGGTGAGAAGGCTCAGGTCGGCGGCGTCTGCATCAAGGTCGCCGTGGCCGCCACCGATCCCGCCACCGCGGCCGCCACCATCGCGGCCAAGCACGGCGTCGGTCTCTCCGGCTTGAAGGCGGCGCCCGGCAAGCCGACCGTGCCCGACGTGTGGGTCCCGGACTCCTCGACCTGGCTGCTGCGGGTCGGCGGCGAGGCCCCCGGCTTCCTGCCCACCGACAATGCCCCGATCGCCGAGAGCCCCGTGGTGCTGGCCATGCCCGCGCCGATGGCGCAGAAGCTGGGCTGGCCGGCCAAGAAGCTCAAGTGGCAGGAGCTGCTCGGCCAGCTGACCGCCGGCAAGAGCCTGCTGCCCGGCATCGTCGACCCGACCCGCGACGCGGCCGGCCTCACCGGCCTGCTCGCGCTGGGCGCGGCCGCGGGCAACGACATCTCGGGGGCCCAGCGCAAGGTCGCCGCGCTGCGCAAGCTCGCGGCGAACACCTCGAGCATCCGGCAGGACCTGCTGGAGAAGTTCCCGCGTACGGCAGCAGAAGTCACCACCGGCCTGAGCGCCGCACCGCTGTCCGAGGAGGACGTGGTCGCGTACAACGGGGGCAAGCCACCCATCCAGCTCGCCGCCCTCTACCTCGATCCGGCGCCGACCGCGCTGAACTACCCGTTCGCGGTCATGCCGGAGGTCGACCCGCAGAAGGCTGCCGCCGCCGCGGCGCTGCACGAGGAACTGCGCGGGACGACGTTCCGGGACGCGCTGGCCGCCGCCGGCCTGCGCGGGCCCGACGGCCGGGCGGGGGCGGGCTTCATCGCTCCGACCGGCGCGCCGCCGGTGGCCACCCCGGTGATCGCCCCCGGCGCCAAGGCCAGTCAGGGCGCCGCCGCGTCGGCCCAGGCCTCCACGGCGATCAGCCAGGTGCTGGGCAGCTGGGCCGCGATCACCCAGCCGGGCCGGGTCCTCGCCGTCTTCGACATCTCCGGTTCGATGCTGACCGAGGTGCCCACCGCCGGTGGCCTGACCCGTGCCGAGGTCACCAAGCGGGCCGCGGCGCAGGGTCTGCAGCTGTTCGACGACCGGTGGTCCGTCGGCACGTGGTTCTTCTCCACGGAGCTGGTGGGCAAGCAGGCGTGGCAGCCGAAGGTGCCGATCAGCCCGCTGTCGACGGCGCGCAACAAGCTCAACGACGCCCTCAACGACCTGAAGCCGAAGAAGACGGGCGACACCGGGCTGTACGACACCGCGCTGGCGGCGTACAAGACCGTGCAGCAGGGGTGGCAGCGGGGCCGGGTCAACTCGGTCATCCTCTTCACCGACGGGGTGAACGAGAACCCCGACGGCCTGACCCGCGACCAGCTTGTCTCCGACCTGAGGAAGGTGCGGGACGCGGACAAGCCCGTGCGCATGGTGATCATCGGGATCGGGCCGGAGGTCGACCGGGGCGAGCTGAAGGCGATCTCCGACGCCAGCGGGCCGTCCAGCGGCGTCTTCATCGCGGAGGACCCGGCGAAGATCAACGAAATCTTCCTGCAGGCGATCGCGACCCGTACCGGGGCCTGACGTGAGCCCGGCCCGGTGGTGGAAGACACCGGGCCGGGCCGGGCGGGTGGCGGCGCGCCGCTAGGGTTCCGCGGGTGCCGTTCACGCTCGCTCACCCTGCGGCGGTCCTTGCTCTCCCCCGCCGTCCCCTGGTCGCGTCCGCGCTGGTCGCGGGCTCGATGGCGCCGGATCTGACCTATTACGTGGCCCTGCCGTGGCTCGACCCCAGCGGCACTCTGCTCACCCGCACCCACCACGCGTCGTCGGTGTTCTGGCTCGACCCGGTGATCGCCCTGGCTCTGCTCCTGGTGTTTCACGTGCTGCTCAAACGGCCGGTGGTGGCGCTGCTGCCGCCGGCTGCCGCGGGGCGTGTGTGGCAGCCGGCGGAACGGTCCATCGGGTGGCGGCCGGCCGCGGTGTGGTGGATCGCCCTTTCCCTGGTGATCGGGGCAGCGACCCACGTGGCGTGGGACCGCCTGGGCGGCGTGCTGGGTGAGGACCAGTCGACGAAGGTGGACCTGGCCGGCGGTGTGCTCGGCTCGGCCGTGCTCCTGGTCTGGGCGTGGCGCTGGTGGCGGACGACGCCGGCGCAGCCGGTCCCGCCGGTCGTGCGGCTCGGGTCCCGGATACGCCCGGTGGTCTGGGGTGCGTTGCTGGTGGCGCCGCTGGTGCTGGGCACTGCCGGCGCGGTGAACGGTGTCCGGCAGCTCATGGCGGCCAACAAGATGGACTATCCCGACCTTCCGCCGCAGGTCGTGCCGCCGACCTGGACCGGGAGGGACATGGCGGAGCTCGCGGTACGGCAGTTCGCCGTGGACGGTGTCGCGGCCGTCTGCGTCGTGCTGGCGGTCTACGCCGTCGGCTGGCACCTGAGCCGTCTCGCCACCGGCCGGCGGGACCCGGCCGGATCAGGTCCGGCCGACGAGGCGACCCTTCCCGGCTCCTGAGTAGTGCACCTGCTGCCCCGGCTCACCCGGTCCGGGGCAGCAGGCGGTCTCATCAGGCGACCGTGCAGGCGGTGCCGTTCAGCGTGAACGCTGTCGGGCGGCTGCTGTCGCCGGTGTGCGTGGCTTGCAGGCCGATGCTGGTCGACGCGCCCGTGGCCAGGCTGCCGTTGTAGGACACGTTGCGGGCGGTGACCGCTCCGCTGGAGCCCGTCCACGTCGCGTTCCAGCCGGAGGTGATGGTCTGGCCGGCCGGCAGGGTGAAGCCGAGCGTCCAGCTGGTCACGGCCGGTCCGGAGTTGGTGATCGTGATGGCCGCGGTGAGGCCGCTGTTCCAGGCGTTGACCACGTATCCGACCCGGCAGCCGCCCGTGCCCGGGGGCGGGCTGGACGGCGGGGTGCTGCTCGGCGGCGTGGGCGAGACAGGGGGCGAGGTCGGGGGCGAGGTCGGCGGCGAGGTCGGCGGGACGGAGGTGCTGTCCAGGCCGAGGAACGTCACCGCACGCTCGGCCATGCCGGCCTGCGGCAGGTTGTGCCCGGTGTTCGCGACGCTGATCGCCTCGACCGGCGGCTGCGCGGAGGCCGAGCCGTAGCGGGTACGGGTCCAGCCGGACTGCGGCGTGTCGGTCTGCACCGGCGTCTGCGAGACACCATGCACGTTGGTCCACTGCTTGATCTCTTCGGTGAAGTTCGGGTACCGCAACGTGTCGTCGTTGACGCCGTGCCACACCTGCATCCGCGGCCGCGGGCCGGTGTATCCGGGGTACGCGTTGCGGACCAGGTCGCCCCACGCCTGCGGGGTCTTGGTGACCTGGCCGTTGGCGCAGGCGCTGTTCCAGCTGGAGCCGTCGGTGGTGGCGAAGCAGCCGAACGGCACGCCCGCGAACGCCGCCCCGGCCCGGAACACGTCCGGGTAGTCACCCAGCAGCACGTTGGTCATCATGGCGCCGGAGGAGGCACCGGTGACGACCGTACGGGCCGGGTCGGTGCTGTAACGCTGCTGCACGTAACGGACCATCGAGACGATGCCGGCCGGGTCGCTGTTGCCGTCGTGGCGCAGCGCTGCCGGCGAGGACACGTCGAAGCAGTTGCCCGAGCGGGTCGCCGACGGGTAGATCACGATGTAGCCGTACCGGTCGGCCAGGGAGGCGAACGAGGTGCCCGAGTAGAACGCCGGTCCGGAGCCGGTGCAGTAGTGCACGGCCACGAGCAGGGCCGGGTTCGGCGGGAGCCGGTCGGGGACGTACAGGTGCATGCGCAGGTTGGTCGGGTTGGCGCCGAAGCCGGTGACCTCCTGCAGGGACGCGGCGGCCGCGGGGGACGCCGGCAGCAGCACGGAGGCGCCGATCGCGCTCACCGCGGCGGTGAGGGCCAGCAGGGCCTGGGTCAGTCGTTTCATGGTTCCTCGCTCCGGGGGATGGGTCCGGCGCGGCGCGGAAGGGTGGTCCACGCCGCGCCGGACGTCGCGATCAGGACGCGGCGCAGGTGGGGGTGCCGGTGGGCGGGGTGCCGGTGCCCTGGAAACCGAACTCGGTGCTGGATCCGGCGGCGATCCGGCCGTTGTAGGAGACGTTGGCGAAGCGGACCGCGCCGGTGCTGCCGGTGGCCTGCGCGTTCCAGGCGTTGGTGACCGCGGAGCCCGACGGCAGGGTGAGCGTGGCCGCCCAGCCGGTGACCGCGGCGGAGCCCGCGCTGACCTTGACCGTGGCGGTGAAGCCGCCGGTCCACGCGTTCACGGTGTAGGCGGCCGTGCAGCCCGTCCCGGCCGGCGGCGGCGTGGTGCCGGTCGGCGGCGTCGGCGAGACAGGGGGCGAGGTCGGCGGCGACGTCGGGGGCGTGGTCGGCGGGGGCGTGGTCGGGTTGGTGGTACCGCCGGCGTTGAGCGCCTCCAGCGTCGAGGTGTACGCCGCCTTCTTGTTGCCGCTGCCGTCGAAGAGCAGCGGGGTGCCGCTGGCCCGCCACGAGTCGCTGTCCCGGATGCCCCAGACGGTGATGCCGTTGCACCGGGGCACGGCCAGGCAGTCACGGACGACGTTGGCGTACGTGGTGGCCTGGGTCTGTCCCGAGCCCTCGATGTCCAGCTCGGTGATCTGCACGTCCACGCCGAGCGCGGCGAAGTTCTCCATCGTGGTGCGGTAGTTGCTCGGGTACGGCGACCCGCTGTTGAAGTGCGACTGGAGGCCCACGCAGTCGATCGGCACGCCGCGCGCCTTGAAATCACGGACCATGTTGTACACGCCCTGGGTCTTGGCCCAGGTCCAGTTGTCGATGTTGTAGTCGTTGTAGCAGAGCTTGGCGTCCGGGTCGGCCGCGCGCGCGGTCCGGAAGGCGACCTCGATCCAGTCGTTGCCGGTGCGCTGCAGGTTGGAGTCGCGCCGGCCGCCGCCGCTGTCCGCGAACGCCTCGTTCACCACGTCCCAGGTGAAGACCTTGCCGCGGTAGTACGTGGCGACCCGGGTGATGTGGTTGATCATGGCGGAGCGCAGCGCGCTGCCCTCCATGCTCTGCATCCAGCCGGGCTGCTGCGAGTACCAGGCCAGGGTGTGCCCGCGGACCTTCATGCCCTGGGCGAGGGCGTGGTTGACGATCCGGTCCGCGTTGGTGAAGGAGAACTGGTTCTGCTGCGGCTCGGTCGCGTCGATCTTCATCTCGTTCTCGGGCGTGACCGCGTTGAATTCCCGGTTCAGGATCCCGACGTAGGTGCTGTCGCTGAGCTTGTTGGCCGCGACGGCGGTGCCGAAGTAGCGGCCGGTGGCGGCGGCCGAGGCGCCGAGGGTGGTGGCGGCGTCGGCCGAGGGCGCGACGGCCAGCGCCACGCCGCCGGCGGTGAGGCTCGCCGCGAGCAGGGTCAGGGTCGTACGCAGGCGGGGTCTGCGGGGGACGGGTCGGTCGGACACGGTGGCTGCCTTCCGGTGCGGGGAGGGGGATGACACTTTTGGGAGCGCTCCCATCTTGAGCCGGTCGGCCTCCCGAGGGAATAGACCGGCGTAATTGTTATTCGGCCGCGCGGTGTCGCGGCAGGGAACGGGCGATGCGGGCGGCGGTGGCCGCGCCGTGGTACTTGCGGACCAGATGCAGGCACAACTCCACGCCGGGGGCTCCGGCGGCGGCCGTGAAGATCGGGTCGTCGTCGACGTACCGCACGCCCGGCGCCAGCCGGACCCGCGGATAGCGGCGCCGCAGCTCCTCGGCGTGCGCCGGGCAGGTGGACACCGCCCGGCCGTCGAGCAGCCCGGCGGCCGCCACGGTGAAGACGGCCTCACCGATGGCCAGGATCCGGCAGTTGCGGCGCACCGCCTCGCGCAGGGCGGCGGCCTCCTCGGCGGTGATCGTGTCCGGCCCCCGCCGCACCGGCGGCGCGATGGCCAGGATGTCCGCCGAGGCGAGCAGGTCGAAAGTGCCCGCCGCGGCGAAGGCCAGGTCGAACACCGGACCGGCGAAGACCTCCCGGTACGTGGACAGCCGGGCCGGCAACGCCTCCGGTGGCGGCAGCAGCACCGCCACATTGGTCATGTTTGTCATCGCAACCACCGCAACGGGACAGCCTCGGCCAATGCCCGGTAACCGGCCGGATTGAAGTGCAGGTGGTCACCGGTGTCGTAGGCGGGCAGCAGCCTGCGCGGGGCGGCCGGATCGCGGACCACGGCGTCGAAGTCCACGACCCCGTCGAAACGCCCGCTGCGCCGGATCCACTCGTTGACCCCGGTACGCGTCTGCTCCCGCAACCCACCCGGATCGTCGTAGCCCTCGTTGCCGCCGAACGGGGTGATCGTGGCCCCGTACACCTCGATGTCCCGGGCGTGGGCGCGGGTGACGATCTGGTCGTACGCGGCCCGCAGGTCGTCGCCCACCCGCTGTTGCGCCTCGGGGGTGGCTGCCGCCGTACCGATGTCGTTGACGCCCTCGAAGACGATCAGCGAGGCGACCCCGCCCAGCGCGAGCACGTCGCGGTCCAGCCGGGCCAGGGCGCTCGGCCCGAGCCCGTCCTGCAGCACCCGGTTGCCGCCGGCCGCCTGGTTGAGCACCGCGTGGGGGCCGCGCAGCCGGGCGGAGAGCTGGTCGGGCCACCGGTCGTTGCCGTCGGTGGTGGAACCCCGGCCGTCGGTCAGGGAGTCGCCGAGCACCACGGTCGCCGTGCTGTCGCCCGGGGCGAGCACCTCGACCCCGCTGAGGAAGTACCAGTGCACGACCGGGGTGGCGCCGGGCAGGTCCACGTCGTCGTGGTGGTCGCCGCGCAGCAGGTGCGACGTGGTGCGCGAGCCGGGGTGCGAGGTCACGGCGGTGCTCGCCTGGCCGGTCGCCAGATACACCGTGACGGTCAGCTCGGAGCGGGCCGGCACGTCGAGATCGATGGGATCGGAGACCACCTGCGCGCCCACCGGGACGGACGCGAACGTCCGCCCGGAGAAGGTGACCGGCCGCAGGGTGCCCGGCTCGATCGCGGCCGAGCCCGGCCGGCCCCCGGCGGGCCGGGCGATCGAGACGGCCGTGATCGGCAGGACCGCGCCGCCGAAGGCGTTGGAGAAGCGCAACCGTACGGAGCTCCCGGCGATCGACGTGTGCACGGTCTGGCGCAGGGTGGTGTCCACGAGCACCGAGTCGGTGCCGGTGAACGGCGCCGGCGGCAGGTTGCCCGGCTCGGTGAGCTGCGGCATCGACACCCAGGTGTGCAGCCAGTCCCGGCGGGGACGGTGCGTGCGGGTCTGGACGGCGGTGGCCACGGAGACCGCCGCGGCGCCGCCGAGGCCCAGCAGTGACCGGCGGTTCATCGGGTCACCCGCTTGCTCTCGGGCGGGCCCAGGTAGCTGTACTTGACGCCGCCGGTGTCGATCTCGAGGCGCTGCACGATCACGGTCGGATCCACCATCCAGAACTTGAGGGTGTGTACGCCCGCCGTGGCCACCGTGTGCGTCGTGGTGGTGCGGTTGACGTTGTCGGAGGTGTTGCGTTCCCACTGGCGGTTCATGGTCGTGTCGTCGGCGCCGGTGGCCTTGGTGATGTTGACCGTCTGCGGCGCCTGGTCGTCCAGCGAGATCGCGTACTTGAGGCCGTCGGTCGGCCGGACGTTGTTGCGCGGCGACAGCACGGCGGTCACCTTGACCGGACCGGTCGTCCTGAGAGTGGTCGTGTACTCCAGGCGGGCACCCTCGCCGCCGAGCGGGGTCAGCCCGTTGCCGGTCTTGCCGATGCCGGGCAGCAGGCGCCAGTCCCCCACCTTGCGGGTGTAGTGGTCGGCCTCCATCGCGACGTAGCCGTTCGCCTCGACGAAGCCCTTCGGGTGGCGCACCCGGTTGTCGATCGGGGCCTGCACGACGACCTGGGCACCGTTCGCGCCGGTCACCGTGATCGGCACGGTGGTGGTGCCCTTGGGCGCGCGCCGCCAGTCCACCCGTACGGTGGCCCGGACCTGCTTGCCGACCCGGCCGGCGGCGGGCGTGACGTGCACCCACGGGACGGCCGGGGTGATCCGGTACGCGAACGGCGTCGTGCCCTTGTTGTAGACCTCGATGTACTGCGCGGGCTGCGCCTGGTACGGGCTGAACGCGGGCAGCGTGACCGGGTCCCCGCCGTCGAGGTCCACACCCATCGCGGCCGCCGCGGGCACCTCGATGCGCTTCAGGTACGGGTAGATCTCGTCCGGCAGCGCCACGTTGTCCTTCTCCGGCTGCTGCCAGGGCGCGTTGGGGCCGTACCGGGCCACGTTGCCGTAGCCGATCTTGGGCTGGAGCTGCCAGTCCTTCCACTTCCCGCCGGCCAGCTCGTTGTTGTAGTACGCGTTCAGCGCCTGGTCCTCGGCGAACCGGGCCTCGGCCAGGTCGGCCAGGTCGTTGGTGGCGGCGCGGCCCTGGCCGGCGTACCGGATGTTGGTGAACTCGGCCCGGCGCAGCGCGTACAGGTTGGCGGTGGCCTTGACCTGGTAGTAGACCAGCTGGAAGTAGGCGTCCTGCCAGGCCGCGGGCACCCGGGCCCTGATCCGCTCGGCCCGGGCGCCGAGCGCCTGCCACTCGGCGGTGACCCGGTCCATCTCCCGGTAGTCGGTGAGGCTGAACGGGTTGCCCTCGTCGTCGTAGGTGATCACCTGGGTGACCGGGTCGATGGTGATGCGCCGGTTGAGCAGCTCGGGCTTGCGGCGCGACTGCAGGTGGCCGTAGTCGCTGAGCACGTCGGCGATGTCGCCGGCCAGGGCCGGGCCGAAGTTCTGGGCGGCGTACTGCCGTTCCCACTCCCCCAGCTTGTGCAGCGGCAGCGCGTCGGGGTTCCAGGCGTAGTCGAGGAAGAACTGGGTGGGCTGCTCCTCGTTCTTCAGGTCGCCGACGTTGACCATCCAGAGCCGGTCGACCCCCGAGCGGTACGACAGGTTGAGCTGCTCCCAGGTGTTGGTCAGGTTGACCGTGTCGGCCCACTTGTAGTTGCGGCCGCCACCGACGTAGTCGAAGTGGTAGTACATGCCGTAGCCGCCGCTGCGGGCCGGCAGCGAGGCGTCCGGCAGCTTGCGCATGTTGCCCCAGTTGTCGTCGCAGAACACCACGGTGACGTCGTCCGGCGGCCGGTAGCCGCGGTCCCAGTAGCGCTGCACCTCCTTGTAGAGGGTCTGCACCTGGGGAGCGCCGATCAGCCCGGTGTCGCGCAGGATCTGCCGCTGGGTGTCGATGATGGAGCTCATCAGGTCGATGCCGTCGCCGTCGGGCAGGCCGACGTCGCCGTTGCCGCGCATGCCGAGCGTGATGACACCCTCGATCTTGTCGCGGGCCATCCGCTCGGCCCCGTCCCGCCAGTACGCCTTGATCGCGTCGGGGTTGCGGCGGAAGCTCCACTCGCCCGTCCCGGCGGGGTGCCGGTTCCACTCCTCGATGCCACGCATCATCGGCGCCTCGTGCGAGGTGCCCATCACCACGCCGTAGAACGAGGCGGTGGCGTGGTTCTGCGGGTCGTCCTCGGCGAATGCGCGGCCCCAGACGGCCGGCCACAGGTAGTTGGCCTTCAGCCGCAGCATCGTCTCGAAGACCTTGGCGTAGTAGGCCGCGTTGAGCCCGTTCGGGAAGCCGGGCGCCTTGCCGGGCCCGAAGTAGCGCGGGGCCCAGGTGCCGGTGGCCGGGTTCTCGTCGTTGATGAAGAAGCCGCGGTACTTCACCGCGGGTGTGCCCTGGGTGTGCCGCCCGGGCAGCACGTACACCGCGTCCTGGTGGCGGACCGGGACGTCGTCGAAGAAGCGCCAGGGCGAGACGCCGATGCGCTTGGACAGGTCGTAGGCGCCGTAGATGCTGCCGCGCTGGTCGCTGCCGGCGATCACGAACGCGCGCCGGACGCCCGGCAGCGGATTCTCCACGATCTGCTCGACCGTGGTCTCCCACTTGCCGGCGATGCCGCGCACGTCGAGCTTGCCCGCCGCGATCAGCCGGTCGATGAGCGGGCTCTTGCCGATGGTGCCGACCAGCACCGGGTCGCGCCCGCCGGGCACCCGGTCGTGGGCGACCACCGGCGTCACGCCGGTCACCGCGGCGATGTCCGCGCTCAGGTCGTCGACCACCCGGATCACCCCGGCGTGGTCACCCGCGCTGACCACCAGCGGCGCGGCCCGGCCGCCGGCCACCAGCGGGAACCGGCCGCGGCCGGGCAGGGCGGAGACGTACGAGTCGCGCTGCCCCGTGGCCAGCGCGTCACGCGATGTCGCCGCGGCCGGTGCCGGCCCGGCGACGAAGAAGGGCGCGGCCAGGGCCGCGAGAGCGAGCAGGAGCCTCATGGGTACGCCTTCCCTACCGGAAGAGTCGCAGGGGTACGGCGGCGGCGAGCGCGGCCATCCCGGCGTCGTTGGGGTGCAGGTGATCGCCGCTGTCGTAGACCGGGGCCAGCCGGAGCGGGTCGCTGCGGTCACGGACGGCGGCGTCGAAGTCGATGACCGCGTCGTAGTCGCCGCCGGTGCGGATCCAGTGGTTCAGCGCGGCCCGCTTGCGCTCGTTCTCCGCCGAGTAGAACCCGAGGGTGTCGTCCTTGAACGGCAGCACGGTGGCGCCGTAGGCCCGCAGCCCGGCCTGGTGGGCCCGGGCGATGAGCTGGCGGTGCCCGGCGATGAGGTCGGCCGCGGAGACCACCTCGGACGCCGGTGCGGTGGTGCCGGGGTGGCCGAGGTCGTTGACCCCGAGCAGCACGATCAGGAACTCCGCCCCGGGCTGGGCGACCACGTCACGGTCGAAGCGGCGCAGCGCGCTCTGCGCGAAGTACGCGGCGTAGGCCACCGCGTCGCTGCCGGCCGGCGGGTTGGGGTCGTGCAACAGCCGGTTGCCGGAGACGCCGACGTTGACCACGCCACGGTCGATGCGGGCGGCGCGTAGCCGGGCGGCGAGCAGGTCGGGCCAGCGGTGGTTGAGGTTCGCCGCCGCGTTGGCGCCGTTGGTGATGGAGTCGCCGAGGGTGACGATCGCGCCGGCGCCCGAGGCGACGCTGACCCCGGAGAGGAACAGGTTCTGCCCGACCACGGCGGTCGGGGTGACGGTACGGGCCGCGGTGACGTTCCCGGCGGCGATCACGTTGTCCTGGTACGCGAAGGCGGCCAGCGTCGTGACCGGGGTGCGCCGCGGCAGGTACACGCTGACGGTCAGCTCGGTGCCGGCCGGGACCCGCAGGTGCACCGGGTCGCTGACCAGCGGCGCGCCCGCCGGGACGGTCGCCCCCGGGCGCCCGCCGAAGGTGACCGCCCGGTCGGTGCCGGGCTCGTTGGCCGTGCTCGCCCCGGTCCCGGCGCGCCGGGCGACCCGCACCTCGCCGACGACCAGGGGCTGCTCGCCGAACTCGTTGGTCAGCCGGATCCGCAGCCGGTCGCCGCCGGTGCTGACGTGCACGACGTGGCGCACGGTCTGGTTCTCCAGCACGGTCGGCGGGGTGGGCGGGACGGTGGTCGGCGCCGCGGCCCAGGTGCCGGTCCAGCGTGGAGTGTCGCCGGTCCGGCCGGTCGCCTGCGCCGGGGCGCCGGGCAGGGTCGCGGCCACGGCGGCGCCCGAGGCGAGCGCCAGCAGTTCTCGTCTGGTGGACACGGATCCTCCCCGGTCAGCCACGACGCCGCGGCAGGGTGAAGCGCCAGCCCTGGGCGCGCAGCTCGGGAATGATCCGGTCGACGGCCTCGACCGTCTGGCTGCGGTCGCCGCCGCCGTCGTGCATGAGCACCACCGCGCCCGGGGTGATCCGCTCACGCAGCCGCTGCACGAGCACGTCGGTGCCCGGCGGCTCCCAGTCGGCGATGTCCATCCGCCAGCCCAGCGGCTGCATGCCCAGCTCGGCTGCGACCTGCGGGCTCTGCCCCCAGCTGCCGTACGGGGCCCGGAAGTACGGGATGCGGGCGTGCGGGACCGCCCGGCGGATCGCCGCGCTGGTCTCGACCAGGTCCGCCCTGACCTGTTCCGGGGTCCAGGGGCCGAAGTCGTCGTGGTGCATGGAGTGGTTGCACAGCACGTGCCCGGCGGCGGCGATCCGGCGCGCCACCTCGGGATGCTCGACGACGTGGTCGCCCCACAGGCAGAACACCGCGCGTACGTGCCGCCGGCGCAGCACGTCGAGCAGGCGCAGGGTGTCGGGCGGATTGGGGCCGTCGTCGAAGGTGAAGCTGACGACGTCGCCCTGCCCCCGGGCCGTGTCGACCACCACGGCAGTCGGGCCGGCGGCCTCGGCCGGGCCGGCCAGGCCACCGGTCAGCAGCAGGGCGGACATCGGCACCGCCAGTCGGCGCCACCATTTCGGACGATGAGACATGACATCCTCACGATCGATTCCGGGGCCCGTTGTTCCGAAACTTTCGGAAACCGCGCAGCCGAACGTCCGTAACATAGAACCCGGTCGAAGTCGCGTCAAGAAGGCGCTGCGCCCCAGATCACGCGCTCAGCTCATTGATCTTCACCGCTATCTGTCCACGTTGTTACCTGTTGACCGGTGAGCAGGATCGGCATATGTTCCGGTCACGTAACGGAAGTTCTCGGAACCTCTCGACCGTCCGCGCGGCCGGACCAGAATGGACAGACGATGAGAGTTCGCGTTCGCGCCGCCGTCGACAGGGCGGCCCTGGCCGGCGAGGACTCCTACCGCGCCCACCGACAGAAAGTCTGCGGGCACACCCCGGTCCGGCACCACCAGAACCCGGCGTACGCCGCGCTGCGCGACACCCTGGCGCCGGCCGGCCGCTGATCCTGCTCGGTACCGGCGGGCCCGCCGGTACCGGCCCGCAAGCGAGGAGGAGCGCGATGAGCGCGGACGAGCGCCGGGTGACCATCTCCGCCATCGCGGACGCGGCCGGGGTCTCCGTGCCGACCGTCTCCCGCGTGCTCAACGGCCGCGCCGACGTCTCGGCGGCCACCCGGGAACGCGTCGAGCAGCTGCTGCGCGACCGGGGCTACCGGCGCCGCAACTCCCGGGCGCCGGGCCGCGCTCAGGTCCTCGACGTGGTCTTCGACGAGCTCGACAGCCCGTGGGCCGTCGAGCTGATCCGCGGGGTGGCCGACGTGGCGCACGCGGCCGGCGCGGGCACGGTCGTCTCGGCCGTGCACCAGGACGACACGGCGACCCGGCAGTGGCTGCGCAACCTGCGCACGCGGACCTGCGACGGGGTCGTCTTCGTGCTGTCCCAGGTCGCCGCGCCGGTCCAGATCCAGCTGCGCCGGCTGCACATCCCGGTGGTCGTCGTCGACCCGGCCGGCGGCTCGGCCTCCGAGGTGGCCACGGTCGGCGCGACCAACTGGGCCGGTGGGCTCAGCGCCACCGAGCACCTGCTCTCCCTCGGCCATCGGCGGATCGGGCTCATCGCGGGCCCGCGCGGGCTCTCCTGCAGCCGCGCCCGGCTGGACGGCTACCGGGCCGCCCTGGCCGCGGCCGGCATCGGCACCGACCCGGCCCTGATCGTGCAGGGCGACTTCCGCCACGAGTCCGGATACACCGGCGGCGGCCGGCTGCTCGATCTCGCCGAGCCGCCGACCGCCGTGTTCGCCACCAGTGACCAGATGGCGCTGGGTGTCTACGAAGCCGCCCGCCGCCGCGGCCTGCGGGTGCCCGCGGACCTGAGCGTGACCGGCTTCGACGACCTGCCCGAGGCCCGCTGGTCCTCACCGCCGCTGACCACCGTGCGCCAGCCGCTGGCCGAGATGGGCGGGCTCGCCGCGCACACCGTCCTGCGACTGGCGCGCGGCGAGGCCCTTCAGGCTCCCCGGGTCGAGCTCGCCACGGAGCTCATGGTGCGCGACAGCACCGCCCCCGTGGCTACTTCCCGAAGCCCGCGGTCAAACCGCTGAGCAACTGCCGCCGGCCGATCGCGTAGCAGATCAGGATCGGCAGCGTGGTCAGCACGACCGAGGCGAGCACAGCCGGCACGTTGACGCCGTACTGGCCCTGGAAGCTCCACAGCCCCAGCGGCAGGGTCCGCTGATCGGGGCTCTGGGTGAGGATCAGCGGCAGGATGAAACCGTTCCAGACGCCGAGTCCCTGATAGATCACCACGGTCACCAGGGCCGGACGGACCAGCGGGAAGGCCAGCCGCCACAGCGTGCCCCACTCCGTCGCCCCGTCCAGGCGCATGGACTCGAACAACTCCTTGGGCACGTCCCGGATGAAGTTGGCCAGCACCAGCACCGACAACGGGATGGCGAAGGCGATCGACGGCAGGATGATGGCCAGCAGGGTGTCGTACATCTGCAGCCGGATGATGATCAGGTAGATCGGGATCACCACCGCCTGCAGCGGGATGGCCAGGCCCATCAGGAACAGGCCGTTGACCGAGCGCAGGAAGCGGCTGCCCGCGCTGCCCCGGACGATCGCGTACGCCGCCATGAACGAGATCAGCGTCGCGGGCAGTACCGCCCCCGCCGTCACGATGACGCTGTTCATGAAGTACCGGGTGAAGTCGGCCTCGATCACCAGACGGTAGTTGTCCAGTGTCGGCGCCGACGGCGGCACCAGCGGGTTCTGCGCGTAGTAGTTGGCCCGGGTCTTGAAGCTGGTGATGACGATCCAGTAGATCGGCACCATCACCACGATCAGCCAGAGCCAGCCGAAGCCGCCGCCGAACCAGTTCAACCGCAGGGGCGAGCGACGCCGCGCGCCGCCGCCGTGAGAGGTCACCGACACACCTGGTCGCGGCGGGGCGTGCCGGGTCGAGATGGCCATCAGGCACCTTCCAGTTGGCTGTCCGTCGCGCTACCGCCACCGAGCCTGCGCAGCAGCAGCGCCAGCCCGAGGCCGAACAGCACCAGGATCACGGCGATGACGCTGGCCGGGCCCATCAGGTTGGCCTTGAAACCGGTCTGGTACATCTCGAGCGCGAGCACGTTGGTGGCGTCGCCGGGACCGCCGGCGGTGAGCACGAAGATCAGGTCGAAGAACGTCAGCGACCCCACCACCATCAGCGTCGACGAGGTGATGATCGTGTACTTGAGCTGGGGCAGGGTGATGCTGAAGAACTTGCGCACCCGGCCCGCGCCGTCGATCTCGGCCGCCTCGTACATGGCGGTCGGGATCTGCCGCACGGCACCCTGGTAGATCAGCGAGTGGAACGGGATGAACTGCCAGGACACGACGAAGACCAGCACGCCCAGGGCGAGGTTGCCCTGGCCCAGCCAGTCCTGGTTGAGCAACTCGACGCCCAGGCCCGTGCCGAGCCCGAAGTTCGGGTTCAGCAGCGCGCTGAAGGTGATCGCGATGGCCGCCGAGCTGAGCAGCAACGGGATGAAGTACAGCACGGCGAGGAACCCGCGGTAGCGTTTGCGGGCAGCCAGGAAGACGCCGATCAGCAGGCTCATCGGCGTCTGGAACACCCAGGACAGCGCCATCACGAGGAACGTCACCCAGATCGAGTGCAGCAGGCCGGGCTCGGACAGCACCGTGCGCCAGCTGTCCAGGCCGGCGGGGTTGATCGCCCCGATGCCGTCCCACTGGGTGAAGCTGAGGGCGAGCACGCCCAGCAGCGGCACCACACCGAACGCCGTGAACATCAGCAGCGCCGGCCACACCATCCAGGAGACGGACCTGCTCCGCCCGCCGGTCTTGGAGGAAGGTACCGCCACCGGGGGCGGAGCAAGGGCCGTCATTTACCGATGACCCCGTTCATGTTGGCGATCCACTGCTGCGGGGTGACCTGCTGCTGGAACAGCTTGGCGATGTTGTCCAGCAGGGCCTCGGCCGCGGTCGGGCTCAGCGCCTGGTCCCAGGACTGGGCGAAGACCTTGGCGTTGACCGAGGTGTCGTAGACGAACTTGAGGAACTCGGCGTCGGGGGACGCGGCCAGGGTGGCCTCCGTGCCCTTGACCACCGGCACCGAGCCGCCGTCGTTGATCCACGCCTTGGTCTCGGCCTCGTCGAGCACGCCGCTGGTGAAGAACTTCTTGGCGATGTCCTTCTGCTCGGCGGTGGCCTTGCTGGAGATGGCCAGGTACTGGCCCGGGTTGCCGACCGTGTCGCTCGGGTCGCCCTTGCCGCCCGTGAAGGTCGGGAACGGGATCCAGCCCAGGTTGCCCTTGGGGACGAAGTCGCCGCCGTCGTTCTTCATGCTGCCGTAGGTCCAGGCGCCGTGCAGCATCATGGCGGCCTTGCCGGTGTAGAGCAGGGCCTGGTCGGCGTTGGCGCCGGCGTCGACCGAGGAGAAGCCCTTGTTGAAGCCGTTGGCCTTCACCAGGTCCAGCAGCTTGGTCAGCATCTCCAGCACGGCCGGGTCGGACCAGGCGTCCTTCTTGCCCTCGAAGACGCTCTGGAAGACCTGCGAGCCGCCGATGCGGTCGAGCATGAACTCCAGCCACATCATGTTGGTCCAGCGGGACTTGCCGGCCAGCGAGAAGGGCGCGATCTTCTTCTCGTTGAACTTCGGCACCAGGGCCATGACGTCGTCCCAGGTCTTCGGCGGCTGCACGCCGACGTCGTTGAAGACCTTCTTGTTGTAGAACAGGATGATCGGCGCCACGGTCTCGCAGGGCATGGCGTAGATCTTGCCGTTGACCGTGGCCGGGCCGAACGAGGACGGGAACAGCTTGTCCTTGATCGCGGCGTTCTGCTCGAACCACGGGGTCAGGTCCTCGACCTGGCCGGCGTCCACGTAGCTCTTCAGGCCGCCACCGCCCCAGCCCCAGATCAGCGTGGGCGCCTGGCCGGCGCCGATGGCCGTCTTGATCTTCTGCTTGTAGGCGTCGTTCTCGAACGCGGTGAACTGGATCTGGGTGTCCGGGTTGGCCTTGTTGAAGCGCTCCGCGGCGGCCTGCCGGATGCCCTCGCCGGGCTGGCCGGTGAGGAACCAGTAGCTGGCCGAGCCGGCCTTCTTCCCGGAACCGCTGGTGCCCGGACCGGAACTGCCGCAGGCGGCCAGGGCCGCACCGGCGCCGGCAGCGGCGGTCAGGCTGAGGAAGGTGCGACGGGATATCGGACTGCGTTCCACGCTGGTCTCCGTACTCGTGAGCCGCAGGCTCGCGGCGAGTCGAACATCTGAGGGAGAGGCCGCCGAACTCGGATCCAGGTTCTGGAACTTTCGATCGACAACCGCAAGTTACCGAGAGATTTCGTTAACGTAGGATTTCATGATTGGCGTGTCAAGGCCCTTGAAAGACTCGTGCTTTAGGCGCGAGAGTGGACCCACTGCAGCACTGTCAGGCCCGATCTCCCCCCGTCGAAGGTCACGGTAAGGTCGCGGTCAGGTCTCGTCGACAGTCCGAAAGTTTCGGCACGCCTGCACCCCCGTCCTGTTCGTAAGGAGAACCATCGTGACGACACCCGACTGGCACGACCAGACCCGTAGCGTGGCTGACCGGGTCAGCTCGCTGCTGGCGCACATGACCCTCGAGGAGAAGGTCGCGCAGCTGGGCAGCCGGTGGGTCAGCAACGACATGGAGCACGACGAGGAGCCCGCCGACGAGACCGGGACCAATCTCAACGTAGCCCCGATGCAGGACGTCTTCGCCGCCTCCGGCAGCGTTTCCCTGCAGGAGGCCAGCAAGCACGGCCTGGGTCACCTCACCCGCGTCTACGGCGGCATCCCGCTGACCGTGACCGAAGGTGCCGCCGAGGTCGTCCGTCAGCAGCGCATCGTGATCGAGGACAGCCGTCTCGGCATCCCCGCGCTGGTGCACGAGGAATGCCTGACCGGCTTCACCACCTACGGCGCGACGGTCTACCCCGCCGCGATCGCCTGGGGCGCGACCTTCGACCCGGACCTGGTCGAGCGGATGGCCGCGGCGATCGGCCGGGACATGGCCGCGGTCGGGGTGCACCAGGGGCTGTCCCCGGTGCTCGACGTCGTCCGCGACTACCGCTGGGGCCGCGTCGAGGAGACCATGGGCGAGGACCCGTACCTGGTCTCGATGCTCGGCGCCGGGTACGTACGGGGCCTGCAGAGCGCCGGGATCATCGCCACCCTCAAGCACTTCGCCGGCTACTCGGCCGCGCGCGCGGCGCGCAACCACGGGCCGGTGCCGATGGGCCGGCGCGAGCTGATGGACGTGATCCTGCCCAGCTTCGAGACGGCGATCCGGGTGGGCCGGGCCGGCTCGGTGATGAACTCGTACTCCGACGTGGACGGCGTACCCGCCGCCGCGGACTCCTGGCTGCTCACCGACCTGCTGCGCGACGAGTGGGGCTTCACCGGCACGGTGGTGTCCGACTACTGGGCCGTGCCGTTCCTCGCCACCATGCACAAGGTCGCCGCCGACACCGCCGAGGCCGGCGCGCAGGCCATCGCCGCGGGCATCGACGTCGAACTGCCCGACACCCTCGGCTTCGGGGCCGCCCTGGTCGAGCGGGTGCGCTCCGGCGAGGTGCCCGAGGAGCTGGTGGACCGGGCCGCCCGGCGCCTGCTGACCCACAAGGTCGAGCTCGGCCTGCTCGACCCGGGCTGGACGCCCGAGGCCTCGGTGGCCCGCGCGGCCGGCACCGACCTGGACTCCCCGGCCAACCGGGAGCTGGCCCGCGAGGTGGCCGAGCGCTCGATCGTCCTGCTGGACGCCGGCACCGCCCTGCCGCTGCTCGACGGCAACCGGGCGGCTCCGGCCCGGATCGCCGTGGTCGGGCCCTGCGCCGACGACCCGCGCACCTTCATGGGCTGCTACGCGTTCCCCAACCACGTGCTGCCCCGCCACCCGGAGCTCGGCCTGGGCATCGACGTGCCGACGGTGGTCGACGCGCTGCGGGCCGAGCTGCCCGGCACCGAGATCGTCCACGAGCGCGGCAGCCAGGTGCAGGGCGCCGACCGCTCCGGCTTCGCCGCCGCCGTCGCCACCGCCCGCGACTCGGACCTGTGCGTGGCCGTCGTCGGTGACCTCGCCGGCCTGTTCGGCAACGGCTCGTCGGGCGAGGGCTGCGACGCCGAGGACCTGCGCCTGCCGGGCGTGCAGGCCGACCTGCTGGCCGAGCTGCTGGAGACCGGTACGCCGGTCGTCGTGGTCGTGGTCTCGGGCCGCCCGTACGCGCTGGGCGACGTGCACGGTCGCGCCGCCGGCCTGGTGCAGGCGTTCATGCCGGGCCAGGAGGCGGGCGGGGCCATCGCCGGCATCCTCAGCGGCCGGATCCAGCCCGGCGGCAAGCTGCCGGTGCAGATCCCCCGGCACCCGGGCGGCCAGCCCGGCACCTACCTGCAGCCGCCGCTGGGCGCCGACCGGACCAACATCAGCAACCTCGACCCGACGCCGCTGTTCCCCTTCGGCTACGGCTCGTCGTACACGACCTTCGAGCTGGACGCCCTGCGGATCAGCGCGAGCGAGGTGCCCACCGACGGGGAGTTCACCGTGACGGTCCGGGTCTGCAACACCGGCGAGCGCACCGGCGAGGAGGTCGTCCAGCTCTACCTGCACGACCCGGTGGCCCAGGTGACCCGGCCGGTCAAGCAGCTCATCGGCTTCGCCCGGGTGTCGCTGGAGCCGCACACCGACGCCCTGGTCCGCTTCCAGGTGCACGCCGACCGGACCGCGTTCACGGGCCGCGACCTGCGGCGCATCGTGGAGCCGGGCGAGATCGAGGTCATGGTGGGCACCTCCGCCGAGGACCTGCCGTGCCGGGGCACGGTCCGGCTGACCGGCCCGCTGCGGGTGGTCGGCGCAGACCGCCGGCTGGTCACCCCGGTCGACGTGCTGCCGACCAAGGACGCCGAGTTGACGGTCGCGGGCTGACCCGCGCCCCGGGCCCGCCGCTCCCCCGGGAGACGGCGGGCCGCGGCTGTCAGCCGGCCGGCAGCCGCGGCCGGGAGTAGGAGCCGACGATCGCCCCGTCGCGGGACTCGATCCCGGTGAAGCCCGTGGTGCCGGCGGTGAAGTGGTAGAACCGCAGCACCGTGCCGTCCGGGTCGGGCACATCCAGGATGGTGCCCGCCGGGGTGTCGTACGGCTCCGCGTGGCGGATGCCGTGCCGCTCGCACCGGGTGATGATCTCGTCGAGGACCGCCCGCGAGGCCGGGGTGAACGCGAAGACGTCGAAGCCGTCGAGGCGCGGTGAGCCGGCGCAGACGGTCCGGTCCCGCAGCGCGATGCAGAAGCGCTCCCGCGGGTCGATCAGCCCGGCGCCGCGCAGCACGCCGTCCTCCACGAACTCGGCGAACAGCCGCAGGTCGAGCAGCCGGCAGTACCAGGCGACGCTGCGGGCCAGGTCCGTGACCGGCAGTTTCACCTGGGTGATCCGGTCGAGTCCGGCGATGCCCCGCAGGGCCGGTTCTCCTTCGGTGGTGGTCATGGCTCGACGCTAGGAGCCGCTTCCCGGACAATCCATGAGTGGAAGTCCGCCGGACCACAGTGTTCGTCCGAGGGGGCCGGGCCGATGGATCTGCTCAGTTCGGTGCTGCGGGAGCTGCGGTTCGCCAGCGCCGCCTACCGGTGGCTGGAGCTCGGCCGCCCGTTCAGCGTGGACTTCGACCGGGCCGGCCTGCGCGGGGTGCACATCATCGCCGAGGGCCGGTGCGAGCTGGTGCTGCGGGACGGCAGCGTCCGGGAGCTGACCGCCGGCGATGTCGTGATCCTGCCCCGTGGGGACTCCCACCTACTGCGCTCGGCGCCGTCGGCCGTGGCCGTGCCGGGCTACGAGCTGGCCGTCCGCTCCCCGGAGCCACGGTTAACCCTCGGCGGGACGGGCGAGCGGACCGTCGTGGTCTGCGGCGCGTTCATCATCGGCGAGCCGGACCATCCCGCGCTGCGTGGCCTGCCCGCGGTCATCCAGCTGCCGGGCACCGACGGCCGCCCGCCGGCGTGGGTCGCGGCGCTCGTGGAGGCGTTGCAGGCGGAGGCCTTCGACGGCGGGCCGGGCAGCGAACTGGTCATGGCCCGGCTCTCCGACGCGCTGCTGATCCGGGCCCTGCGGCACCACAGCGGCACCGTCGGCGAGCCGGGGTGGCTGGCCGGGCTGGGCGACCCGTGCGTCGCGACTGCCCTGGAAGCCATCCACCATGACCTCGCGCACCCGTGGACCCTGCCCTCGCTGGCCGCCACGGCCGGGCTGTCCCGCGCGGCCTTCGCAGCCCGGTTCACCGAGCGGGTGGGCCGGCCCGCCATGCGCTACCTGCTGGCGCTGCGGATGCAACGGGCCCGCACACTGCTGCGCGACGACCGGGCCACCGTGGCAGCCGTCGCCGGTCAGGTCGGCTACGGCTCGGACGTGGCCTTCGCCGCCGCCTTCAAACGGGAGGTGGGCATGTCTCCGGGCGCCTACCGCCGCCGGGCTCAGAACTCTGTCGCGTAGACGCGGACCGGGTCACCGTCACGGGAGAGGGTGTCGCGCTCGAAGGCGAGGCCGATCTTCTCGGCGACGCGCTGGGACGGCACGTTGTCGGGGTGGATGATCGCGATCAGCCGCTTGACCCCGAGCACGTCACGGGCGTACGCGTGGCAGGCGGCGGCCGCCTCGGTCGCGTACCCGTGGCCCTGCAGCTCGGCCCGCACGTGGTAGCCGACCTCGACGTCGGTCACGCCGTCGATCTCCTGCGGCGTCAGGCCGCAGTCACCGACGAACTCCCCGGTGGCCCGCAGCCGGACCACCCACAGGCCGAACCCCACGGTCTCGTAGAGGCGCCGGGTCCAGGCGATCCAGTCCCGGGCGCCGTCGCGGTCGCGGATCCGTGGGTAGTACCGCATGACGACCGGGTCGCCGAGCAGGGCGGCCACGTCGTCGAGGTCGCCGGAGGTCATCGGGTGGAACTCGAGGCGGTCGGTGGCTTCCGGTGGCTTCACGACGGCTCCGGTGGCAGGTCGAGGGCGGTCAGGTCGAGATTGGCCAGCCGGTCGGGATCACCCAGGACGTCGATCGCCACCACCCGGCCGGCCACCACGGTGAAGGCCATGACCGAGAACAGCCGACCGTTCACCACGACCACCACCCCGGCCGCGCCGTTGACCAGGGCCGGGCGCACGAAAGGCGCGAGCCTGCGGGCGGTGAAGGCCTGTCCGGCCACGGTCGAAGCGCCGCGCAGCACCACGTTGAGCCGGGGACGGGCGGGACCGGAGTCGGACCGCAGCACCACGTCCGGATCGAGGACCGCGACGAGCGCCTCGAAGTCGCCGGCCCGGGAAGCGGCGAAGAACGCGTCCACCACCTGACGCTGCCGGGCCAGGTCAGGGTCCGGCGCCGGGGCCTCACCGCGCAGCCGGCGGCGGGCCCGGCTGGCGAGCTGACGGGTGGCCGCCGGGGACCGGTCGATGATGGTGGCGACGTCCTCGAACGGCACCGCGAACATGTCGTGCAGGACGTACGCGAGCCGCTCGGCCGGGGTCAGCGTGTCGAGCACCACCTGCAACGCCAGCCCGACCGCGTCCGCCAGCAGCGCCTGGTGCTCGGGGTCGGCGACGTCGGCCCGGCCGAGGACGGGGTCGCTGACGTGGAGGTGCCCGTCGAGCGGTTCCTCGCGCTGCTGGGCCCGGGTGCGCAGCTTGTTCAGGCAGATCCGGGCGACGACCGTGGTCAGCCAGGCCCCGAGGTTGCCGACCTCCGCGGCGCCGGTCCGGTCGAGGCGCAGCCAGACGTCCTGCACCGCGTCGTCGGCCTCGCTGAGGGACCCGAGCATCCGGTACGCCACCGCGCGCAACCGGCTCCGATGGGTCTCGAACAGCTCGGCCGTCGCTGCGCCCTGGTCCACGTGTCACATTCCTTCCGCGCCGGGTGTCATCCCGTCAGACCCGCGAGGGCCGGCAGATGTGACCGACGATCGGGGAGAAACCATGTCCGCACCCATTCTGCTCACCGGCGGCACCGGGCACGCTGGGCCGCCTCGTCCGGCCGCTGCTGCTCGAGGCCGGGCACTCCGTGCGGGTGCTGAGCCGCCACCCGCGGGAAACCACCGAGGCCACCGAATACCGCGCCGGCGACCTGGCCACCGGCGCGGGCGTCGACGCCGCCGTGGACGGGGTCACGACGATCCTGCACTGCGCGGGCAGCGCCAAGGGCGACGAGCACAAGGCCCGGACCCTGGTACGCGCGGCGCGCCGAGCCGGCGCACAGCACCTGGTGTTCATCTCGGTTGTCGGGGCCGAGCGGGTGCCGGTGGTCAGCGCCGCCGACCGGGCGATGTTCGGCTACTTCGCGGCCAAGCGGGCGGCCGAGGAGGTCGTGGCCGGCTCGGGGCTGCCCTGGACCACGCTGCGGGCGACCCAGTTCCACGACCTGACCCTGCTGGCGGCCCGGCAACTGGTCCGGCTCCCCCTGGTCCCGGTGCCGGCCGGCGTCCGCTTCCAGCCGGTGGACGCCGGCGAGGTGGCGGCCCGGCTCGTCGAGCTGGCTCTGGGCGAGCCGGCCGGGCTGGTGCCGGACCTGGCCGGGCCGCGGATCCACCCGATGGCCGACCTGGTCCGCGGCTACCTGCGCGCGACCGGCCGGCGGCGGCCCATCGTGGCGGTGCCGGGGGTCGGCGGGGCGTACCGGGCGATCCGGGCCGGCGCCAACCTCGCCCCGGACCGGGCCGTGGGCCTGCGCACGTGGGAACAGTTCCTGGCCGACACCGTGCGCTGAGCGGGCACGCCGTCAGCCGGAGACGACGTTGCCCTGCTCGTCGACCACCACCTTGCTCCAGTACTCGTCCCACTTGTCACCGACGTGCTCGGGCACCTTGCCCTCCGGGTAGCGCACGTAGCCCGCCGGCGGCTCCTGGCCCTCGGGCACGCAGTCCTGCCCGGTGGTCGTGCCCACGGCCTTGACGGGATAGTCGCCGGAGCCGCAGATCGCGTCCGCGAACGTGCAGCCTCCGGCCGACAGGGTGGTGGCGAGTATCAGGACCGTCAGTGTCTTCCGCATGCCGTCAGTCTTTCCGGGCACGGCCGCCCGGGAAATCCGTACGCGTACTCAGCTGAACTGCGGGATGACCTCGCTCGCGAAGCGCAGCATCGGCTCGTGGTCGTACGCCACCCGGGGCACGTAGACGATCACGTAGTCGGCGCCGGCCTCGGCGATGCGCTCCAGCCGGCCGATCGTCTCGGCCACCGGCTCGTCGAGCTTGAGCTCGAAGCCGGTCGACTTGATGATCCGGTCGTAGTCGCGGCCCAGGTCGTCGCAGTGCCCGCGCAGCACGCCGAGCTTGTGCCGGATGAGCTCCGGGTCACCGCCGCCCACGTTGCAGGCGTCGGCGTACTGCGCGACCAGCTTGAGGGTGACCTTCTCGCCGCCGCCGCCCAGCCAGAACGACGGGTGCGGCTTGCGGACGCCCTTGGGCTCGTTGATCGGCTGGTCGATCGAGTAGTGCCGGCCGGTGAAGACGGGCCGCTCCTCGGTCCACATCTTGTGCACGATCTCGACGGCCTCACGGAACTCGCCCATCCGCTGCGGCACCTCGCGCCACTGGTAGCCGTACGCCTTCCACTCGTGCTCGTACCAGCCGGCGCCGAGCCCGGCGTAGAGCCGGCCGTGGCTGGCCACGTCCACGGTGGAGGCGATCTTGGCGTAGAGCGAGGGCTGGCGGTAGCCGTTGCAGCCGACCATCTGGCCGATGTTGATCCGGCTGGTGTCGCGGGCCAGCGTCGAGGTGACCGTCCAGCACTCGAACGTCGTGTTGATGGTCGGCTCCGGCACGGTGTGGAAGTGGTCGTACACCCACACCGAGTCCCACGGACCGGCGTCGGCCGCCCTGGCCACCGCGGTCATCGCCTCGTACTGCTCGACCGGGTCGGCGATCTCGACCAGGTCCATCTTCCAGCCCTGCGGGACGAACACTCCGAAACGCACGCTCATACCGGCAACGTACCTGATCTTGCGGCCGGCTCAGCCGCGTCCCCGGCTCAGATGGGCGACCGTCACGGCGAACTCGCTGCCGGCCGGGCAGTGCCCGGCGACCACCGGCACGTCGGCGCCGGTGCCCAGCTCGCGCAGGGTGGGCAGCATGGCGACGCGCAAACCGAGGCGCAGGGCCGCGACCGTCAGAGCGCCCGCGCTGCTGAGCGCTCCGGGCATGGTCCGCAGCGCGGCGCCGTGGGCGGGCTCGCGCAGGCCGAACGCCCACCAGCCGGCGCCGGAGGTGGGGCCGAGCACCGCGTCGAACTCGCTCAGCAGCTCGGCCGCGTCGGTCAGCAGAGCGGCGCTGAGCTGGGGCACCTGGGGCGAGACGAGCAGCGCGCCGGTGCCGGGCTGATCGGCCCGGGGCGCGAAGGCGTAGGCCAGCGGTCCGATCTCGATCGGCCAGCCCGGCATCGCGCGCACGGCCCGCATCGTGTCGGCGGTGGCCGCGGCGGCGATCATCGCGGCCTGCACCGCGGTCCAGGGCCGGTCCAGCCGGGACGCGGGCCCGCACAGATCGGAGACCACCTGCACGCTGCACTGCCGCAGCACCGGGAGCTGTCGCGGCCGGCACGGATGAACCCGGCCGCCGACGGGTCGCCGCCCGACCACCGACGTGTCCCGGGTCCGCCGGGACGGCCGGCCGGCGTACGGCGCACTAGGTCGAGTCATCACCCATCCATTCGACAGCCCCGGACGGCGGCGGACGCCGCGCCCATCTGCACAGTGGCGGACCAGGCCGGGAAGGTTGCCGCGTTCGGCCAACTTTCTTCAGCGAATGGATGCATTGACACCTCCCGATCGGTCGGCGAGGCTGGGCGCGCACCCCACCGGGCCGGTGGCGGGCGGGAGCCGTGGGCAGTTCCCGCCGTACCCCTCAAGACCCATGCCCTTTTCCCGGGCCTTTTTCTCACGGAGTGCTGAGCCCTCATGTCCTCTTCGCTACGAATCCGCATCCTGATCAGCGGTCTCGTCGGGATCGTCGTGGCCACCCTGGCCGCGGTCGTCCTCCCGGCCGGGCCCGCCGCCGCGCACGGCAACGTCACCGGACCGGCGTCGCGCAACTACGGCTGTTACGAACGCTGGGGCAGCAAGTTCCAGGACCCGGCGATGGCCACCGCCGACCCGATGTGCTGGCAGGCCTGGCAGACCGACCCGAACACCATGTGGAACTGGAACGGCCTCTTCCGCGAGGGCGTCGCCGGCAACCACCAGGCCGCCATCCCCGACGGCCAGCTGTGCAGTGGCGGGCACACCCAGGGTGGCCGCTACAACTCGCTGGACGTCGTCGGTGACTGGACGCCCACCTCGGTCGGCAACACCTTCAACGTACGGCTGTTCGACGGCGCCAGCCACGGCGCCGACTACATCCGGGTGTATGTCACCAAGCCCGGTTTCAACCCGGTCACCACCGCCCTGAAATGGTCCGACCTGGAGCTGGTCAGCCAGATCGGCAACACCCCGGCCGCCCGGTGGAACGCGGTCACCGGCGGCGTGCAGATCGACCTGCCGGTGGCGTTGTCCGGGCGCACCGGGCGGGCCATGGTCTACACCATCTGGCAGGCGAGCCACGCGGACCAGTCGTACTACTTCTGCAGTGACGTGGCCTTCGGCGGCACCAGCACGCCGCCGGCCACCCCGCCGGCCAGCACCCCGCCCGTCTCCCCGTCGGCCACGGCGGCGCCCACCACCCCGGCCCCGCCGGCGACCGGTGCCTGCTCGGCCACCTACGCCGTGAGCTCCTCGTGGCAGGGCGGCTACCAGGGCGAGGTCAAGGTGACCGCCGGCACCGCAGCCGTCAAGGGCTGGACCGTCACGCTGGCGTACCCCGGTGCCCAGACGATCCAGCAGGGTTGGAATGCCACCGTCTCGGCCAGTGGCAGCACGGTGACCGCCACGAATGCCGGATACAACGGCGCATTGGCAGCCGGCGCGAGTACGACGTTCGGATTCATCGCCTCGGGGTCCGGTGCGGTCCCGACGGCAACCTGTCGCGCCACAGTCTGAGCAATTCCTTAAGGACCTTCCACCCGACCCGCAAGGCAGTTACAGTTGTCAATGGGAGCGCTCCCAACCCCCTTCCTTCCCTCTCCCTGGAGGTGACCCGGCAAGACCATTCACTGGCCCGGCTCCCGCACCGACCAAGAACCGTCCGAAAGCGAAACTGGACGGGGGATGAGGCGCCCTCCTCATCCCCCGTTTCGCGTTGTCCCCTGGGTTGTTCCCTGATTTCCGGCACGACGAGAGCCCGCGCCGGCGTTCCCTCCGCCGCGGGCTCTCGTGCTGGTCCGGCCGCAGTCCTCAGCCGGTGACCACGGGGTTCCACCCGTCGGTCCCGGCCAGGTACTTCTGGGCCGTGTAGTTCGCCGCGGCCGCGTCAGAGAGCTGCGGCCGGTTGCTGTTCACCGTCGCGCCGGCGCCGGTGTTGCGGTATTCCGACAGCCGCGCGTCCCGCCACGAGAAGCCGCTCATGTCGGTCCACGGCTGAGCCGTACGGATGTGCGCGCCCAGCGACGAATTCCGGATCAACACCTGCGGATCGGCCGAGGTGTCGCCGCCGGGATGCCAGGGCCGGCCGAGATACACCGTTCCGGCGGCCGCGTCACTCGTCAGCCGGGAATTGACGATCAATATGCCGTAGGTACGCGCACCCGGGGTCGCCGAGGCGGTCACATAGCCGTTGTTCGACTGATTGCGCGTCGACGAGAAGATCTCGCAGTTGTCGAAGACCGAAGTGCCGCTGCCGTAGATGAAATCGACGTCCCCCTCGACATAGCTTTTGTAGAAGTACGCCCGCACCGTGCCGTGCACCAGCAGGGTGTCCTGATCACCGATCAGCCGCATGTTGCGGAACTTGGCCCGGTCGGCCTTGACGTAGAGCGCCAGTGCCTGCGAGGCCCCGTTGGCGCTCTCGTTGTAGTCGTTGCGGACCGTCAGGTGGCGCATCTCGATGTCCTTGGCCCCGAGCAGCACCGTGGCGCTGCCCTCGGTCCCGTCGGTGTTCTGCGGCCGGCTGGCCGTGATGACGACGTCGGTGGCGACACCCGTGGCGCCGGTGAAGACGATGTTCGGCTTGTTCGACGGCACCACGACCCGGCCGGCGTACGTGCCTTTCTTGATGGTGATCGTGGCGGTGCTCGAGTTGCCGGCCGGGACCAGGTCGACGGCGGCCTGCACCGTGCGCACGGTGCCGGAACCGTCGGCCGCCACGGTGATCGCGAGTGCGGCCTGCGCACTCGTGACGCCGGCCAGGGTGCCGGTCAGGGCGGCCAGCCCGGCCAGGCCGGTGGCGAGCAGCTTGCGATGGATCATGGGAGCTCCTGTCGGGGGGTGGACACGGGGTGCCCGGCCTCCCGGGAGCGGGAGGCCGGGCACGCACCGGGTCAGAGCGAGATACGACCCGCGCCGGCGTTGCCGGTCACGATGGACTTCACGTTGCCGGCGGCGTCGGCCGTGTAGCCGTACGGGATGGCCTTGACGCTGCCGCCGGTCCGGCCGGAGCCCGAGGAGACGAGCAGGTTGCCCCGGGCGACCAGCGTGCCCGGGCCGGAGTCACCCTCACCCAGGTGGAACGGGTCGGAGACACCCTCGAACGAGTTGTTCTCGACCAGCACGCCGGCACCCTCGGTGGAGGCCACGCCGTAGCCGCTGTTGTTGCGGTAGTAGTTGTTGTAGACGTGCACCGGGTTGCCGAAGCGCACTCGCGGGTGCCGCTGGGTCGACGCGTCGAACCAGTTGTGGTGGTAGGTCACCCGCAGGTGGCCGGTGTCCTGCGCGGCGTTGTCGTCGCTGTGGCCCAGCAGCATCGACTTGTTGTGGTTGTAGACCCGGTTCCAGGACACCGTGACGAAGTCGGAGCCGCGCTTGATGTCGACCGCACCGTCGTAGCCGTTGGTGAAGGTGTTGTGGTCGACCCAGATGTTGGTGGCCGAGGTCTGCACGTTGATCGCGTCGTCGTTCCAGTCCCGGAACGTGATGTTGCGGATGATCACATTGCGATCGCCGCTGACGTTGAGGCCGCAGCCCGCGATCGTGGCGCCGGCGTTGCCGATGATGGTCTTGTTCGACCGCACCCGCAGCATGCCGGAGCAGGAGATCGTCCCGGAGACGCGGATGACCGCGGCCGAGCTGGAACCGACGGCCGTGGTCAGCGCCGAGGCGGTGGTCACCGTGGTGGTCGCGGCACTGCCGCCGCCGGTGGTCCCGCCGTTCTGGGTGGCCCAGCCGACCAGGTCGGTGACGGCGGCCAGGGTGCCGGGCGGGGCGGCGGCCGCGGTGTTCTCCGCGGCGGAGGCGGCGCCGGTCATGGTGATGCCGGCGGTGACGAGGGCGAGAGCGGCCGCGCCGGCGGTGGAGCCGAGCACGAGCCGGCGCACGTTGCTGCGCATGATTTCTCCTTGACGCTCGGTGAGGAGCCGCGCGATGGATCGCGGCGGGTGAGGAACACAGATGAGGTGCCGTCCGGACCGGCACGAGCGGGGCCACCGGCCGGATCGCCGGGGCGTCACGCTGCTGCGGCTGTTACCGGCTCCCGCGCCCGCTTTGCCCGAAGCAAGCGCTTACCCATTCCACAACAACACAGACGGACGTCAATGTGAAGGCGTAGGTGTTTGCAGGTTGTTTGCAGACATTCGGCTCAGTACACGTACGGCCAGCCGGCCGAGTCGTAACCGATCAGGTTGATGCCGAGCCGGGACGCGCCGTTGTCCGCGTAGTAGTGATAGACCAGCACGTCACTGTCGGTGTCGGTGAAGACGGCCTGGTGACCCGGTCCGTGGATGCTGCCGTGCGAGGCCAGCATCTGGGTGCCGCCGCCGGCGGTCATCGCGGTGCCGTTGCGGTCCACGAAGGGCCCGGTGACGCTGGCGGACCGGCCGACCATGATCCGGTACGTGCTGGACGCGCCCCGGCAGCAGAAGTCGAACGACACCCAGAGGTAGTAATAGGAACCGTGCCGCACCAGGGTCGGCGCCTCGATCGCACCGCCGCCGCGGCCGGCCAGAGCCCTTATCGTGCTGTCCGACCGCTTGCCTGTCGAGGCGTTCAGGGCGACCTGCTTGATCCCGGACCAGAACGAGCCGAAGTTCAGCCACCACCGGCCCTGGGTGTCCACCGTGAGGTTGGGGTCGATCGCGTTGTAGTCGTTACCGCTGTTCGACTCGATCACCAGACCCTGGTTCGTCCACGACCCGGATGCGCCGGTGGTGCTGGTCGCCAGGAAGATGGCCGAACGGTTCGAGCCGAAGGTGGAGGCCGAGTAGTACAGGTAGTACCGGCCGTTGCGGTACGAGATGTCGGGCGCCCAGAGGTTGCGGCTGCCCCCGGTGTACGTGGTCGTCCAGCTCGCCCCGTTCGGGAAGACAGCGCCCGCGTTGCGGAAGGCGGTCCGGTCCGGAGAGGTCTTCAGCTGGATGTTGTCCCCGGTGTACGCGGCGAGATAGCCGCCTGCGGGCGTCTTGACGATCGACGGGTCGTGCACCCCGATGTCGCCGGTGACGACGCCCGGGTTCGGATAGTCGGCCGCTTCGGCGCTGGCGACACCCGTCAGCGCCACCAGAGCGCCCGCGAGCACGCCCACCAGCAGGCTGCGCCGCAATGTGCGACGGCGGATCTCGGGCATGGGACCTCCCTGATCAGACAATGACATCGATCGATGTCGTGCCGCAGTGTGAACGGTAACAAACTGTGGCGTCAAGATGTCCCGGCTGTTTCCGGCAGATGAGGTCAGTCCGCCGCCGCGCGGGCGCAGCGGCGTAACTCCTCGAGTACGCACTGCGCCGGCGGGGTCGCCTCGACCGACGTCTGCACCACAGCGTGGATCGAGCGCCGTACCGCCGGGGCGGTGACCGGCACCGCGACCAGGCCGGCCGGCAGATCGGCGGCGCCGAGCCGCGGTAGCACCGTGACGCCGATGCCGGCCGCCACGAAGGCCAGCGCGGTCGGATAGTCGTGCGCCTCCACCCGGAACGGCGGGGTGAAACCGGCCGACCGGCAGGCGTCGATGAGGTTCTCCCGGCACCAGCCCCGGGCGAAATCGTTGTCGATCCAGCGCTCCCCGGACAGCCGGGCCAGCTCCACCGCGCCGGCCCCGGCCAGCGGGTGACCCGGCGGCACGACCACCACGTACGGGTCGTCCAGCAGGTGGTGCACGCGGGTGTCCCGGCTGCCCGTGAAGTCCGGCGGGGCCACCAGCAGCTGGATGTCGACGCGCTTGGCGGCACCGGCGGCGAAGTCGTCGCGCAGTTCCAGATCGAGCCGGATGTCCGGGAAGCGCCGCAGCAGCGTACGGGCGACGGCGGGCAGCCAGGCGGCACCGACCGACGGGAAGTACGCCATGGACAGCGAGCCGGTGCGCCCGTCGCGCAGATCGGCCACGAAGGCCTCGACGTCGCCGAGCCGGCTCAGCGCCCCGTCGATCTGCTCGGCCAGCGCGAGCCCGACCGAGGTGGGCTCGATCCCCCGGCCGCTGCGGGCCAGCAGGACCAGGCCGGTCTCCCGCTGCAGGGCGGTGACGTGCTGACTCACCGCCGACGGGGTGTAGCCGAGATTGGCCGCGGCGGCGTTGACCGAGCCGCTCGCCACCACGGCCCGGAAGATGCGCAGTCGGTGCAGGTCCAGCATGGTGGTCACCGTACAGCAGGGCTTAACGGTGCGGTAGAAACACTTGCTTGTGCTTAATCGGGTGGCCCGGCCAGATTGGGGTGATGCGCCCTCCCAGCCTGCCCCTGCTCGCCACCGCCGTCACGATGCTCCTGTGGGCCTCGGCCTTCATCGTCATCCGTTCCGTCGGCGGCCATTACACCCCGGGCGCGATGGCGCTGGGCCGGCTCGCCGCCGGCTCGGCGGCGCTCAGCCTGGTGGCCGCGATGCGGCCCCGGCGTCTCCCCCGCGGGCGTCCGCTGCTGCTGGTCATCGGGTACGGCGTGCTGTGGTTCGGCCTGTACGCGGTGGTGCTGAACGCGGCGGAACACCACCTCGACGCCGGCACGACGGCCCTGGTGGTCAACGTCGGCCCGATCCTGATCGCGGTGCTGGCCGGCGTCTACCTCAAGGAGGGCTTCCCCCGCGGCCTGGTCACCGGCCTGGTGATCGCCTTCTCCGGCGTGGTCACGATCGCCGTCGCCACCTCGACCGGGCAGCACGACGCGATCGGCGTCCTGCTGGCCCTCGGCGCCGCCGCCCTGTACGCGGTCGGCGTCCTGCTGCAGAAGCAGGCCCTGCGCGACGTGGACCCGTTCACCGCGACCTGGCTCGGCTGCCTGGCGGGCACCGTGGCCTGCCTGCCCTTCGCCGGAGACCTGCTGGCCCAGCTCGGGGACGCACCGCGCAGCGCCACGCTCGGCGTCGTCTATCTCGGCCTGTTCCCCACCGCGATCGCCTTCGCGACCTGGGCGTACGCACTCAACCGGATGAGCGCGGGCGGGCTGAGCTCGTCGTCCTATCTGGTCCCGGGCATCGCGGTGCTGCTGTCCTGGCTGGTCCTCGGCGAGGTACCCGCCCCGCTGGCGTTCCTCGGCGGCGCGCTGTGCCTGGCCGGGGTCGCGGTGACCCGGCTACCGCCGTCGGCACTGTTGCACATTCTTGGCAACAAGTCTGGACCGAGGGTCCGTCGGTAAGTAGCGTGACGGGCATGACTCATTACCTCGCCGGGGTGGCGGAAGCGTGGCAGGAGAGCTGGGACCGGCAACAGGAGGCGTACCTGCCGGACCGGGAACACCGGATCACGGCGATGCTCGACGCCGTGGAGGCGGTCACCCCGCACGGCCGGCCCGAGGTCCTCGACCTGGCCGGCGGCACGGGCACGATCGCCTTGCGCACCCTCGCGCGCTTCCCGCAGGCGCGGGTCACGGTGGTGGATCAGGACCCGGTGCTGCTGGCCCTGGCCGAGGCGTCACTCGACGGCCGCGCGCGAATCATCGCCGCGGATCTCCATCAGCCGTCCTGGACCGAGGCACTGCCGCACCGGCAATACGACGCTGTGCTCACGGCGACGGCGCTGCACTGGCTCGTGCCGGATCGGCTCACCGTGCTCTACACGGAGGTGCACGACGTGCTGCGGGCCGGCGGCATCTTCGCCAACGCCGACCACATGCCCGACGAGGGACTGCCGGCGCTGACGAAGCAGCTGCTCACCAGGGCGGACAGCCGACGCGAGGCCCGCTACGCGACCGGTGCGGCACTGTCGTGGCGGGACTGGTGGGCGCGCGTGGCCGCCGACCCGCGGCTGGCGCCGCTGCACGCCGAACGGCAGAAGATCTATCCCGCGGCGCACGGCAGTTCGGAATGGACCCCGCCGGCCGGCTGGCACCTGACGGCGCTGCGGACGGCGGGCTTCACCGAGGCCGGACTGCTCTGGCGCGGTGGTGCGGACGCCACGGTCACCGCCGTGGCGTGACAGTCCGGATCAGCCGCTGCGACGGTTGCCGTACTGGCGGGGGCTCTGCACCGAGCCGCGGCCGACCGGCTGCTGACCCTTGCTGAAGACCTCGCCCCCGCCGCCGGAACCCTTCTTGCCCTTGGCCCGGCGCTCGGCCCGGTTGGCGAAGACCTCCACCTCGGGCTCCTGCTCGGCGGGCTCGCCGGCGTTCGCTGCGGCACCGGCACTCGACTCGGACATCGTGACTCCCTGAGCTGACGGCTGCCGCGTGGGTCGCCACCGACCCGGGCGACGCGGCGGCCGACCGCCAAACGGTATCGCAGAACCCCGCGGCACCGGCGCCCGATCCACCCCGGCGCGCGGGACATCGTCAGGAGGCGCCGCCCGAACGGATGCTCTCGCGGATCCAACCGGCGATGTTGTCGGTGCGGGCGCTGTTCTCCACCGAGGTGTGCGGGCAGCTCGGGCCGTTGCTGACCACCGAGACCAGCACCGGGCGGGCCTTGCCGCGCTCCACGAAGAACGGGGCGCCGGAGTCGTACGGGCACGGCGTGGTGTCGGGCTGGGGCGCGTACCCCTGCAGGCCGGTCACGGAATCGCTCAGCGAGACCACCGTCATCTGCCCGGTCCGGAGCCGGGTCACCGGCGCCGGGCTCGTGCTCGTGGTGGAGCCGTAGCCGGTGACCCGGACGACGGCGCCGATCTCCGGGGCCCGGTGCCCGACGCGCAGCGGCCGCACGTCGCGGACCGGCTCCTCCAGCCGGGCCAGCGAGACGTCCGCGGTCGGCGACTGGATCACCGCGACGACCTTCAGCTCATGCCCGCCGGTGCCGGTCAGATCCGTGCGGCCCACCGTCGCGGTGGTCAGGTCGGCGACCGGGTAGTTGACCCGCACGTTGTTGGCGTCCCGGAAGCAGTGCCCGGCGGTGATCACCCACTGCGGCGCGATGAGGGCACCGGAGCAGGCGCTGTTGCGGCGGCCACCGGTCGCGGTGGGGATGCCGGTCATGGTCAGCTTGACCGAGAACCGGTACTTGCCGTCCGGCACGGGCTCGCCGTTGGCGATCGCGGTCGCGGCGCCACCGGTGCTCAGCACGAGGCTCAGCGCGGCCACGGGAGCGAGCAGGGCACCGACAAAGATCGATCTCGTTCGTCGCATCCGGCCAACCTAACGGCCCGCGCGCGCCGGGTGAACCCCGCCGGCGTACGGATGTCCGGCAGCGCCCGTCCGCACCGGGCCGGCCGGTGCGTCCGTGCAATGTCGACCCGGCGGGTCGTCGGCTCAGCGGGTGGAGGCGGTGCGCAGGGAGAGCGCCTGGAGGAAGACCGCGCCGATCTGGGCCGGGTCCTCGGCCACGAAGACCCCGCCGCCGGTCACCTGGGTGATCCGCTCCAGCGGCGCCTCGTCCACCGCGTCGCCGACCCCGACCACGATGACCTGGACCGGCTTGTCCGTGCTCTTCGCCTCGTCCAGCTGGGTGAGCAGCTGCTCCAGCTTGATGTCGCCGGCCTTCTGCCCCGCGTCGGCGCCGTCGGTCATCACCAGCACCGAGTTGACCCGGCCCGCCTGCCAGCCCTTCTGCACCTCGCGGTAGCCGTCGAGGATCGTGCGGTAGAGCCCGGCGTCGCCGCCGGCGGGCTTGATGCCACCGAGCGCCGCGGCGACGTCGTCGCGGTTGTCGGTCAGCGGCCCGATCGGCTCCAGCTCACGGTGGTTGCCGGCACCCACCCCGGCGGCGAACAACCAGAGCCCGACCTGCCAGTCGTCGCTGAACAGGCCCAGGCCGCTGCGGGCGGCCGCCAGGGTCACCTGCATCCGGCTGGCGTTGCGGGCGGTGGGCACCGGGGTACGCATGCTGTCCGAGGCGTCCACGATGGCCAGGATCCGGGCCGGCGCCACCACGGCCGACCAGCCGGCCAGCGCCCGGTCGATGGCCGCACCGTCCGTGGTCGACGCCGCCGCCTCGCCGCTGCCGGCCGCCGGGGAGGGGCCGATCCGCTTGGGCGCGCCGTCGGGGCTGACGAAACCGCCCGGGGTGCCGCCGTCGGGCAGGCGCAGACCGGCGGCGGCGAGCCCGTCGCGGAAGCCGGAACTCTTGCTCAAGGTCTCGTAGAGCTGGTGCGCGGCCTCGGCCTGGGACCGGTCCAGCTCCGGCAGGACCGTGAACGGATAGTCCAGCGGCGCCGCGGCCGGATCGAGATACAGCGCGGCCAGGCTCACCGGCGGCTTACCGGCGTTGTACGTGACGACGTCACTCTCGGACATGGCGGCCAGCCCCAGCCCGCCGGCCAGCGATCCTTCGTCGTCGCCCTGGGGCAGCTGGGCCATCAGGTCGTCGCGCAGCACCGAGGTGTCGGTCGCCAGCGCGCGGAGCAGGCCGTTGGAGGTGCCCGGCCGGCGCTGGTCCAGCGTCGTCGCGGTGCTGCTCAGCACGAGCAGGCCGGACAGCGCGGCGGCGTCACGGGCCGGGTCGACCGTGCCGGCCCGGAAGTTGGTGCTGGTCGTGATCTGCGCCACCAGGTCGGCGTAGCTGAGCTTCTTGTCCGGCCAGCCGAGGCCCTGGGCGACCGGCTCCGGCATCGCCATGACGACCGGGCTCATCGCGAGCGAGCCCTCCTCGGTGAAGGCGAACCGCGGCGCGGCCGCGCGCAGCCGCTGCAACCACGTGCGCGAGTCGGCGATCCAGACGTCCGGCGGGGTGACCCCGGCCCGCGGCGCCCCGGCGCCGGTGAGCGAGACCTTCTGCTGGGCGCCGAGCACGGCGGCGACGTCGGCCGGATCGGCGGCACGGACGTCGACGACCACACAGGTCCCCTCGACGTCAGCCTTGCCGGCGACCCAGCTCGCCGCGGACTGCTGCACAGCGACGGCGATCTCCGGCGCGGCGGACACGGACAACCGCACCTGACCGCTGCACTCCCCGCCGCCGAACTGGCCCACGGCGATCCGCGCGCCGGCCACCACCGCCACCACAGCCAGGATGGTGAGCACGGCTGTACCCGCGCGGAGTCGCAAACGTCGTCGATGGCGGCCTGTCACGTAGCCATCATCGACAAGAACACCTTCTGCCGCTAGGCCTGGATGGCACGGATATGGCCGAGACAATCCGTTTAAGGGGTCAAGCCGGTCCGGAAAACGCGGGGCGGGTGGCAATTGTGGCTTTTGGGAGGGCGTTCGAGGCAGCAACGGGACGAGCGGCCACGATCAGTACGATCGGGGCGCTGCTGCTCTCGGACCCGGCCGCCAGCGGCCTGACGGACCAGCCGCAGTCCCTGATCCGCGGCACTCATTCCGTGAGCCGAGGACCGGAAGCTGGCCGGTAGGCGCTGAGGACGCGTATGGCGTCGTGATAGCGGTGGAACCGGGCGTCGCTCCGCCGGCCCTGCTCGGCCAGGGTCAAGGCGATCCCCCGCACCGAGGGAAGCGCGGCGACGATCTCCCGCACGTTGGCCGGGGTGAAGTCCAGCCCGACGACGACCGGTCGCTCGCGGCCCAGCTCGTCGAGGTCGGCGATCTGGAACTCCTCCTCGTACTCCGGGGCCCGGTCGCGCAGGAACATCCACGAGTCGCGGTACTCAGGCACCACGTCCGCGTGGAACAGGACCGCGTTGAGGTCCGGCTCGCCGGCGTAGGCACTGAAGACCCAGCCGGGGTCGTCGTCGTGGGCGATCTCGATGCCGCCGTACACGATGCCGACACCGGCGTCGGCCAGCGCGCCGCGGACCTCGGGCGGGGGGATCGCTCCAATGATCGGCTGCACCATGCCGGCGCGGGTCTCGGCGACGGTGCGCAGGACGCGGTCGGGGTCTTTGCCGAGCTCCATCGCCGTGACGAGGGTGGCCCGTTGCAACGCGCGGCCGATGGCGGCGGCCTGTTCGACGGTCACCGTGCGGTCGTCGTAGAACCGGGGATCCGCGGTCAGGGACACGCCGACAAGGTCCGCACCGAGCGCTTCGAGAGCCGCCGCCTCGGCCGCCGAGCGCACCCGGTCGACCTTGATCAGGTCATTCGTCATAGCGAATCACGTTCCCGCCCAGCTCGTCAGCGCCCCGGAAGTCGCTGGGGATGACCCACGTCTTGCCGGCCGTACTCGTCGAGATCTTCCAGTATGGCGAGCCTTCGGGCGTGTGCCGGCCGCCGCCCGGGTGCACCTGGATGTTGGTGATCTCGGGATGATCCTGGATGCGTACGTGCACGGCGTGGCCGGACGTGCCCTTCTTGTGGCTCTGCTCGACGGTCGCGGGGTATCCGGCGGTGTTGAACTGGTCGGCGATGTCCTGCGCGGAGCGCCCGGACACCGATCTCGGATCCCCGGTGATGTTGTCGACGAAGGACTGCGCGGCCCGCGTGTCCGAGCTTGCCGATGCCGGCGTGGCCGGATCATCGCCGGTTCGGGTGCCACCGGCGCCGCCGCTCGGGCGGCCCAGCCGCGCCTCCGCCGAGACCGTCTCCTGGGCTGCGGCGATGCTCTCGCTTCCGCCCCCATGCGGACGCCCCGGCCGACCACCGGGCGGCGGACCGTCACCGCCGTCCCCACCCCTTCCGCCGCGCGCCACGCCCCGCCGCCTACCCCTGCACCAGGCGGGTCAGGTTGGTCAGGCTGGTCACCAGCGCCGTCGTGTAGCTCAGGATGCGGCCGGCCCATTTGACCACCGCGGCGGTGATCTGGGCGGCGATCACCGGGACGGTCACCACGAAGATCGCTTCGGCCGCCCACACGATGACCCGGGCCACCAGGTCGGCGATCAGGTCGCGGACGATGTCGCGGGTGAAGCGGACCAGGTTGCCCGCTGCCGCGGTCGCCGCCGCCATCGCGGCGGCCACCGAGCTCAGGCCGCCGGCGGCGGCCACGTTGTGGCTCATCATGCCCGCGTACGCGGTGGCGGCCCGGCCGTTCCAGTCGGGCAGGTCGGCTTCGAGGTACGAGCTCAGCTCCGCCGCCGTGTCGCTCAGCTCGGCCGCGATGTTGTCCCAGGTGGCGGCGTGCGCGGCGACCACCTCGGGCATGCCGGCGAGCTGGTCGAGCAGGTGCCGCAGCGGCTCGAAGTATTCCATCGCCCAGCCCAGGCCGTTGGCGAGCAGCGCGCCGAACGGGTCGATCGCGGTGGCCACCACCTCGGTCCCGAACGCCGCGCCGGCGAGCAGGTCGTCGACCCAGCCCTCGCTGCGGATCGCGGCGACCAGGCCTTCGAAGTTGTCCGCCAGCGACATCCCGGTCCACGGCTGACGGGTCGAGGACACGTCCGCGACCAGTGAATGGTCGCTCATCGTCCCGGCCGTTCGCCGGCCTTGCGGACCGTCTCGGCGGCGCCCGCGTCGGTGTCCTCGTAGGCCGCAGCGATCGCGGCGAGCGCGTCGGCGGCCAGTGCGAGGTTCTCCGCCACGTACGCGACCAGGCCGTCCTGCCGCTGGTGGCGCCCGTGCAGCACAGGCGGCAGCCAGGCGCAGAGCAGACCGTAGGCCGCGCCGTCCTGGGCGATGGCGACGCCGGCCGACCTGACCGCGTCGAGCCGGGCGCGCACCGCTTCGAGGTGGGCGATGTGCCGGCGGAGCTGGGCCGCGTCGACGGTGAGCTCGTCCGTCACGGCGTGCTCAGCCGTTCGCCGATCTGGGCGGCGATCGCCCGGGCGGCCGGCGATTCCGTGCCGATGGTTTCCGCGACTGTCTCCTGGGCCCGGCCGGCGATCCGGCCCTCGGCCTCGCGGATCGTGGTCATGATCGCTTCGGCGACCCGTTCCGGCTCCAGCTTCTGGATCCCCCGGCTCAGGCGCAAGTCCACCAGGGCGCCCTGGGCGTCGACGGTCACCTCGACCGTTCCGGTGTCGTCGGTGGCGCTGACCCGGAGCCGGTCGAGCTGCACGCTCATCGCCCTGGTGCCGGTGGCCAGCCGGTCGATCCGGTCCTTCCGGGCCGCCAGCCGGTCCAGCGCCGCCCCTGGTTCCAGAAGGGGATCGTTGTCCCCCGCTTCGGTGTTCAAGGCCCCCACGTGTCGACCCGTGTCGATGGGTGCCACGTCGGCGTATTCGGAAAACGCCACTTATCGGTGCATTGCCGGGCATAGGCTTCTCGTGTTTCGCGTCGGGCGGAGATTCGTCGTACCGAGAGGGCCGGTTGATGCTGGGGAGACGGGCGTTCGTCGCCGTGCTGCTGATGCTGGCGGTTTCCGGGTGCGCTGGGGACGACGGCGAGGACGTCGCCGCCGCGCCGGACCGGGGCAGTGTCGGTATCGCCATGCCGACCAAGAAGAGTGAGCGGTGGATCGCCGACGGGGACAACCTCGCCCGCCAGTTCACGCTGCTCGGCTACCGGCCCGATGTGCAGTACGCCGACGACGACGTCAAGGCCCAGGTCGCCCAGCTGGAGGCGATGGTCGCGGGCGGCGCCAAGGCACTGGTCATCGGCGCCATCGACGGCACCGCACTCAAGGGTGTGCTGGGGCGGGCCGCGGCCGCGAAGATCCCGGTGATCGCCTACGACCGGCTGATCCGGGACAGCGCCGACCTCAGCTACTACGCGACCTTCGACAACTTCAAGGTCGGGGTGCTGCAGGGCACCGCGATCCTGGACGGGCTCAAGGGCAAGGGGCCGTTCAACGTCGAGCTGTTCGCCGGCTCCGCGGACGACAACAACGCCACGTTCTTCTTCAACGGTGCCATGAGTGTGCTGCGGCCGCAGATCGACTCGGGCCGGCTGGTGGTGCGCAGCGGCGAGACCGCGTTCGCCAAGGTCGCCACCCTGCGCTGGGACGGTGCGGTCGCCAAGCAGCGGATGGCCCGGCTGCTCGCCGCGCACTACCGGTCCGCGCGGGTCGATGCCGTGCTCTCGCCGTACGACGGGCTCAGCCGGGGCATTCTCGACGCGCTCGGGGCCGCGGGCTACGGCGGCGCGAAGAAGGTGCCCGTCATCACCGGGCAGGACGCCGAGCTCGACTCCGTGAAGCTGATCGCCGCCGGCAAGCAGACCGAGACCGTCTACAAGGACACCCGGGAGCTGGCCAAGGTGACGGTGCAGATGACCAACTCGCTGCTGACCGGCGGGCGCCCCGAGGTCAACGACACCGAGCAGTACAACAACGGGGTCAAGGTCATTCCCACCTTCCTGCTGCAGCCGGTGAATGTCGACAAGTCCAACTACCGGCGCGTCCTGGTCGACAGCGGCTACTACACCGCCGCCGAGGTCACCGCCTGATGCCGCAACACCCGCGAGGAGAGTCGTCGATGACCAGCGTCCCCGCCACCCGGTGGTTCCTGGATCTTTCCGTACGGGTCAAGCTCACCGTGCTGGTCGCCGCGAGCCTGGTGGCCCTGGCCGGCTGCCTCGCGGTGACGGTGGTCAACAACCGCAACGCCGAGCGGACCGCCGACCGGCTGGAGACGCTGACCACGGCCAGCGCCCTGGTGCTGCAACTCGACCGGGCGGCCAGCGAGCTCAAGGTCAACGGCCTGCAGTCGGTCATCCGCGCGGACGCCAAGGCCCAGGCCGCGCTGCTCAAGGAGCAGGTCGACGCCACCAACGCGCTCGTGGCCAAGCTGGAGGCGGTGTCGCTGCCGGGTGGGCTGGCCGCCGCCGTGGAACGCATCAAGACGGTCGCCGCCGACTACACCGCCACGCTGACCCGCTTCGTGGCCGGCGCCGGGGTCGACCAGGGCGCCGCCCGGCTGTCCTGGGAGCAGATCGGCGTGGACAACTACCTGATCAGCGCCGTGCTGGCCAACGAGCGCGCGCTGTTCCTCGACACCGTCGACCGTTCGCAGCGGTCCGCCGCCGCGAGCCGGGAACGGGCCGAGCGCATCCTGTGGATCGCCGTGGCGCTGGCCGCCCTCGTCGTCTGCCTGCTCGCGTACGTGGTGGTGCGGTCGATCACCCAGCCGTTGCAGCGGGTCCGGACCGCGCTGCGGGCGATGGCCGACGGTGACCTCACCGTCGGCGCGGACGTCACCGGCAAGGACGAGGTCGGGCAGATGGCCCAGGCCCTGGACCAGGCCCAGGCCAACATGCGCCGGGTGGTCTCGTCGGTCGCCGGTTCGGCCGACTCGGTCGCCGCGGCCGCCGAGGAGATGTCCGCCACCTCGACCACCATCGCCGACTCGGCCGAGCTGTCGGCCGGCCAGGCGCACACGGTGTCCCGGGCCGCGGCCGGTGTCTCCGAGAACGTGTCGAGCGTGGCCAAGGGCACCCAGGAGATGGGCCAGTCGATCCGCGAGATCGCGCAGAACGCCACGGCCGCGGCCGCGGTGGCCGGCAAGGCCGTCTCCGTCGCCGAGGCCACCACCGCCCAGGTCGGCAAGCTCGGCGAGTCCTCGGCCGAGATCGGCAACGTCATCAAGGTCATCACCGCGATCGCCGAGCAGACCAACCTGCTCGCGCTGAACGCCACCATCGAGGCCGCCCGGGCCGGTGAGATGGGCAAGGGCTTCGCCGTGGTCGCCTCCGAGGTCAAGGACCTCGCCCAGGAGACCGCCCGGGCGACCGAGGACATCTCCCGCCGGGTCCAGGCCATTCAGACGGACACCACCGGCGCGGTGACCGCGATCGGCGAGATCAGCTCGGTCATCGCGGAGATCAACGACTACCAGGCCACGATCGCCAGCGCGGTCGAGGAGCAGACCGCGACCACCGAGGAGATGAGCCGCAGTGTCGCGGCCGCGGCCGCGGGGGCGGGTGACATCGCCGCGAACATCACCGGGCTGGCCGACGCCACCCAGGTCAGCACCGAGGGCATCGGGCAGTCCCGGCAGGCGGTCGTCGAGCTCAGCGGCATGGCCCACCACCTGCAGTCCCTGGTCAGCCACTTCAAGTACTGACGGGAAGCAGGCGGCCGGCCGCGGGCGTCCAGCCCGCGGCCGACGGACGGCTGATCGCCCGGTCACTCCTTGACGGGGATCGCCTGCGACTTGAGGGTCTGGATCGTGGACGCCTGGGCGGCGGTGAGCGCGTCGTTCAGGGTGCCCTTGCCGGAGACGGCGGCCTTGAACCCGTCGGAGGCGTTGGCGTAGGTGGCGGTCATCGTCGGCCCCCAGGTGAAGTCCGGGGTGACCTGGCCGGAGGCCTCGGCGAAGACGTCGTAGATCGGCTGGTCGCCGTAGAACGTGACGCCCTTCTTCAACGCCGGCAGCGAGGCGCCCGCCTTGGTGGCCGGGTACAGCTGCGCCTTCTCGTTGAGCAGGGTCAGCGCCTCCTCGGAGGTGTTCAGCCACAACGCGAACTGCGCCGCCTCGTACGGGTGCTTGGAGCCCTTGAAGACCGCGGTGGACGAGCCGCCCCAGTTGCCGGCCTTCTTGTCCCCGGCGGCCCACTGCGGCATCGGGGCGACCTTCCACTTGCCCGCCGTCTTCGGCGCGCCGGTGGCGATGGAGTTGGCGCCCCAGACCGCGGAGACCCAGGTCCAGGCCTTGTCGGTGTTGTAGGCGTTGTCCCACTCGGGGGTCCACGGCGGCACCGCCGAGACCAGCTTCTTGTCGATCAGACCCTGCCAGTAGTCGGCGACCTTCTTGGTGTTCGGGTCGTCCAGCGAGACCGTCCACTGGTTGCCGTCGTTGGCGAACCAGCGGCCGCCGGCCTGCCAGGCGAGCCCGGCGAACTGGTTGATGTCGCTCTGCGAGAAGTTGGTGATGTAGCCGCCGGCGGCCTTGACCTTCTCGGCGGCCGCGGCGTACTCGTCCCACGTGGTCGGCGGCGCGATGCCGGCCTTGTCGAACAGGTCGGCGCGGTAGAACATCGCCATCGGGCCGGAGTCCTGCGGGATGCCGAACACCTTGCCCTGCTCGCCGAAGGTCACCTGGTTCCAGGTCCAGTCCACGAACTGGTCCTTGGCCCGGGCCACGATGTCACAGCCGCCGAGGTCGGCCAGGCCGTCCTGGACCCGGAAGCTGGGCAGCGCGTCGTACTCGATGTGCCCGAGGTCGGGGGCGTTGCCGGCCTTGAGCTGGTTGAAGAAGTTCTGGTAGGTGCCGCCGTTGCCGTTCGGGCCGGTCTGCACCTTCACCTGGATGTCGGGGTTCTTGGCGTTCCACACCTTGACGACCTCCTCGAGGTTCGGGATCCACGAGGTGTAGGTGAGGGTGACCGGGCCCGACGACGGCTTGCACGACGCCGCGGCGGTGTCCGTGCCGGAGTCGTCGCCGCCGCCGGAGGAGCAGGCGGCCAGCAGCAAGGCGGAGGTCAGCAGCACGCCGGCCGACCGGAGGGATGCGCGCATAGCATTTCCTTTGTGATGGACGGGATTGAGGCGGATCACTTGACTGCTCCGGCGCCGATACCGCTGCGCCAGTAGCGTTGGAGGAAGAGGAAGGCGACCACCAGGGGCGTGATCGAGAGCAGCGCGCCGACGATCACCAGGCCGCGCAGTTCCGGGATGGTGCTCACCTGGCTGTTCCAGGAGTAGAGACCGAGCGTCACCGGGAAGAGCCGTTCGTCGCTGAGCATCACCAGCGGCAGCAGGAAGTTGTTCCAGACCGCCACGAACTGGAAGAGGAAGATCGTCACCAGCGCCGGGAACATCAGCCGGACCGACACGGTGAAGAAGCTGCGCACCTCACCGGAGCCGTCGAGCCGGGCGGCCTCGAGCAGTTCCTCCGGCACACTGGCGGTGGCGTAGATCCGGGCCAGGTAGACCCCGAACGGATTGACCACGCTGGGCAGGAACACCGACCAGAAGGTGTTGGTCGCCTCGACCTTGCTGAAGATCAGGAACAGCGGCAGGGCCAGGGCGCTGGCCGGCACCAGCACGCCACCCAGAACGACGTTGAACAGCGTCTCGCGGCCGGGAAAGCGGTACTTGGCGATGGCGTAGCCGCACATCGCGGCGAGCAGGGTGCCCAGCAACGCGGCACCGCCGGTGTAGAGCAGGCTGTTGACCATCCAGCGCAGGAACACCCCGTCGCGGTAGGCCAGCAGTTCGCGGATGTTGGCGCCCAGGTTGAAGTCGGCGAACCAGAGCGGGTTGGTCCCGGTGATCTGCGCCCGGCTCTTGGACGAGCCCACGAGCAGCCACCAGATCGGCACCAGGAAGTAGACGGTGCAGACCCCCATGACGATCATCGCCGCAGTCCGGGAGAGCAGGCTCTCGCGCACCTTCAGACCGGGGGCGCTCACCGCTCGCTCCGGCGCTGGGTGGCCTTGAGGAAGGTGAAGGACAGGGCGAACGTGGCCAGGGCCAGCACCACGGAGAACGCCGCCGCCAGGTTGAAGTTCGGGATGGACGAGGTGGAGTAGACGGTCAGGTTGGGCGTGTAGGTGCTCGACACCGCCGAGCTGAAGCTGCGGAACACCTGCGGCTCGGCGATCAGCTGCAGGGTGCCGATGATGGAGAAGACCGTGGTCAGCACGATCGCCGGCATGACCAGGGGGATCTTCACCGACCAGGCGGTCCGGAACTGCCCCGCCCCGTCGATGCGGGCCGCCTCGTAGATCTCGGTGGGGATCGCCAGCAGCGACGAGTAGATGATCAGCATGTTGTAGCCGACGTAGACCCAGGTCACGACGTTGGCCATGGCCCACAGCACGAGGTCGGCGCTGAGGAAGTCGACGTTGGCCGTGAGCGCGGTGAACGGCGACAGGTTGGGCGAGTACAGGTAGCCCCACATGATCGCGGCGACCACCCCGGGCACCGCGTACGGCACGAAGAACGCCAGCCGGAAGAACCGCCGGCCCTTGACCAGGCCGGAATCGAGCAGCAGGGCCAGCAGCAACGCCAGGCCCAGCATCACCGGCACCTGGACGACGCCGAACAACAGCACCCGGCCGACCGACGCCCAGAACGGGCCGTCGGAGAAGACCCGCTGGTACTGGGCCAGGCCGCCGAAGACCTCGCGGGCCGGGCCGAAGGTGCCGGTGCGCTCCAGCTTGTAGAGCGACTGCACGATCGCGTACCCGATGGGCACCAGGTAGAAGAGGACGAACAGCACCCCGAAGGGCACCACGAAGAACAGCACTGCCCGGGTGTGCCGCGAGCGGCGCGGGCGCGGGAGCCCGGCCGCGGGCGCAGCAGCCCCGGCGACCCGGCTTTCGGTCACGGTCATCCGACCGGTTCCTCTCTGACGACACGGACGGCACCGGCACCGACCTTGAGCAATCCGGGTACGGCCTCCCCGGTCAGCAGGTCGCGTCCGGTGACGGTGTGCTCGATGTCCTGCCGGCCGTGGTTGATGACGAAGACGTAACTGCGGTCGCCGCCGGTGCGGCGGACCACTTCGACGGAGCCGTCGCTCTCCGGACCGGTGGCCCGGACCCCGGCCGCACGGACGGCGGCGCGCAGGAGATCCCGCAGGCCGTCGTCGTCCAGCGCGGTGGCCACGTACCAGGAAGTGCCCTGGCCGTAGCTGTTGCGGGTGACCGCCGGGACGCCCGGCAGCGGCCCGTCGGCGTAGCTGTCGACGATCTCGGCGGTGGTGGCCCGCAGGTGCTCGGTCCAGAGCGTGGCGGTCGCTCCCCCGGCCAGCGTGACCTGGTGGCCGGGCCGGAGCGGGAAGAACTCCTCGGAGACGACGCCGAGCATCTCCCGGAACGCGCCCGGGTAGCCGCCGAGCCGGACCCGGTCGGCCAGGTCGACGATGCCGCTGTAGAACGTCACCACCGCGTGCCCACCGCCGGCCACGTACGTGTTGATCGCTTCCGCGTCGCCGTCCGAGACCATGTGCAGGCAGGCCACGATGACCAGGCGGTACGGGCTGAGGTCCGTACCGGGAGCGACCACGTCGGCGGTCACGCCGAGCCGGCGCACCGCTCGGTAGGCCGCGTGCACCTGGTCGAGGTACCGCACGTCCTGCGACGGGCGGGCCTCGGTGTCGGTGGCCCACCACGACTCCCAGCTGAACAGGATCGCCACCTCGGCCCGCACCGTCGTGCCGGCCACCTCGGCGAGCGCGTCCAGCGTCGCGGACAGCTCGAGCACCTCGCGCCAGCCGGCGGTGTCGGTGCCGGCGTGCGGCACCAGCGCCGAGTGGAACTTCTCCGCGCCCTGGGCCGAAGCGCGCCACTGGAAGAAGCAGACGGAGTCGGCGCCGCGGGCGACGTGGGTCAGCGAGTTGCGCAGCATCTGCCCGGGCACCTTGGCCAGGTTGTACGGCTGCCAGTTGACCGCGCCGGTGGACTGCTCCATGAGCATCCAGGGCCGTCCACCGGCCAGTCCCCGGGTCAGGTCGGCCGCGAAGGACAGCTCCGCGTCGGGGTCGCCGAGTCGATCGTCGAGGTAGTGGTCGTTGGCGACGACGTCCATCTCCGGCGCCCAGCTCCAGTAGTCCAGCGCGCGGATGTGCGCGGTGACCATGAAGTTGGTGGTGACCGGCGCGCTGCTGTGCCGGCGCAGCACGGCCGCCTCGGCCCGGTAGTGGTCCAGCAGCGCGTCGGAGCTGAACCGCTGGAAGTCCACGAGCTGACCCGGGTTCCGCAGCGAGAGCGCGAGCCGCGGCGGCTGGACCTCGGCGAAGCCGGTGTAGCGCTGGCTCCAGAACGAGGTGCCCCAGGCCTGGTTGAGCGCGTCGATGCTGCCGTAGCGGCGGACCAGCCAGGCCCGGAACGCCTCGGCGCTGGCCTCGTCGTAGCAGAGCGCGTTGTGGCAGCCCAGCTCGTTGGAGACGTGCCAGAGGGCGATCGCCGGGTGGTCGCCGTACCGGCGGGCGACCTGCTCGACCAGGGCCAGGGCGTGCTCGCGGAACACCGGCGAGCTGGGGCACCAGGCCTGCCGGCCGCCGGGATACCGGGTGGTGCCGTCGGCGGCCACGGGCAGGATCTCCGGGTGCCGGGTGGTGAGCCAGGGCGGCGGGGACGAGGTACCGGTGCCGAGGTTGACGCGGATCCCGTTGTCGTGCAGCAGGGCGATGACGGTGTCGAGGGTGCTGAAGTCGTACTCGCCGGGCCGGGGCTCGATGCTCGCCCAGCCGAAGATGTTGACGGCCACCAGGTCGATACCCGCCGTCCGCATCAACGCGACGTCCTCGGCCCACACCTCCGGCGCCCATTGCTCGAAGTTGTAGTCACAACCGAGGCTGATGCCCGCCATCGGATCCCCTTCCCATGCCATGTGTGTGCACGTGCACACATTGCGCCGCGGAAACAGGACCGTGTCGGATGTGTGAACGTGCACACACTAAGCACGGCCCGCGGACCAGGTCAAGAGGCCGGCCCTACACTGCTGACGTGGCCCCGCCGAGCAAGCCCAGACGCGCCACGGTCCACGATGTCGCCGCGGCGGCCGGGATCTCGCGTGGCACGGTCAGCCGCGTCCTGAACGGCGGCTACGTGTCGGCCGAGGCCCGCGCCGCCATCGAGGCCGCCATCGCCGAGGTCGGTTACGTGCCCAACACCGCCGCCCGCAACCTGGTGATGCGCCGCTCCCAGGCGGTCGGCTTCCTGGCCCTGGAGCCGCACTCGCTGCTGCTCGACGACCCCAACATCGGCGCCATCATGCTGGGCGCCAACGAGGTCCTCTCGGTGGCCGACCACCAGATGGTCAACCTGGTCGTCGACTCGGCCCGCGACACCGAACGCGTGGCCCGCTACCTCAGCGGCGGCTTCGTCGACGGGGCGATCATCGTCTCGGCCCGCAGCCACGACCCGATCACCCGGGTCATCGCCGAGCTCCGCCTCCCCGCGACCTTCGTGGGCCACCCACCGGACCTGCACCGCAGCATCCCGTACGTGGGCATCGACAACGTCGGCTCGGCCCGCGCCATCACCGAACGGCTGGCCGCCACCGGCCGCCGGCACATCGCGATGATCGCGGCGGCGCTGGACCGCGACTCCGGCGCCGACCGCCTGACCGGCTTCCGGGCGGCGCTGGGTGATCGCTTCGATCCCCGCCTCGTCGCCGAGGTGCCGCTGTACGACTACGCGTCCGGAGTGAAGGGCATGCGGGAGCTGCTGGCCCGCGAGCCCCGCATCGACGGGCTCTTCGCCGCCTCGGACGCGCTGGCGGCGGGGGCACTGGAGGTGCTGCGCGACGCGGGCCGCAGCGCGCCGGCGGACATCGGGGTGGTCGGCTTCGACGACAGCTCCTGGGCGTCGCGCACGCAGCCACCACTGTCGACGGTGCACCAGCCCGCGCGCGAGATCGGCCGGAACGCGGCGGATCTGGTGCTGCGGCAGCTGCGCGGCGAGGAGCCGGCGCCGGGCAACGTGCTGCTCCCGACCCCGATCGTCTGGCGCGCCTCAGCCTGACCGGCCCCGCGGGACGGCTCAGAGCGGCGGTCGGGTGACGAAAGCCTTCGCCGCGACCGGCGCCACCCGGTCCAGTGACAACACTGAATCACTCACCGTCACGTAGCGGTCCGGAGCGCTGCGGCTGCGCAGCACGAACCCGCCGTTGCCCGCCGGCACCGCGCAGAACGTCGCCTCGGCGTCGTACCCGCGGCTGCCGTCCGCCCGTTCCAGCCGCAGAGCCGACTCCCGCGAGCGCAGGAAGTAGCCCGGGTAGTTGAACGACTCGAACGACAGGCAGGCGGGGTCACCGCGGCCCGCTCGCGCCGTGAAGCGGGAGTCGGCCCGGTCCAGCGCCCGACTGCCCGGTCCCACCGGGTCGATCCGGGCCACGAAGTCGCGGTGCCGGACCCGCCGGCCGGGCTCCCCCACCGGCTCCAGCCCGAATTCTTGGCCCACCACCGGTAGAGCGACGACGGGCGCGGCCGATGTCGCCCGCCCCGGACTGCCGGCCGGGGTGCGGGGCGCCGGCAGCACGTCGCGAACCCGGCTGGTCGCCGGGGGTGCGGGGCGGTCCACCGGTGAGGCGGCCGGTGACGGCTCGCTCGGCTCGACGGTCACCGGCGGCACGGTCGGCAGGGCCACGAAGAGTGGCCCGGGGCGCTTCTCCTCGCGAGAGGTGACGGCCAGACCGACCGCGGCGAGCAGCGCGATCACGGCGGCGGCGACCACGACGGTACGCGTCCGGCCCGGCGCGGTGGCCCGGTGCGGCGCGGGCGCAGACACGGCGGCCATCGGGACGCTGGCGGACGTGCGCGGGGGCGGGGCGAAGTGCTGCGGCGGTGGTACCCACTCGTCGGCGAGCGGGCCATCCTCTGGCGACATCCGGATCCGTTCACTGGTCACATGGTGCGGGACGCCGCGCGGGCGGGTGCAGCAGCAATATTCGGGGCAAAAGCGGCCGGTGGCAAGAGGCAATCCTCGGTTCACCGTCCGTGGTCGATCCGAACCGCACTCCCATCCGTAGTCACGAGGGAATCACCACGCGCCGACGACCGTGACGACCCGCGGCCGGCGGTGCTTGCCCTCGAGGGAGCAACGCGCAGTGGACAACCCCGTACCGGCAGATCCGGACGCCCCGTACCGGCGTCCCGCCGACCCGACGCCGCCCACGCTGCCGTCGATCTCGGACTACTGGCCCGACGCGCCGCACCGCATCGGCCCGCCCGCCGACCACTACACCGACGAACCGACGGAGGCGGCGGTCGACGCGCTGTTGCGCTCCGGCACCCGCGACGGCGACGACACCGGCCGCCGGGACAGCACGAGCCACCTGACGTTCCCGCCGCCGCCCCGCCGGTCGAAGCGGTCCTTCCTGCCGGTCGTCGCGCTGGCCGTCGTCCTCGTGGCCGGGGCCGGCTTCGCCGGGTACGTCTTCGTCGGCCAGGACTCACCCCCGGCCGCCCAGGCCCCGCAGTCCGATGCCGGCGCACCACCGCCGGCGACCGCGCCGCAGCAGCCCGTCGAGCCACAGCCCATCGAGCCGCAGACCGACCCGCCCTCCTCGGCGCCGGCCCCGGCCAACGTGATCTCCGCGCCCGCGCGGGGCCGCGCCGAAGCCGTGTTCGAACTGGTCAGCGACACCGCGGTGATCGACCTGCGGACCGGGGACATCGGCAGGGACCTGTACCGGATCACCACGCCGCAGGACGGCAGCGTGCTCCCCCGCGCGCAGGTCAACTCCAAGGGAGTGCGGCTGTTCCTCGACGAGAAGGGCAAGCGGCCCGACGCGGCGGTCACCGTGCTGCTCAACGCCGACGTGCGGTGGAGCATGCGGATCACCGGTGGCATCAAGGCCGGGGTCTTCGACCTGGGTGACGCCAAGGTGGACGCGGTGGATCTCGCCGGCGACGCGGCGCGGATCGATCTGACGCTGCCGCGGCCGGACGGCACGCTGCCGATCCGGTTGTCGGGCGGGGTGAACCGCTTCGAGGTCTCCACGGACCAGGGTGTCCCGGTACGGGTACGGGCCCGCGGCGGCGCCGGTCAGGTCAAGCTGGACGGGCGCACCGACGACGGGGTGGCCCGCGGTGCCTCGTTCCTGTCGCCGCACTGGGCCGACAGCAAGAACCGCATCGACCTGGACGCCGTGGCGGGCGTCGGTACGTTGCGGGTGGGCCGCGGCTGAGCCGGTGGCCGCACCCGGCGTGGTAGGTGCCGTCCGTGGGCGACGGCCGGCACCTACCCGGGTCGGGTGATCAGTTGTTGACGCAGCCGGCGTTGCTGTTCGCGAGGCCGAGGATCGCGATGCTGTTGCCGCAGACGTTGAGCGGGATGTGCACCGGGATGTACGCCTGGTTGCCGTTCAGCAGGCCGACGTTGCCACTGCTGTACTGACTGCCGTGGTGACCCTTGTGGTGGTGGTGGTTGTTGTAGTCGTCGTCCCAGCCGTGCGCGCTCGCGGGGGCCGAGAACGCCAGGGCAGCGGTGGCCACTCCCACGATCAACGCGAAGCCTCGAACCAGTTTCATGACGAACCCTTCTCTTGCGGACAGGTACTGAGATCAACCTAGCGGCCCCTTTGAGGTGTTTCGCCCGTTTTAGGAAAATCCGCCAAGATTCAGCACGGGCCACGGGAGAGGGTCAGGCCAGGGCCCGCCGCAACGCGTCCGTCCGCAGTGCCCAGGTACGCCGGGACAGCGCCGCGTCAGCCGCGAAGGTCTCGGCCGCGTGATAGCTGCCCGGGTGCACGTGCAGCTCGGTGGGCACCCCGGCCGCCATCAGCCGCTGGGCGAAGGCGATGTCCTCGTCCCGGAACATGTCCACGGTGCCGACGTCGATGAAGGCCGGCGGCAACCCGGTCAGGTCCTCGGCGCGGGCCGGGGCGGCATACTGGTCGGCCTCCTTGCCGCCCAGGTACCAGGCCCACGCCTCGATGTTGCCGGCCCGGTCCCAGATGCCGATGTCGGTGATCTCGTGGCTGGACGCCGTCTCGTTGCGGTCGTCGATCATCGGGTAGATCGGCATCATGAACCGCAGCGCCGGGCCACCACGGTCGCGGGCCATCAGGGCGGTGGCGATGACCAGGCCACCGCCGGCGCTGCCGCCGTAGAGGGCCAGCCGGCCGGGGTCGACACCGAGCTCGTTCGCGTGCGCCGCGGTCCACACCAGACCGGCGTAGCAGTCCTCGGCCGGGGCCGGGTGCGGATGCTCCGGGGCCAGCCGGTACTCGACCGAGACCACGACCGCGCCGACCTCGTCGCAGAGCAGGGTGGCGGTCGGGTCCTCCCCGGCAACGGTGCCGAGGATCATCCCGCCGCCGTGGATGAAGTAGATGCCGGGCAGGGTGCCCGTGGCGTTGCGCGGCCGGTAGATCCGTACGGTGATGTCGGGGTCGCCGACCGGCCCCGGCACCGTGCGGTCCTCCTTGACCACGTTCGGGTTCTCCGGCACCTCGATGGCGCTGAGCAGCGCCTCGACGGTGGCGCGGCGCTGGACGATGTCCGGGATGGCGTTGAAACCACCGGGCAGGGCCTCGAGCAGACCCTCCAGCGGTACGGCGACCTCGGGGTCGATCAGATGACGTCGGGACACGGGTGCTCTCCTTCGCGGATCGTCAGACGGTGAGGGCGAAGCCCTCGTAACCCTTGGCGGCGACCTCGTCGCAACGCTTGCGGTACGCGCCCACCCCACCGGCGTACGGCATGAACACCCGCGGCTTGCCGGGCACGTTGGCGCCCATGTACCACGAGTTCGCCTTGGGGTAGAGCGTGTAGCCGGCGATCTCGTTGACGTGCGCCACCCAGTCGTCCTGGGCCTGAGCGATGGCCTCGATGGTGCGCAGGCCCTCGGAGTCCAGGTGCCGGATGACCCCGGCCACCCAGTCGACGTGCTGCTCGATCGACACCACCATGTTGGACAGCACCGACGGGCTGCCCGGCCCGGTGATCATGAACATGTTCGGGAAGCCGGCCGACCCGATGCCCAGGTACGTCCGCGGCCCGGCCTGCCAGGTCTCCTTGAGTGAGACACCGTCCCGGCCGCGGATGTCGACGTTGGTCAGCGCGCCCGTCATCGCGTCGAAGCCGGTGGCGTAGACGATGATGTCGGCCTCGTACTCGCGCTCGGCGGTCCGCACACCCTTCTCGGTGATCTCCACCAGCGGGGTCCGCCGCAGGTTGACCAGGTGCACGCCGGGCCGGTTGTACGTCTCGTAGTAGCCGGTGTCCAGGCACGGCCGCTTGGTGCCGACCGGATAGTCCGGGCACAGGTCGTCGGCGACCGCCGGGTCCTCGACGATCTCGTGAATCTTGCGGTGGATCCACTGTTTCGCCGTGTCGTTGGCTGCCTGGTCGGTCGCCAGGTCGGTGAAGGTGGAGAGCAGGTTGACCAGGCTGCCGCTCTCCCAGGCCGCCTCGTAGATCGCGTCGCGTTCCGCGTCGGAGACCTCCAGCGCGGACTTCGTCGGCACGGTCACCGGGATACCGGCGGCGGACTCGCGCTGGGCCTGCCGGTACGCCCGGTAGCCGGCCTTGCGCTCGGCGATCTCGTCCGGGCGCAGCGGCCGGTTGCGCGCCGGCAGGGAGTACGCCGGGGTGCGCTGGAAGACGGTCAGGTCCGCGGCCTGCTCGGCGATGACCGGGATCGACTGCACCCCCGAGGAGCCGGTGCCGATGAGCGCGACCCGTCTGCCGGTGAAGTCCACGCCCTCGTGCGGCCAGTGCGCGGTGTGGTAGGTCGCGCCCTTGAACGACTCCAGGCCCGGGATCTCCGGCATCTTGGCCGCGGACAGGCAGCCGGTGGCCATCACGAAGAACCGGGCGCTGACGGCGTCGCCGTGCTCGGTGCGCACGAGCCAGGTGCCGGCGTCCTCCTCCCAGGTCGCGGCGGTCACCCGGGTCCGGAAGACGATGTCGCGGCGCAGGTCGAAGCGGTCGGCGACGTGGCGGGCGTACTTGAGGATCTCGGGCTGGGTCGGGTAGCGCTCCTCCCACTGGTATTCCTGCTCCAGGTCCGGGGAGAAGGAGTACGAGTAGGCGAGGCTCTCCACGTCGACCCGGGCACCGGGATAGCGGTTCCAGTACCAGGTGCCGCCGACGTCGGTGCCGGCTTCGAAGACGACGACGGACAGGCCCTGCTCGCGGAGCTGGTGCAACAGGTACATGCCGGAGAAACCGGCCCCGACGACGACGGCGTCGACGGACCGTGGGGTGGGCTGGGCTTCGGAAGCGGACATCATGCCTCCCGGGTACGGCTGCGTACGAGGTGCCGGTGCCGGCGGCGGGCGCACGCCCCGCAGTGCGTGCGTCATCGCGGCGCGACCGGCGGTGCGGAACGCGCGCTGGGGGCAGCGCGGACGGGAAATCTGTGCGGTCAATGTGACCTGCCACACAAGCTAGAATGCATCCTGCAGCGCGTCAATGTTTCCGCCCGGTCACGACAGAGCGGCCCACCCGGCCAACCGCTTCAGTCGGCCCCGCCGGGGTCGATAGAGCAACCATGAGGCGGAGCCGGAACAGCCGGGGCACCAGCGCGGGCTCGCGCGTGTTCCTCGCCTATGCCGTCGCCAGCCTGGTGCTCGTCGGGCTGCTCGGCGTCCTGCTCGTGCAGGGCTACCGCGACGACGCCGCCCGGCAGAGCGCCGACCAGGGCCGCGCCCAGGCCTCGGTCATCGAGGAGATGGCCGTCGCGCCCGCCCTGGACGGCGCCGACCTCGCGGCCGGGCTCACCGCGATCCAGCGGCAGCGGCTGCAGGAGGCCACCGACCTCGCGATCTTCCACGGCTCGGTGCTCAGCCTGCGGCTGCGCAGCTTCGCCGGGCAGGTCGCCTTCTCCGACGACGGCTCCACCGCCGGCGGCATCCCGGTGTCCGCCCCGGCCTTCCGCGAGGCGGCCGCCGGCCGTACCGACGTCGCCGTGGTGGCCGACTCCCGGCGCAGCTCCGGCATGGTCATCCGGGTGCTGCAGCCGGTCATCGCCGGCGCCTCCGGGCAGGCGGTGGGCGTGCTGGAGCTCTATCTGCCGTACGACGCGATCGCCGCGCACCTGCACCGGCAGATGTACGTCACCTACTGGCGGCTCGGTGCCGCCCTGGCCGCGTTGTACCTGGTGCTCGCCCTGATCGCGTGGTCCACCTCGCGGTCGCTGCGCCGCTACGCCTCCCGGCAGGAGCACGAAGCGCTGCACGACGCGCTGACCGGCCTGCCCAACCGCGCCGCCTTCCGCTCGCGCGCCCGGGAGACCGTCGCCGCGGACGGCCCCCGCGGCGCGATCGTGCTGGTCGACCTCAACCGCTTCAAGGAGGTCAACGACACGCTGGGTCACCACGCCGGGGACGAGTTGCTCAGAGTGGTCGCGTCCCGGCTGTCCGGCGCGCTCGGCGGCGCCGGCATCGTCGCCCGGCTGGGCGGCGACGAGTTCGGTCTGATCCTGCCGGCGCTCCCCCGCGACGCGGTGCTCGACCTGCTCGAGACGGCCCGGGGCGAGCTCGTGCGGGAGACCCTGCTCGACGGGGTCGCGCTGCGCATCGAGGCCAGCTTCGGCGTGGCGTTGTACCCGGAGCACGGCACCGACGTCGAGGAGCTGCTGCAGCACGCCGACGCCGCGATGTACCAGGGCAAGCGCGGCACCGCCGACATCGTCCTGTACGACCGCAGCCAGGTCGCCCAGCCCGCGCACTGGCTGATGGTGCAGACCGAGCTGCGCCACGCGCTGGAACGCGACGAGCTCGTCCTGCACTACCAGCCGAAGGTGCGCCTGGCCGACGACGGGATCAGCGGCCTGGAGGCCCTGGTGCGCTGGCAGCACCCGCGGCGCGGGCTGCTCTCACCGGCCGAGTTCCTGCCCGCGGCCGAGCAGTCCGGGCTCATCGAGCCGCTGACCGCCTGGGTGCTGCGCCGGGCCCTGCAGGACCAGGCCGGCTGGACGGCGCTCGGCCAGCAGTGGCCGGTGGCCGTCAACGTCTCCGCCCGCAACCTCGAGGCCCCCGGCTTCCCGCGGGTGGTGGCCGGGTTGCTGGCCGAACACGGCACGCCGCCCGGGCGGCTGCTGCTGGAGATCACCGAGACCGCGCTGGCCGGGGACGCCGCGACGGCCGCCGACGCGGTCGTCGAGCTGACCGCCCTGGGCATCGGGGTCTCGGTCGACGACTTCGGCATCGGTTACACGAGCCTGTCGCAGCTGCGGTCCGTCCCGGTCGCCGAGGTCAAGATCGACCGCAGCTTCGTCACCGACCTGGACACCGACGCGCCCAACCAGGCGATCGTCCGCTCGGTGATCGCCCTGGCGCACGGGCTCGGTCTGCGGGTCACGGCCGAGGGCGTGGAGACCCCGGCGGTGAGCGGCTGGCTCGCGGACGCCGGTTGCGACGACGCGCAGGGCTTCCACTTCGCCCGGCCCACAGCCTGGCCGCACCTGCTCGACCTCTACCTCAACCCGCGTGGCAGCGGCCGGCACGCCCGCGCCGAGCTCGACGCCGCCCCGGCCGCCGCACCCGTCGAACCCGAGTTCCTCAATACCGGAGGTATCCGATGAAGCAGTCCCTGAGCCGTCGCGTCCGACTGGCCGCCACCGGTATCACCCTGGCCCTGGCCGCCGGCGGCTGCGGGCCGGCCCCGGCCGGCACCGATGAAGCGGCGACCGGTGAGGTAGCGGTGGACCAGCAGATCCGGGCCATGCTGCCGGACGCGGTCCGCGACCGGGGCAGCATCCAGCTCGCCACGGACCCCAGCTACGCGCCGATGGAGTCCTACGCGCCCGACGGCCGCACCATCATCGGCTTCGACGCGGATCTGGCCGCGGCGCTCGGCTCGATCACCGGGATCCGGGTGGAGATGGTGGCGGCCGACTTCAGCTCGGCCATCGACGAGACCGTCAAGGGCACCTACGACGGCGTGCTCTCCTCGATGACCGACACCGCGGAACGCGAGAAGCTGGTGGACTTCGTCGACTACTTCTCCGCCGGCACCGCGATCGTCGTGCAACGGGGCAACCCGCGCGGCATCTCGGACCTCAAAGACCTGTGCGGCCAGGTCGTGGCGGTGGAGAAGTCCACCGTGCAGGCCGACCTGCTGCGCCGCTCCCAGCCCAGCTGCGGAGCAGACAAGATCATCATCAAGAACTTCAAGACCAATGCGGACGCCCTGCTGCAGGTCCGCACCGGGCGGGCGGTCGCCATCCTGAACGACTATCCGCCGGCCGCCCACCTCGCCACCGACGGCCGGACCCGCTCGTACTACCAGCTCGCCTCGACCGTGCAGTACGAGCCGGGCCTGATGGGACTGGCCGTGGCCAAGGACAACACGCGCCTGCGGGACGCGCTGCGCGCCGCGCTGGACTCGCTCATCCGCTCCGGCCGCTACACCGAGCTGCTGCAGCGCTGGGGCCTGGCGAACGGCGCGCTGGCCACGTCGTCGATCAACGCGGGCAGCTGACGCGGGCTCAGGACCGGGCGGCTCAGGATCGGGAGTTGCGCGGCAACGCGGACAGCCGGCGGCCCCGGATCAGGGCCTGCCGGCGGCCGATCTCCCGGCCGTCCGGGGTGAACTCGACGCCCTCCACCTCGTACCAGTTCTCGCCGTCGCGCTGGATGGGTCTGTTCCAGTCGACGCGTTCGACCCGCAGGTCCAGGGAGCCGGTGCCGAAGCAGTAGTCCGTCTCCGCGAAGTGACTCACCGGCCGGTTCGGGCCGCGATTGGCGTCCATGATTTCACTCCTCGTCCGGTAACCGTGCACGTGCCCAAGCATCGCCATATGCGCGGACCGACGCAAGGCCGGATGCACGTGCATATGCACACGGGACGAAAAGTGGAAGATCCGCCGGGCTGCTCCGCCGTTCGGACGATGTCCGGCGTGTCGGCGTGACTCTCAGCGCGCGATCTGATGCAGCGCGTCGTCGAGGAGGGCCACGGTGCGTTCCGGAGGCTCCGCCTCCAGGCAGGCCCGCTCCATCGCGATCAGGTAATGCTCCACGTCACCGGGCTTGTCCAGATAGATCGCCCCGGTCAGCTGCTCGACGTAGACCACGTCGGGCAGCTCGGGCTCCGAGAACCGCATGATGGCGAACGGGAAATCGGCCGGCCCGGCGGCTCCCTGATGGAACGGCACGATCTGCAACCGGACGTTCGGCCGCTGGGCGGCCTCGAGCAGGGCCTGCACCTGGGCCCGCATCACGTCCGGACCGCCGATCTCACGCCGCAGCACCGCCTCGTCGAGCACGGCCCAGAACTGCGGCGGGTCCGGCCGGGTGAGCACCCGCTGCCGGCTGCGCCGCAGCTCGATGCGCCGCTCGATCTCCGCGGCCGGCGCGGTCACGTGCTCGCGGCGCAGCACGGCCCGGGCGTAGTCGGCGGTCTGCAACAGACCCGGCACGTAGTGCGCCTCGTATGCCCGGATCAGCGAAGCCGCTTCCTCCAGGCCCAGATAGGACAGGTACCACTGCGGCACGACCTCGCCGAACTGCCGCCACCAGGCCGGGGCGTTCGCCCGCCGGGCCAGCTCCAGCAGGGCCTTGCTCTCCCGCTCCCCGACGCCGTAGAGGGTGAGCAGATCGGCCACGTCGCGCTCCTTGAAAGGAACGCGGCCGAGCTCCATCCGGCTGATCTTGGACTCCGAGCCGCGGATCTCCCAGCCTGCCGCCTCGCGTGAGATGCCGCGGGCCTGGCGCAGACGCCGCAGCTGCACGCCGAGCTGGATGCGCAGCGCCGTGGGTCCGCTGCGGTAGTCCTGATCCGTCGAAGTCATTGTCTCCTCCCTGTCACCTTTGTGCCCCGCTGCACGTGCATACAACCGTGCAGTGTCCATGGAAGATGCGCAACCTTCTGCACGATCATCGAGCCCGCGGGGTACGGATCAGCCCCCGGCCCCCCACCGCCCCCGGGAGAGTGGTACGCAGAGCGCATGACACAGAGCACCGAGACCACCTACGACGTCATCGTGCTGGGCGCGGGTCCGGTCGGGGAGAACATCGCGGACCGGGCCGTACAGGGCGGGCTGACCGCCGTCCTGGTCGAACACGAGCTCGTCGGCGGCGAGTGCTCGTACTGGGCCTGCATGCCGTCGAAAGCCCTGCTGCGCCCGGCCGAGGCCGTGCGGGCCGCCCGGCAGGTCGGTGGGGCGTCCCAGGCCGTGACCGGCGCCCTGGACGTGCCGGCGGTGCTCGCCCGGCGGGACTCCTTCTCCAACGACTGGTCCGACGCGGGTCAGGTGGAGTGGGCCGAGGGCGCGGGCATCTCGGTGATCCGCGGCCACGGCGCCCTGACCGGCGTCCGCGAGGTCACGGTCACCGCGGCCGGCGGCGCCACCACCGTGCTCACCGCCCGCCACGCCGTCGCGGTCGCCACCGGCACCGACGCGGCCGTGCCGGACATCGACGGGCTGCGCGCGGCGCGGCCCTGGACCAGCCGGGAGGCGACCAGCGCCCGCAAGGTGCCGGGCAGCCTGGCGATCATCGGCGGCGGGGTGGTCGCCACGGAGATGGCCACGGCGTACGCGGGCTTCGGCACGAAGGTGACCGTGATCGCCCGCGGCGGCCTGCTGGGTGGCATGGAGCCGTTCGCCGGTGAGCTCGTCGCCGCGGCGTTGCGCGAGCAGGGCGCCACGGTCCTGCTGCACACCGCCACCACGCAGGTCACCCGGACCGCCGACGGCGTCGAGATCCGCACCGGCGACGGCGCCACGGTCACGGCCGAGGAGGTGCTGGTGGCGACCGGGCGCACCCCGCGTACCGGTGGGATCGGTCTGGAGACCGTGGGGCTCACGCCGGGTGACTGGATCACCACCGACGACACCATGCGGGTGCCCGGGTCCGACTGGCTCTACGCCGCCGGTGACGTGACGCACCGCGCGCTGCTCACCCACCAGGGCAAGTACCAGGCCCGGGCGGCCGGCGACGTCATCGCGGCCCGGGCGGCGGGCGCGCCCGTCTCGGACGGGCCGTGGGGCACCCACGTCGCGACCGCCGACCACCGCGCGGTCCCCCAGGTCGTCTTCAGCGACCCGCAGGTGGCCTCGGTCGGGCTCACCGCGGCGGCCGCGCGCGAGGCCGGGCACCAGATCCGCGTGGTCGACTACGAGATCGGCCGGGTCGCCGGGGCGAGCCTGCACGCGGACGGGTACGCCGGCACCGCGCGGATGGTCGTCGACGAGCAGCGCGAGGTGGTGCTCGGCGTGACCTTCGCCGGACCGGACGTCGCCGAGCTGCTGCAGTCGGCGACGATCGCGGTCGTCGGTGAGGTGCCGTTGTCCCGGCTGTGGCACGCGGTGCCGGCGTACCCCACGGTCAGCGAGATCTGGCTGCGGCTGCTGGAGACCTACGGCCGGCCTACCCGGTGACCGCCGGGCGGTAGCGGGCGATGATCACTCCGGTGGTCGTGGTCACGGTGTCGACCAGGGTCATCGCCCGGTGCGCCGCGGGCCCCTCGCCGAACAGCTTCGTCCCGGCGCCCAGGGCGAGCGGGTGGATCGACAGGACGTACTCGTCGACGAGGCCGGCGGCGGCCAGGGCCCGGACGAGCATGCCGCTGCCCAGCACCACCAGGGCCCCGTCGACCTCGGCCTTGAGCTTGGCCACGGCCCCGGTGACCTCGCCGGTCACCAGGACCGAGTTCTGCCAGGGCAGCGGCCCGGTCAAGGTGCGCGAGACCACGTACTTGGTCTTGCGGTTGAGCACCTCGGTGTACGGGTTGCCGTCGGTCTGCCGGGCCCAGAACCCGTGGAAGTCGACGTAGGTCCGCCGCCCGAACAGCATCGCGCCGTCGTCGCCCATCCCCTTGCCCATGGTGGCGGCCGCGACGTGATCGGCGTAGGGACGGGCCCAGCCGCCGTACCCGAAATCGCCCCTGGTGTCCTCGTCGGGACTGCCCGGCGCCTGCATCACGCCGTCCAGGCTCAGCTGCTCCACGACCACGATCTCGCCCATGGCGTTCTCCTTTCCCCGGGCCCGCCCGGCGCGGGCCTGCACCGGTTACACGAACGGGCGGTCCTCGGATCGACAATCTTGGGGCGGCGACTATCGTGTGGTGAATGCCGAACGACGCCGTGGTCACGTATCAGCAGGTGGACGCCGATGGTCTGGTGGTCGCCGCCCTCGCCGGGGAGATGGACCTGGACCGCGCGGACGCGGTCCGCGACAGCCTGGCGGCCGCCGCCGCCAGCGGCGAGTGCCGGTATCTGAACGTCGACGTCAGCGAGGTCACCTTCATCGACTCGTACGCGCTGGGTGCGCTGGTGAGCGCGCGCAACACCGCGGCCAGCACCGGGGTGTCGCTGACCCTGACCAACCCGTCGCAGCCGGTCCGCAAGGCCATCCAGGTGACCGGCCTCAGTCACGTCTTCGGCCTGCCCGCCACGACTGAGTGAGGGCCATGGACTACCGCCGCACCTACCGGGCCGCCGCCGTCTCCTTCGCCGACCTCGTGTCCCGGCTGCCGGCCGACCGCTGGGACGGCCCGGGCGCCGGCGACTGGAGCCTGCGCGAGCTGATCGGCCACACAGTCAGCTCCGCCCTGCGCCAGGTGCCGCCGGTGCTCACGACCACCGGCGGTGTGGCGACGCTGCACGCACCGGAGGACTACTGGGCCTTCGCACGTTCCGCGCCGCCGGAGCTGCACGCCGCGGCGACGGCGGCCTCGTCGGCCGACGCCCGGGAGACCGGCGCGTGGCTCGGCGACGACGCGGCCGTCCGGGTCGGCGAGCTCGCCGGGCAGGCCACCGCGGCGCTGGCCGCCGCCCACGACGACGACGTGGTGACCACGGCCGCCGGCGGCATGCGGGTCCGGGACTGGCTGCCCACGCGCACCTTCGAGCTGGTCGTGCACGGCACCGACATCGCCGCCGCCACCGGGGTGACCTTCGACGCGCCGCCGGACGCCGTGGCCGAGGCCGTCACGCTGGCCGCCCGGGTCGCCGCCGCGGTGGGCGACGGCGAGCTGGTGCTGCGGGCCCTCACCGGCCGGGCCGGCCTGCCGGAGAAGTTCTCGGTCGTCTGAGTCCGATGGCCGACCGCCCGGAACGTGACCAGGTGCACACTTCGCAGCCGGTCGTCCCGCCCTCTACAGTGGCAGTTCGATCCGGCTCGATTCCCTCTCCGCGCACGAGGAGTGACGTGACCCTGGTGGCCCCGGCGACCACGGACGCCGCCCCCGGGGCACCACCCCGGGAGGACGGCGACGACGGCCCGCGGGTGCCCGGCGCGCGGATCCGGATCCCGCGACCGCTGCTCGTCTGGGGGCCGGCCGTGCTCCCCGCGCTGCTCATGCTGGTCGTCGGCCGCATCGGGCTGCGCCGGCCCGCCGTCGGCTGGGACGAGAACGCGACCTGGCTGGCCAGCCGGCGCACGCCCGGGCAGATCGTCGACCTGGCGCGGCACTTCGACGGCGTGATCTCCCCGTACTACCTGTTCATGCACTTCTGGACGGGTGTCTTCGGCGACTCGGAGTTCTGGCTGCGCGCGCCGTCGCTGATCGCGGTGGCGCTCGGTGTGGGCATCTCGGCCGAGCTGGGCCGCCGGCTGTTCGGCCCGGCCACCGGCCTGCTCGCCGGCCTGCTGCTGGTCACCGTGCCCCAGCTCTCCCGCTACGCCCAGGACGCCCGGGCGTACGGCCTCGCCTTCCTCTTCGCCACCCTCGCGACCCTGCTGCTGCACCGGGCGCTGCGGCAGCCGTCCTGGGCGCACTGGATCGCGTACGGCGTCACCGTCACGCTGCTCGGCCTCTCGCACATCCTGGCGCTGCTCGTGCTGATCGGGCACGCGTACGCGGTGGTGACCCGGGCCCGCCGGGACCCGGCCGCGGTCCGGCCGGTGCGCTGGTTCGTGGTGACCGCCGTCGCCGTGCTGCCCGTGCTGCCGTTCGTCTATCTCGGCCTGACCCAGCGCGGCTCGCAGCTCGACTGGCTCCCGCCGATGACCGTGCGTCAGGTGCTCGACGCGCCGGGCGACATCTTCGGGGCCGCGGCTGTCGGCCTGCTGCTGATCGGCCTGGCTCTGGTGGCCCGGCACCGCGACGCCCGCCTGCTGCGCGAGTTCGCCGTGCTGGCGGTGGCGCCACCGGCGGTGCTGATGGCCGTCTCGTTCGTCACCTCGTCGCTGTGGGTCCCGCGCTACGTGCTCGTCGTGGTGCCGGCGGTCTGCCTGTGCGCGGCCGTCTCGTTGCGGGTCGTGCCGCTGCGGGCCGTCGCGGCTCTCGTGCTGCTGGCCGCGGTCGGTGCGCCGGCCCAGCAGCGGCTGCGCGCCCAGACCAGCCACATGGGCCCGGACTTCCGCACGGTGGCGCGCCAGCTGCAGCAGCACCAGCAGCCCGGCGACGTGATCGTCTACGGCACCTCGGGCACCTGGTCACTGCGCGCGGGCATCGACTATCAGCTGCGCGGCCGGGAGAAGCCCCGCGACGTGCTGCTGCGCACCCCGGCAGCCGAGGTGGGCGAGCTCGACGCGGTGCAGTGCGCCGACCAGGTGGCGTGCCTCGGCTCGGCGCGGCGGGTGTGGCTGTTCCGCTGGCAACCGGCCGGCCGGCAACTGACCGCCGAGGCTCCGCTGTCGGGCGCCGGCGCTCTCGGTCCCGTGCTCACCGGCCGATACAAGGTGGCGGGCGTCTGGCGCGCCACCAAGGCCAACCTGGTCCTGTTCGAGCGGCGCTGACCACCGGACCGGCCGGGCGGGCGGTCAGCGACGGGCCGGTGTCACGGGACAGGACAGCACGCAGGGGTACTGCATCCACGCCCGCAGGTCGCCGCGCGGGTCGAAGAGGTAGGCGCCGTCGCCGTGGGCCTGCTGGTCGAAGGTCGGGTTGTCGAAGACGGGGGCGGTCTGACCCCAGTACTTGTGCGTCGCTGTGGGCGTACCGGATCCGACGTGCACGTAGACCGCGCCCCGCGCGGGCAGGACCGTGCCCGCCGGGAAGGTGTAGCGGCGCAGGGCCGAGTCGCGCACCCACCATCCGGCGACCGGGACCGGCGCGGCCGACCCGTTGTCGATCCGGACCCATTCGCCGTTGAGATTGCGGTCGTCGGCGCCGTCGGCGTCGTAGTTGACCACCACGCCGAGCGGGCTGCTCTGGGCCGGCCCGCTCCCGCACGCGTCGGTGTCGAAGAGGTTGACGCCGTCGCGGGCCGCCTGGGCCTGCGCCAGCCGGTAGCGGGAGTTCCAGGCCCACTCCGCGCCGAACGGCTGCCACAGCGCCAGTCCGTGGCGCAGCAGGTCCAGGCCGACGTCGTGCCAGGTGCCGTTGATCCGCACCGCGACGCTGCGCAGCGGACGGGACCGGCTGCTGCTGGAGGCCTGCTGGGCGGTCAGGCGGACCACTCCCCCGCCGGCCTTCACGAGCTGCTCCAGGCGGGCGGTGGCGGCGAGGCTGTGACACTCACCGCGGCGGCGCTGCACCACGGAGGAGTAGACGGTCTGTTCCATCGCCTGCGCGTTGATGAGGCGGATCGAGCGGGGTGTGGTCGTGCCGTCCCCGGCCACGTCCACCGACAGGGTGTCGCCGTCGTTGACCAGGACGACTTTGCCGGACCAGACCAGGCACGTCGGGCTCGGGGCGCTCGGCAGGCACGGCGTGGTCGCGGCCGCGGCCGGCGTCGCCGGCGCGACGGCGAGGGCGCCGGCCGTGACGGCGGCGGCGAGAGCGGAGACCAGGCGACGGAGCATGCCTGACCCATCGACCGCCCGCGCCCGCGGGTGAGGAGATCGCCCACACCCGGTGGTGGTGCGACGCCCTAAGCTTCGGTCGTGCCGACCCCGCCGGAGATCGTCCAGCTGCTCGCCTCGCCCGTCCATCGCTTCGAGGGCCGCCCGTCGGACGGCCCGTCGCCGGCCCCCGACGGTGAAGTGGTCGACGAGGTCCGCATCCGGGCCGGCCTCGGCATCGTCGGCGACCGCTACTTCGGCAAGCAGGCGCACCGCGACGCGAGCGTCACCGTCATCGCGGCCGAGTCGCTGCCCGCGGGCGCCGACCTGGTCCAGGTCCGGCGCAACATCCTGGTCCGCGGCATCGCGGTCGACGACCTGGTCGGCGCGGTGCTGGTCCTGGACTCCGGCGACGGCCCGGTGGCGCTGCAGGTACGCCGCCGGGCCAACCCGTGCGCATGGCTGGACACCACGATCGGCCCCGGGACGTGGCGGGCGTTGCGCCACAAGGGCGGAATCCGCTGCACCCCGCTCAACGACGGCACCCTGCGCCGGGGGCCGGTGACAGCCACGGTGGAGGGCAGACTGTTCGCATGACCCTCGATCTGGACCGCCTCATGCGCTTGTGGGACGCCCCTCCCGGGCCCACGGCGGAGGCGGACTTCGCCGCGCTCTACCAGGACCCGTTCCGGCTGAACGGCACCGAGTCCACCCCGGCCGCACTCGCCGCGATGTCGCGCGCGCTGCATGCGGCGATCACCGGGCAGAGCCGGGAGATTCTCGAAGTCGTGGCTCCGTCGGCGGACAAGCTCGCGGTGGCCTTCGTGGTGCGGGGCCGGCAGACCGGGGTGCTCGCCACCCGGCTCGGTCCCGTGCCACCGTCCGGGCGGACCGTGGAGATGCACGTCATCGACATCTTCACGGTCCACGCCGGACTGATCACCGAGGTGCGGGCGGTCTCCGACGAGCTGGGAATGCTGCTCGGCCTGGACGCGGTGCTCCGCAAACCGGCGCACGACTAGCGGCGGGGGCGGAATTCCCGGGCCAGGACGTCCCGGGCCACCCGGGTGCCGAGCTGGGCTCCCTGCACGTCCGCGCTGCGGAAGTGCACGCCCGCCCAGATCCGGGCCTCCACCACCTCGGCCAGCGCCTGCGAGAAGCTGGTGAACGAGCGGGTGGTGCCCGAGTCGGCGCTGTAGGCGCTGAACGCCAGGTCGTCACGGCCGAAGAAGGTGCGCAGCGCCAGCATGACCGCCGAGGTCGAGCAGGTGTGGCCGGACGTGTGGTCCGGGAACGGAGGCGTCACCACCAGCGGGGTCCAGGCCGGGTCGGCGGTGGTGGCCGGGTTGCCGTCGGTGTCGGCCAGCTGGACCGCGGTCACCGGACGCCAGAAGTTCCAGCGCTTCTTCTCGGCGAAGCAGGCGGTCAGGGCGTCGGCGTTCGCGATGTCGGCCATCGCGAACATCCGGGCCGTCTGCAGCGGGCCGAGCCGCCGGCTCTGCGCGAGGTCCCGCTTGATCTGCCACTCCCCGAGACGCCGGTCGTGCCACCACAGCGCGGCCTGCGTCTGGTCCGCGGTGCGCTCGGTGCTGGCGGCCGAGCCCAGGGCCTTCACCTCGTTGAGCTCGCGGGCCCAGGCGGCGCTGGTCAGGGCGGGCGGGCCGGCGGTGCGGTAGGCGGTGGCATCGTCGACGACGAACGGCCGCAGGTCCGCGAGCCAGGCGCCGTCCTGGGCGAACGCGGGCGGGGTGGGCCGCCACTGCCCGGGCGCGGTGCTGACGTTCCAGGTGCCGGTGCCGAACGCGCCGTCGTCGCGGCGGGCCTCGATCATCGCGGCCGCGGCCTGCTCGCCCACGGCGAGCCCGCCGCGCTTCGCGCGACCGTCGGGGATCGCGGCGAGCGCCTGGTCGTACTGGGCCGTCAGAGCGGCCGCCTGGGCGGGGAAGAGCGAGAGCAGCACCCGGTAGGCCGCGCCGGCGACGGCGGCGTCGGCCGAGTCGCCGCGCCGGCTGCGCGGAGCGATCAGGTACGGCTGGTACGGCGTTCCGGCGACCGCGTTCACGGCGTCGTACACCGCTCCCTGCACCATCGCGAAGCTGCGCCCGGTCACGTTAGGTGACTGCCGGGCGACTTCGTAGATGGCGGTCTGCGCGTGGACGTTCCACGTGATCACCGCGTTGGGTGTGGACGCGGCCAGGGCCGGTGTGGGCGTGAGCACGGCCGGCCCGGTCAGAGTGAGCGCGGCCAGCACGGCCGCGGCCCGAGTCCTCGAGAACATCGTTTCCCCCGTCGACGAGGCCGCCGGAAGCCGCCGGCCGGGTACAGCCTGCGACCCGGCCCAGCGGGCGGACAAGAGATCGAAATGCGGAAATGTCTCGGGTATCAGCCCGGGCGGCTTTTGGCTCTTTACCCGGCGAGGCGCGGATGCCGTCTGCATCCTGCAGCGGGCCACCGGAATCCGTGAGCCCGGAACCGTGGCTATCATCGGCAGCCACGGACGCCGGTGGAGGTCGACGCGACATGAGCACCACGCGCACGCGGCTCGGCCTGGCGGTCGCGCTCGTGGCCGGCGCAGCCCTGCTGGCGCTGCCGGCCGGCGGCAACGCGCAGCCCGCAGCGCCGGTCACCGCGGCGGTGGCCTGGCCGCAGGCGCAACGCGGCACCGTGCAGGCGGCCCTGCCGGACGGCGCCGAGTATCGCCCGGGCCTCTTCCTCGACGCCCGCACGTCCCTGGGCACCGCGGCGAGCACCGACGACCGCTACCTGCGCCTGGTCCGCGTCGGCGCGGACGGCACGGTCCGCGAGCTCCGGCGGCTGCCCCGCGCGGAACACCCGTCCTTCCAGGCCCTGACCGTCGCCGGTGACGTGCTGGCCTGGGTGGAGAGCACCGACGGCGGCAAGCTCCGGCTCTTCACGGCCGGCTCGCGCGACGCGCGGCCACCCCGGGAGCTGACCGCCGACCTGGGCCGCGCCGAGTTCTACCAGTCGCAGTACGACCTGGTGATCGCCGACGGCCGGGTGCACTGGGTCGCCGCGGACACCGGCGAGGTCACCCAGCTCCGCTCCGTCGCGCTGACCGGCGGGCCGGTGGACGTCCGCCGCGAGCCCGGCACGTGGAAGCTGTCGGCCTGGCCGTGGCTGGTCAACGGGGTCAACGACAGCGCGGGCAGCACCCTGCTGCGCAACCTGGGCACGGGCCGGGACAGTACGGTCGGCCACGCCCGGGACCGGGCCATCACGGCCTGCAGCCCGGCCTGGTGCCGGGTGGCGTCACTGACCGGGGACGGGCTCAGCCGCATCGAGCTGATGCGCCCCGACGGCAGCGACCGGCACCGCATCGCCGGGGACACCGCCGCGACCGTGATCGTCGACGTGGCGCCGCTGGACCGCTTCGAGGTGCTCTCCCGGATCGGCCCGAACTCGGAGCTGACCGGCAACAACGAGCTGATCGCGGTGGAGATCGCCACCCGCCGGACGGTGGAGATCAGCCCGGACGCCGGCTCGGTGTCGTACCGGGACGGCATGCTGTGGTGGTCGACCGGCAACCTGGACGCTGTCGTCTGGCACGCCCTGGACCTGCGCACCATCTGACGGCCGGCGGCCGACGGTCGGGACGGCTCAGGCCGGGACGGTGAGCTCCTCCAGGCCGGTGAGGACCTGCTCCGAGGCAAACGTCGCCGTGGCCAGCTGGCGGGTGACCTCGGCCAGCACGGCGGCCTGCTCCTGCATCGCCGCCGCGATGTCCGTCTGGACCTCGTAGAGGCCCGCCACCGCCGACGTGGTCGAGCCGAAGGTGCTGGCCACGTCGCCGGTCTGCGCGACGATCGCCTGGATCACGCCGTTGACCCGTTCCACCGACTCGGCCGTCTGCTGGGCGAGCTGCTTGACCTCGTTGGCCACCACGCCGAAGCCCCGGCCGGCCTCCCCGGCGCGGGCCGCCTCGATGGTGGCGTTCAGGGAGAGCAGGTTGGTCTGCCCGGCCAGCTGCGCGATCAGCGCGTTGACCGTGGCGATCTCGCCGACCGACGACTCCAGGGCGCGCACCTTGTCCGCCGCGGCCGAGGCGGTGTCCTTGCCCGCGGCGGCACTCCCGGCCGCGTCCCGCGACTGCCCGGCGATGTCGTGGACCGCACCGGCGAGCGTCGCGAGGGCGGCGTCGACCGCGCTGACGGCGGCGAGGGCGGCCCGGGCCTGGTGACCGATGGCCAGAGCGTCGGACGCCAGCCGCTCGGCGCGTACCGCCGTCTCGGCGGACCGGACCCGATCCGTCTCGGCCGCACGGGCCGCGGCCTGCTGCTCGGCGTACGCGGTGGCGGAGCGCTGGGCCTCGGCGGCCTCGGCCAGTGCCTCGTTCTCGCGTTCAGCCTGTTCGGCGAAGTGCCAGAGCACGATGATGCCGATCACCTCGAGGGCGGCCAGCCCCGCGTGCAGGGCGACCTGACCCAGGCCGTCGAGCACTGACATGTGGTGCATGCCGAACACCCGCTCCGGGTTCAGCAGGCCCAGGGTGCCGTGGTGCAGCACCACGATGACCACGGCCCAGAGCAACGGCGTCCACTGCTGGTAGAGCGCGACGAAGACCAGGATGGCGTACAGGTGGATGTGCATGGCCATCTCGCCGCCGGACAGCTCGATGGCCGCGAACGTACAGGCGATCAGGCCGATGCTGGTGACCGACGACCTGGCCCGGGGGTCGCGCAGCACGGCGGCGGTGACGGCGAGCGCGCCGATGCCCGCCGGGAGGGCCAGCGCCTCCCACCCGGGCATCGGCCCGAGCAGTCCCAGCAGGACCAGCGCCGGCAGGTGCAGCCACAGCAGGGTGGTGATGATCCGATGGCGCGCGGCCCAGGACTCCGGGGACAGCCGGGCACCGCGCGGCAGCCGGGACGCGAGCGTGGTCATGGCACCATCATCCGGCCTGCGGCAGACCGGCGAGGCGGATCGTCGAAGTCGGCCGGACCGGGGCTCGGGGAAAAGAAGCCGGCCGATGCGGTAACCGGGCGGGCCGTGCCGGACCTGAACGTTTCGACGAGGCCGCGCGACGAGGGGAGAAGGCCGGCGTGAGCGACGAGGAGGAGTTCACGGCGTTGTTCCGCCGGCACTATCCCCGCGTGCTGGCGTTCGTGTCCCGCCGTACCGATCAGGCCCGGGCCCATGACGTCGTCGCCGAGACCTTCGCCACCGCCTGGCGGCACTTCGCGCGGCTGCCGGCGGAGCCGCTGCCGTGGCTATACCGGGTCGCCCGCAACAGCCTGGCCAATGAGGAGCGGGCCGCACGGCGCCGGGCCCGGCTGTTCGAACGGATGGCCGGCGGAGGTGTGCCGTCGGCCCCGGACCATGCCGTCTCGGTCGTCGCGGACGCCGGGCTGCGCGAAGCCCTGAGCCGGTTGTCGCGCCTCGACCGCGAGGCGTTGCTGCTGATCGGCTGGGAGGGCCTGGACCACGACGCCGCCGCGCACGTGCTGGGCTGCACGGCCGTGGCTTTCAAGGTACGGGTGCACCGGGCCCGCCGCCGCCTCGCCCGATTGCTGGAGGCGGCCGACCAGGATCAGGCGCCACCGCTGCCCCGACCGTACGAGTTGCACAATGCCGCGAGCCAGAGGGGGAAGTCCGCATGACCGAGCAGGACGCCATGACCCGGCTGGCCGCCGCCAATCCCGTACCGGATGCCGACGTGCGCGACTCCGCGACCTCGACCCGCGCGCTCTTCCTGCAGCGGGCCGTGCTGGCGCAGCCGCGCAGCCGCCGCCCGGGCCTCACCGGCCCGACGTGGCGGTACGCCGTCGTGCCGGCCGCGCTGGCCGCCGTGGCAGTCGCCGCGTTCGCCGTCGTGCACCGGACGCCCCCGCCGCCGCAGCCGCCGCTGCAGGCCGGGGCGAGCACGGCCACGCCGCAGAGCATCCTGGCCGCAGCGGCCGAACAGGCCGGACGCGACGGCCCGCGCGGGCAGTTCGTGCACGCCACCGGCACCGTCGCGCGGATCGTGCACCTCGGCCCCGGCGCCGGTTACGACGTCATCCGCGTCGACACCGTCCGGAGTGTCCAACCGGCGGCCGGGCTGCCCGGGGAGGGCTGGCTGACGATCGGCGAGCAGGGATCGAGTGTGCGGCCGCTGACCGCCGCCGACGCGGCCGCGTACGCCGCGGACGGCTCACCGGGACCGGCGGAGTTACCGACCGACGGCGAGCAGACCCTGTATCCGGACCTGGCCGGCGACGAACCGTACGCGGGTGAGCTGGGCGACCTGCCGGACGACCCTGCGCGGACCGGACCGGCGATGCTCGCCTGGCTGGCCGAGGCCGGGCAGGAGCTTCCCCCGGACCCGCAGGGCTGGCTGTTCCGCACCGGCACGAAGCTGCTCGACACGTTCACCGCCGTGGCGGGCGGTGCGGACCGGGCGAAGATCTACCGGATGCTGGCCGGCCTGACCGGGGTGCGGACGCTGGAGGCGGGCGCGGATCCGCTGGGCCGGCCGGCGCGAGCGCTGGCCTACACGGCGACGACACCTCGCTACGGGCTCGTCGAGTGGCAGGTGTATCTCGGGCCGGACTCCGACCGGATCACGTACACCCAGGCGGTGGTCCGGCAGCCGGGCGCGGCCAACGCGGGCCTGCCCGCCGGTGCCGTCCAGTACAGCACTGCCGTCACGGCGGTCACCTGGAGCGACAAGCCTTGAACCGGGGGGTCCGTACCGTCGCGGTCGGCGCACTGACCGCCCTCCTGGTCCTGGTCGTACGGGTCTTCGACGCGCACTACCGCTTCTTCGACATGGTCATCTACCACGACGCGATCCGGTCGTGGAGCAACGGCGGGGAGCTGTACGACTACGTCGCCCCGGTCCGCGGCGACCTGGGCTTCACCTACCCGCCGTTCGCGGCGTTCGTGCTCACGCCGGTGGCCCGGGTCCCGGCGGCGACGGCGGGCTGGCTGAACGCCGTGGGCAGCGTGCTGGCCCTGGCCGTGGTGCTCGCTGTGCTCGCCGCCCCGATCGCGGCCCGGCACGGCCGCAAGTTGCGGCTCGTGCTGGCGGCGGCCGTGCCGCTCGCCCTGTGCACCGAACCGGTCCGGCAGACGCTCGGCTTCGGGCAGGTCAACCTGTGGCTGTTCGCCCTCGTGCTGCTCGACCTGGTGGTGCTGGGCCGTACCGGCTCCCGCTGGACCGGCGCCGGCGTCGGTCTCGCCACCGCGATCAAGCTGACGCCCGGCCTGTTCATCGTGTATCTGCTGGTCACCGGGCAGTGGCGGGCGGCGCGCACGGCGACGGTGACCATGGCGGCGCTGACCGGCGGCGCGTTCCTGCTGGCCCCGGCGGAGTCGTTGCGCTACTTCGGCGACCTGCTGTGGCAGACCGACCGGGTGGGCACCGCGGCCGCACTGACCAACCAGTCGCTGACCGGCCTGCTGGCCCGCGTGGCCGGGACGCCGGCCGCACCGGTTTGCTGGTGGGTCCCGCTCTGCGTGCTGGTCCTGGTGGTGGGGCTGCGCCGGGCCCGCCAGGCGTACGCGGCCGGCGACACCGTGACGGCGCTGACCCTGACCGGCCTCACCGCCAACCTGGTCAGCCCCGTGTCCTGGACCCACCACCTGGTGTTCCTGCCGGTCGCGGTGCTCGTGCTGGCCGACATCGCCGCCCGGCGCCGCGATCCCGGGCCGGCACTGGCCGCGGTCACCGTCTACGCCCTCAGCGTCGTCTCCCCGATCTGGCTCGTCCCGGACGACAGCGGCGGCCTCCGGGCCCTCGTCCTGCGCAACGCCTTCACCCTCCTGCTGCTGACGCTGGTGGTGCTGCTGCCCTGGCGGACCTACTCCGGCGGGGCGACAGCGGCCCGGACCGCGGCGGCGACCGCGTCCACGGTGACCGCCCGGAGCAGGTCGAGATCGGCGTCGGCCTCGGACTCGCCGGTGGCCAGGGCCACCACCGCGTCCCCGTCGTAGCGGGAGTGCGCGGGGTGGATCGACCGGGCGAATCCGGTGTGGCCGCTCTGAGCGAGCAGGTAGCAGTCGTTCTTGGACAGCCGGGCGTCGGTGAGCACGACGGCCACGGTGGTGTTCTGCATCCCGTACGGGGCTTGCGGCGGCACCGGCTCGGACGGGCCGCCGAAGAGGGGCTCGCCGTCGGGGGCCAGCACGTCGCCCCAGGCGTTGACCACGACCACGGCGGCCACCCGGGCGGCGCCCGCCTGCCGTTCGGCCAGGCCCAGCCCGCCCGGGTCGCGCCGGCCGCGCCACGTGCCCGTCCCGGCGCCCGTGCCCGCGCCGACCCGGCCGGTGGTGAGTTCTGTGCCGGCGTACGCGGCCAGCGCGGCGGCCCGGCCGCTCGCCGCATCCGGCGGTCCGGTCCGCGCCGAACCGTCGAAGATCGACATGCCGATGACGATCGGCACCGGACCCGCGGGCGTCGGGAAGCCGCTCCCCCGCTCCCGCAGCAGCGCCATCACGCCCTCGGCCGCGGCCAGACCGAACGCGGACCCGCCGGAGAGCACCACCGCGTCGACCCGGTCCACCAGCCGGGTCGGTTCCAGCAGCGCGAACTCACGGGTGGCCGGCGCCCCGCCGCGGACCTCGCCGGATCCGACGGTGCCGGCCGGCGGCAGGACGACGGTCACACCGGTGCCGGCCCCGGTCCAATGGCCGGCCCAGGCGGACAACAACTGCGGTGCGCTCATCACCCCATCTTTCCTGCCGCGCCGGCGGGCACGCGCGCGGTCCGGCGGACCGTCACCGCCAGAGCGACGATCAGGTACGGCGCCGACAGCACCGCGAAGGCGACTCCGTTGCCGGCACCGGCGGCGACCAACGCGTAGGCGCCGTAGACGCCGATAGTGGCCACGTCGGTCGCCGTCCCGGCGAGGGAGGTGACGGTGGCGCGGCTGTTCCCGGTCATCCGGTCCTGGAGCCGGGCGTCGGCGAGGACAGTGGCCAGCTGGAAGCCGCAGAACGCGACCGCTACCAGGACGAACCCGGCGGGGTGGGCGGACAGCGCTCCGGCGGCGAGCGCCACGCCGGAACCGGCGAGGAGGACCGCGTAACCTCGGCTGCCGAGCCGCTCGCCCAGCGGGGTGAGCAGACCGCCCGCGGTCACCCCGAGCCAGACCAGCAGGAGCAGCATCGGGACGGTCTCGCGGGTGACGCCGGTGCCGGCGGCCAGCAGCGGGGTGTACTCGTCCAGCGCGCCCCACACCGCGGTCACCACGGCGAGCAGGAGCACCGCCGTTCTGACCGCGGGGTCGGCGCGGACCTCGGTCAGGCCGGCACGCAGGCTCGCCCACCAGCCGAGATCGCCCTCGCCATCGCCGTCGCCCTCGCCATCGCCGTGCCCATCGCCGTCGCCGTCGCCTTCGCCGTCGTTCGGCAGGACGGGCGCGGCTGTGCGGTGCTCGGGGAAGCGGGTGGCGACCAGGGCGGCCAGGATCCCGGCGAGCACGCTGGCCGCACCGACCGCCGGATAACCGCCCGCGGCCAGCACCGGACCGGCGAGCACGGTCGCCACCAGCACCCCGGCCGTCTCCGCCGTGCGGGCCCGGCCCATCGTGCGGGCGTAGCGGTGCGCCGCGCCGAGGCGGGCCAGCTCGCTGTGGACGAGCGCCTCCAGCGAACCGGAGGCGAGCGCCCCGCCGGCCCCCCAGAGCAGGAACCCGACGGCGAAGGCCGGATACGAGGGCGCGAGCACCCACAGCGCGAACCCGGCCGCGCCGGCCAGCGGGGCCAGGCACAGCAGCAATCGCCGGGAGACCGCGTCGGCCCAGGCGCCGGAGGGCACCTCCAGCAGGGTGCTGCCGGCCGACCAGATCACGAACAAGGACGAGATCTGCGAAACCGACAGGCCGGTGTCACTGAACAGCAGTGCGTACACCGGGTAGAGCAGGACGAGGTCGGCGAGGAACGCGTACGCGTAGAGCGTGGCCGCCAGCCGGCGCACGCGTGCGGAGTCGAGGGTCATGAGGCCTTCCCGTGAAGTCGGAGCGGACGCCGGTCACACGGCGGCCGCGGCGGCCCACGGGAGTGGCCTCTACGGGTGGATCAATGTCGCCAGGTCATGAGGCGATCGTAGGCGGACGGCACCCGCCCGGGCCAGGCCTTTTGTCCGTCGCCGGACCACACGGCGGCGGGTGGCTATGAGTGGTCGGCGGCCACGGACCGCGGCGCCGACGGCTTGGTCCGGCTCGAACAGGTCGCCGCCCTCGGTGAACGCGAGATCCAGCCGCTGCGCGGGTCGGGCCCTATGCCCTCGGCCGCTGCGCGCAGCGCGGGACGGCGCCGAAATTGTCGGTGCCCCGGTGAATACTGCCCGGCATGACGAGCTTCCAGGACCAGGACCTGACGGATGCCGAGTTCCGCGAGTGTGATCTGACCCGCGCCCGGCTGGTCGGGGTGGTGATGCAGGACGCGGTGATCAACGGGCTGGTCACCAATCTGGTGGTCAACGGCATCGAGGTGACGTCGTACGTGGAAGCCGAGCTCGATCGCCGGTATCCGGTCCGGCTGCTGTCGCGCTCAGCCGATCCGGCCGACCTGCTGGAGGCGGTCCGGCAGCTGCGAGCCGGCTGGGCGGCGACGATCGAGCGGCTGCGGGCGATGCCCCCGGGGTCGGAGCACCAGCGCGTCGGCGGCGAATGGTCGGCGGTGGAGACCTTGCGCCATCTGGTGTTCGTGCACGACTCATGGTTCCGGCGCTGCTGTCTGGGATCGACCGAGCCGTTCACCGCGATCGGGCTGGCGTCCGATTTCGTCCCGGACCAGGAGGAGCAGGGCCTGGACCGCGCGGCCGCCCCTAGCCTCGACGAAGTGCTGGCCGTGCGTGAGGAGCAAGGCGCTGAGCTGGAGCGGTGGCTGTCGACGGTGACGGCCGATCAGCTCTCGGCGCCCGCGCCGGTGCCGGCGGGCCCGGGCTGGCCGCCGTATGCCACGAAGAAGCCGGTGCTGAAGTGCGTGCAGGTCGTCCTGAACGAGGAATTCGCACATCACGGCTTCTGCGTCCGTGACCTCGACCTGCTCCGATCATGACCCTCGCCACGGGTTACCGGTGTGGCACAGAAGGAGGAGCAAGATCTTCCTCGATCCCCCTAGCGTCTACCGGGACACGGAAGCACGACCTCGGGGGAGCAACGGATGCGCACCATCGGTCGGATAACACTGCTGGCGGCCGGCGCGCTCGGGCTCACGCTCGCAGCGGCGCCCGTCGGGGCCTCGGCCGGCACCTTCGCGGCGGGCACCCCCGGGCTGCTGGACCTCGCGGCGGTCTCCGCCACGACGTACACGCTGGTGCTGCCCGACGAGGGCGCGGACTACGTGGATCCCGCGACGGGTGAGCCGCCGTCGCGGTGCCGCACCGGCGAGCTGCGCATCACCGGCGATGCCGGTTCCCTGGTCTTCGAGAACATCACCGGACACGCCTGCTCGCTGCAGGGACACCCCGGCGTCAAGACCGCGGCCGGCGCGTTCGCCCCCACCGGCGCGGCGGCGCCGGCCATGCTGCTCGCGCCGGGCGACCACGTCCGGGCCGCGGTCCGGCCGGCCACCAAGACCTGCAAGACGACGGTACGGGTTCCCGGCTACCAGGTCGCGGCACCGGAGGACAGCGACACGACTTTCGTCGGCGCGCCGCACAAGGCTTGTGCCGCAGGTTCGGTGGCGGCCTTCACCGTGGCTGGTTGAGGTAGCCGGCCGATCGTGTGCACCCTGATCGGGTTCAGTCGGGCAGGACGAGCGGTTCGACGCCGATCCCGGCCTGACGACGGGCGGAGACCTTGCGTTGCCGGATGCGCCAGCCCAGGCTCGTGCGCACCAGCTGGTCCTCGTAGGTGAAGCTGGCCACCGCACCGTCCTGATTCAGGGCGAAGCCCTTCGACCAGGCCCGGGCACCGTCGCCGTCCTCCCGGACGACGATGTTGGTCACGTGGTGGGCGAGCGGTCCGGCGGCCCCCAGCCGGTGCGAGGCCGCGATGTACATGTCGAGCCGCGGCCGGGACGGGTCGGATGCCGGCAGCGGAGCCCGGCCGAGATCGCTCGCGTCGACCACCAGATCGGGCGTGAACACCTCGTCGAACCGTTCATAGGCTCCGGCGTCGCTCAGGTGACCGTGGAGGGCGATCGTCTCGTGGATCTCCAGGCGGTCATCGGCGCTCAGGCTCATCACAACTCCAGACACGACGGTGGGAAGCGACGGCCGACGATAATGCCGTCGTGCCCGGCCGACAACAGCGTCCACCGCCGGCTGAGCCCGGTCATCGCCGCCGGGCGAGGGCGAGTTGCTCCTCCGGTGTCGGGCCTTCCTCGTCCTGCTGATCGCCGGGCGCGAGCAGGCCCCAGAAGATCATGACGAGCAGCGCGGTCCAGCCCCACCACGGCACGCCGAGGCCGGCCACCGCGGCCAGCACGTCGGCGGCGGCGGTCATCAGGCGCCTCCGGCGCTGACACAGGTGCGGTGCATGGCGGCTCCTCTACTCCGGCGAACAGGCCCCGACGATTGCTCCGGCGAACAGGCCCCGACGATCGGACGGTTGCCGCCGGAGCTGAGGGCTTCCCGCCGTGAGTCAGGCCGCACCCGCCCGCGCGGCGAGCATCTCCTGGTAGTGGGGGTTGTGCATGACGCCGAGCACGTTCCCGAACGGGTCCACCACCGAGGCCGTGGCGAAGCCCTCCCCGGACCCGTGGTGGGTGATCGGCTGGTACTCCGTCGCGCCCAGCTCGAGCAGCCGTGCCACGGTGCCCTCGAGGTCGTCGACGTGCCAGTGCATCACCGCGCCACCGGGGGTGGTGGCTGCCCCGGCCGGGGCGTACCGGCGGTCGATCAGGCCGAGCTCGTCCTCGTCGTCGCCGATCCGGAACTCGATGTACGCCGGAGCCGCCGGCGCGGGCGGGAAGGCGTAGTACGGCTTCGCGCCGAACAGCTCGGCGTACCAGTCCGCCGCGGCGCTGACGTCGTCGGCGTAGAAGCTGATGGTGGCGAATCCTCGGAACATCGTGTTCTCCCCTGCGCTAGATGGACGCCCTCATCATGCGGGGTATAAGTGTTCACCCAGTGAGCACTTTTCCTGACAGGATCGCGACATGCGAGCGGACCGGTTGGTGGCCACCCTGTTGGTGCTCCAGGCGCGTGGCCGGGTGACCGCCGCCGAGCTGGCCGCCGAGCTGGAGGTGTCGGTGGCCACCGCCCGCCGGGACCTGGAGGCCCTGTCCACGTCCGGGGTCCCGGTGTATCCGCAGCCCGGGCGGGGCGGCGGCTGGTCCCTGGTGGGTGGCGCGCGCACCGATCTGAGCGGGCTCACCTCGGCCGAGGCCCGGGCCCTGTTCCTGCTGGCCGGGCCGGCGGCTGCCGGGACGCCGCCGCTCCGCTCGGCGTTGCGCAAGCTGGTCCGGGCGCTGCCGGACACGTTCCGGGCCGACGCCGAGGCCGCCGCCGACGTGGTGGTGGTCGACGCGGCCCGCTGGGGCGAGCGCGACCGGGACCGGCCCGAGCTCGTCGACCTGCTCCAGGACGCCGTGGTGGGCCGGCGCAAGGTCGCTTTCCGGTACGCGAGCCGCGGCGGCGCCGAGTCGCAGCGGCTGGTCGACCCGCTCGGCCTCGTCGACAAGGACGAGGTCTGGTACCTGGTGGCCGGCACCGCTAAGGGACAGCGGACCTTCCGGGTCGACCGGATCACCGGGGCCGAGGTGACCGACCAGGTGGCCGAGCGGCCGGCCGGCTTCGACCTCGCCCGCGCATGGGAACGGGTGGTCGGCGCCGTTGAGCAGCGCCGATCCCTGCTGTCCGCGACGGTCCTGATCGCCGAGCGGGTGCTGCCGGTGCTGCAGGACCACTTCGGCCGGCACTGCGAGCCGCTGGAGACCCTGGCCGACGGGCGGGTCCGGGTCCGGGTCGCGGCCCCGATGGCGCTGTCCATCGCGGAGAAACTCGCCGGCTGGGGCGCGGCCGTCGAGGTGCTCGAACCGGAGCCGGTCCGGGCCGAGCTCGCCCGGCTGGGTGCGGAACTCGTCGCCCGGTACGGTCCGGCATAGGCTGTCCGGGTGTCGCCCCCGGCCCCCCTGCTGCTCGTTCTCGACGGCAACAGTCTGTTGCACCGCGCCTACCACGCCGCGGCGATGGAAGGGCTGGTGGACCAGGCCGGCCGGCCGGTCTGGGCGTTGCGCGGACTCGTCGGATATCTGGCCCGGGCCGCGGCGCACCTGCGCCCCGACGCCGTGGTGGTGGGCTTCGACTGCCCGCGGGATTCCGCGCGGCGCACCGAGTATCCGGCCTACAAAGCCCACAGGCCGGACAAACCGGCCGACCTGAGCGAGCAGATCGCCGGCGCCCCTGAGCTGCTGGCCGCGGCCGGCGTGTGCACGGTGGTGCCGCCGGCGTACGAGGCGGACGACGTCCTGGCCAGCTCGGCGGCGCACGCCCGGCGCCACGGCTGGCGTTCGGTGCTGATGACCAGCGACCGGGACGCGTTCGCGCTGATCGACGACACGACGTCGGTGCTGCGGGTCCGCAACGGCGGCTTCGATGAGGCCGTCCTGGTCGACCCCGAGGGCCTGCTGGCGCTCTGCGGCGTACGCCCGGAGCAGTATCGCGACTACGCCGCCTTGCGCGGCGACCCCTCGGACAACCTGCACGGGGTCCGCCGCTTCGGCTCGGCGACCGCGGCCCGGCTGCTGGCCGCCTTCGACACCGTGGACGCCGCCTGGGCGGCCATCGACGCGGGCGACGCGCAGTCGGTGCGCGACGTCGTGGGTGCCCAGTGCACCGACGAGCTGGGCCGGCCGGAGACCCGGGAGATCGTCGAGCGCAACCGCCGGCTCATGCGGATGCGGGCCGACCTGCCGATGCCGGAGCTGGGTGCGGCCCGGCTGCCGCTGCGCCTGAGCGCCATGCGGTCCGTCCTGTCCGGACGCGGCATCAACTTCGGGCCCTCGCTGTGGGCGCTGACCGGCGGGAGCCCGCCCGCGGTGGTCACCGAGCCGATGCCGGAGCTCCAGCCGTGGCGGCTCCGGGGCGGGCTGACCAGCCGCCGCGACCCGACGCCGGGCCAGCTCGCGCTGTTCTGAGCGGAATCGGTCGTCCGGAGGGTCGTTGCCCGCGCGGATCGTTGGTAGCGTCGCGCCATGCCGACGGATTCCATCGACCGTGCCCGCCTCCAGGCGCTGACCGAGCGTGAGCGGACCGCCTTCGCCGACCGGCACCCCCGGTCAGCGGCGGCCTACGCCCGCGCCGGCCACCTCTTCGGCCGGGTGCCGATGACCTGGATGAACAAGAGCGCGGCCGGCTACCCGGTCTACCTCGACCGGGCCCGCGGGGCCCGCCTCACCGACATCGACGGCCACGAGTACGTGGACTTCTGCCTCGGTGACACCGCCGCGATGGCCGGGCACTCCCCCGCCCCGGTCGTCGCCGCGGTCACCCGTCGCCTGGCCGACCTGGGCGGCGCCAGCACCATGGTGCCCACCGAGGACGCCGCCCTGGTCGGCGCGGAGCTGAGCCGGCGCTTCGGCGTACCGGCCTGGAGTTTCGCGCTCACCGCGACCGACGCGAACCGCTGGGCCATCCGGCTGCTGCGGGCCGTCACCGGGCGCTCGCGCATCCTCGTCAACAGCTACTGCTACCATGGCTCGGTCGACGAGTCCCTGATCGTGGTCGGGCCGGACGGGCGGCCCCGCAGCCGCGAGGGCAACGTCGGCGCCCCCGGTGACGTGACCCTGACCAGCCGGGTCGCCGAGTTCAACGACCTGGACGGGCTGGCCCGGGAGCTGGCCCACGGCGACGTTGCGGCGGTGCTGATGGAACCCGCGCTGACCAACATCGGCATCGTGCTGCCCGAGCCCGGCTACCTGGCCGGGGTGCGGGCGCTGACCCGCGAGCACGGCACGTACCTGGTCAACGACGAGACCCACACCTTCTCGGCCGGGCCCGGCGGCGCGACCGCCGCCTGGGCCCTCGATCCCGACGTGGTCACCATCGGCAAGGCCATCGGCGGCGGCGTCCCGGTCGGCGCGTACGGGCTGAGCGCCGAGCTCGCCGCGCGGCTGACCGGGCGCACCGACCTCGACCTGATCGACATGGGCGGGGTCGGTGGCACCCTGGCCGGCAACCCGGTGTCGATGGCGGCGACCCGGGCGACGCTGGAAGAGGTGCTCACCGAGGCCGCCTTCGCCTCGATGATCGAGGTGGCGACCGGCTTCGCCGACGGCGTCCGGAAGATCATCGCTGAGTACGCTCTGCCGTGGTCGGTGGCCCAGGTGGGGGCCCGGGTGGAGTACCGCTTCACCGCCCCGGCCCCGCGCACCGGCACGGAGTCGGCCGCCGGTGCCGACCCTGAGCTGGAGGACTTCCTGCACACGTACCTGATGAACCGGGGGGTGCTGCTGACCCCGTTCCACAACATGGCCTTGATGTGCCCGCAGACCGGGACCGGCGACGTGGCCCGCCACCATGAGGTCTTCGCCGCCGCCCTGGGCGAGCTGCTCGCCTGAGCGAAGCTCAGCCGCGCAGCGTCTCCGACGGGGAGACGCCGTAGCGGCGGCGGTAGAGGGCGGCGAAGCGGCCCAGGTGCACGAAGCCGCACCGGTACGCGATCTCGGTGACCGTGGCGTCGCGGGGACCACTGCGCCGCAACTCCTCGTGCACCAGGGAGAGCCGGATCTCCCGCAGGTAGGCCATCGGTGACGTGTTCAGGTAGCGCTGGAAACCGTCCTGCAGCGAGCGAGGGCTGACCGAGGCGATCCGGGCCAGGTCGGCGACGGTGAAGGACCGGCCCGGCTCGGCCCGCATGGCCTCCGCGGCCCGGCGCACCGCGCGGGGCGCGGCCATACCCGGACGCCGGTTCTCCAGGGCGTCGCGGTAGTTGTGCGACGCGGCCAGCAACAGCCCGCCGATCAGGCTCTCCCGCAGTTGCCGGCCCAGCAGCGGATGCCGGATGAGCCCGTGCTGCTCGGCCGCGTCGACCGCCAGCATCCGGGCCAGCCGGGCCCAGGCGGCGCCGAGCCCGCCGGAGATGTCGAGCTCCCGGACCAGCCGTACCGGGCCGCGGACCGGCCCGTCGATCATCCGGCTCAGCTCCTCCTCCAGAGCCCCGGGGTCGATCTTCACGGCCAGCAGCCGGCAGTCGCCGCTCCACCGCTCGAGGACGGTGTCGCCGACCGGCTGGAACACCGCGGCGCTGGCGGTGGTGGCGACGAGCGGCTCATCGCCGCCCTGGCGCCAGGCCAGCTCACCGCTGAGGGGTACGTCCACGTGGTACGAACCCAGCTCGCCGAACGACATCCGCACGTCGACGCCGAAGTGCAGGTCACCGAAGGTCACCAGGCCACTGTGCGCGATGTCGAAGCCGGCCTTCCAGTCGCCCGGGCAGAGCACGTCGACGGTGTTGGAGTAGAAGTGGTCCCCGAGCACCGTCCGGGCCTCGTCCACGTCGGAGGTGGTCACGCTGATGGCTTGCACGCCAACAGCATCACCGATCCGTGAGCGAACCGCTACTGCGCGGCTGAGCGCCACCCGGAGGAGGACGGCATCCGGCGCTGGTTACGAGTTGACACGTCGCGTGCGCTGGGCGAGTGTTCCGAGATGAGCGACGACTGGCCGGCGGCGGGCACCCTCCTGGCGTTCCGCTACCGCCTGGTGTCGCGGCTGGAGACCGGCGGGATGGCCGAGATCTGGCACGCCCAGGACGAGCTGCTGGCCCGCCCGGTCGCGCTGAAGCTGCCCACCGGCCTCGACCGGGCCCGCAGCGACGTGCTCCAGCTCGCCTGGAAAGAAGCCCGGATGGGCGCCCGGCTGTCCCACCCCAACATCGCCGCGGTGCACGACTACGACGAGGCGGTCCGCCCCGAAGGCTCGGTGGCGCCGTTCGTGGTGATGGAGCTGCTGGCCGGCGAGACCCTGGCAGCCCGGCTGGCCCGCGCGCCCTTGCCCTGGCGGGACGCGGCGTGGATCGGGGCCGCCGTGGCCGACGCCCTGACGGCGGCCCACGCGAGCGGCGTGGTGCACCGCGACGTCAAGCCGGGCAACGTGATGCTGACCCCGACCGGCGTCAAGATCCTCGACTTCGGCATCAGCGCGGTCGCCGGCGAACCGGACGACGACGAGACCGGGGCGACGTTCGGCACGCCGGCGTACGTTGCCCCGGAACGGCTCGACGGCAAGCCCGCGGAACCGGCGACCGACGTGTACGGGCTGGGCGTGCTGCTGTTCGAGATGGTGACGGGGCAACCGCCGTACCCGGTGGACACCTGGGAAGAGCTGGCGCGCGCCCGCGCGCAGGGAGCGGCGGCGCTGCCGTCCGACCTGCCGCCGCCGTTCCGCGAGCTGGTGACCCGCTGCCTGGTCGACGAGCCTGATCGCCGGCCGAGCGCGGCTGAGGTCGGGAAAGGACTCGCGGAGCTGGCGGAGCCCGAGGAGCCGGAGCAGCTCGTACCCGCGGCCACCGTGACCGGGCACCGCGCCGAGCCGGGTGGTGGTGGACGTCCGGGTTCCGGGCGCCGCAGGCTGGTGCTCTGGTCGTCCCTGGTCGCGCTCGTCGTCTCGGCGCTGGCCCTCTTCGCCGCACTCGGCACGTCACGGTCGACCGTGGAGGCCGGACGCTCACCTGCGGCGAGCCCGCCCCCGGTGAGCCCACGACCCGCGGCTCCGCCGTCGGCGGCCCCGCGCCCCTCGGCACCGCCGTCCACGAAGACAACGCCGCGAGCGACGGTCACCACCGCGGCCGCGCCCCTGGACGCCGGCGTCGCGCAGGCCCGGTTCCGCACCGCGGTGGAGGACGCGCGGGCCGACGGGCAGATCCGGCCGGACATCGCGGTCGACCTGCTCAACCTGCTCCGGCCGCTGGACCGCGGGGACGGCCGCCGGGCCGGCGACCAGGTGGGCGAGCTGCGGCGCAAGCTCAACGACCGGATCGCCGAGGGCAGCGTGGACGCCGCCGCCGCGAAGGTCCTGCGAGCCCGGCTGGCCGATCTCGACGAGGCGCTGCGCTCCAGCTGAACGGCCGGCCCCGAGGGTCAGGCCGAGCCGCGCAGGACCAGGCGGGTGTTGAGGACCGGGCCGCCCGGTCCGGGGTCCTCGCCATCGATCTTGGCCAGCAGCAGCCGGACCATCTGCCGGCCCATCTCCTCGATCGGCTGGTGCACGCTGGTCAGCGGCGGGTCCGTGTGCCGGGCGATCACCGAGTCGTCGAAGCCGATCACCGCGATGTCGCCCGGGGCCGACAGCCCCTGCTCGCGCATCGTGCGCAGGGCGCCCGCGGCCATCATGTCCGAGGCGGCGAAGACGGCGTCGATGTCCGGGTGCCGGGCCAGCAGCTGCCGCATCGCGGCGGCGCCGCCCTCCTCGCTGAAGTCGCCGTGGGCGACGATCCCCTCGCCGACCACGTCGCGGTAGCCGTCGAGGCGGGCCTGGCCGGGGGCCATGTCCATGGTGCCGGTGATCGTGGCGATCCGCCGGCGGCCCGAACGGCGCAGATACTCCACCGCTTCGCGGGCCCCGCCGCGGTTGTCGGCGTCCACGTAACAGCCCGACTCCCCCGCGGCCGGCCGGCCGGCCCGGACCGTGGCCACGCCGCGCTGCTCCAGCTTGTCCATCAGGTTGTCGGTGCCGTGCAGCGACAGCAGCAGGGCGCCGTCGACGTGCTGGCGGGTCAGGTAGCCCTCCAGCCGTTCCCGCTCCTGCGGGGACTGGGAGATCATCAGGACCATCTGGAGGTTGCGCTCCACCAGCACCGACGCGATGGCCTGCACGATGCGGCCGAAGAACGGCTCGGCGAAGAAGCGTTCCCCGGACTCGAAGATGACCAGGGCGATGGAGTCGGTCCGCTGGGTCACCAGCGTGCGGGCGGCGCGGTTGGGCACGTACCCCAGCTCGGCGATCGCGTCCTCGACCGCGGCCTTGGCCCCCGGGCTGACCTGGGCCGAGCCGTTGACCACCCGGGACACCGTGCCGCGCCCGACGCCGGCCCGTTCCGCGACCTGGTCGAGGGTCGGGCGTCCGGTGGATCGGGACCGCTCCGTCGTCATCGGTCCTCCCCTGCCCTTCACCGTCCCGCCGGGCCCGTTCTGTCCCGCCAGCCACAACCTACCCTGCGGGTTCACTCGAACGCCGGAGGGCGGGTGGTGGACGGCGGCACCCGGTAGCGGTTCAGGGTCAGACCCATGACGTCGCTGAAGATCGGTGCCGCCACGTCACCCCCGGCGCCCTCGGGCACCGCGGCGGACACGGCGACGACGTAGCGGGGTGCCTCGGCCGGGGCCATGCCGATGAACGAGACCGCGTTCGCGCTGGTGTACTGCCCGTCGACGAGGCGGTCCACGGTGCCGGTCTTGCCCGCGACCCGGTAGCCGGGGACGGCCGCCCGACGCCCGGTGGCGCCGGGCAGTACGACGACGGCCTCCAGCATGCGCCGCACCTCGGCCGCGACGCCGGGGCTGAGCACCCGCCGGGTCTCCGGCGGGGAGGCGAGCGTCACCGTGCCGCCGGCGTCGACGGTCGAGTGCACCAGCCGCGGCGCGATGTACGTGCCGTCGTTGGCGATGGCCGCGTACCCGGCGGCCATCTGGAGCAGCGTCGCGTCCACGCTCGTACCGATCGGCACCGAACCCGGGGCCGACGGGCTCCACTGGCGAGGCGCCAGCAACCGGCCGGCGCTCTCGCCCGGCATCCCCTCGCCGGTGGCGCTGCCCAGCCCGAACCGCTGCTGGTACTCGAAGATCCGTTGCGGGCCGAGCCGGTCGGCGACCGCGATGGTGCCGACGTTCGACGAGAACGCCAGCACCTGCGGGATGGTGAGCCGGGTGCCGGCCGGCTGCGGGTGATCGTCGACGAACGGCGTACCGCCGCGGACCAGCGGCCCACCCGCCGGCACGGTCGTCTTCGCGGTGATCAGGCCCTCCTGCAGCGCGGCGGCCACGACGAAGGCCTTGTGGGTGGAGCCCGGCTCGGCCGCGACGCTGCTCGCGACGTCGGCCCGCTCGGCCGGCTCGGACAGCAGCGGCTTCGCCGCGTCGAATCCCGGGCAGCTGGCCTGGGCCAGCACCTCGCCGGTACGCACGTCCAGGACCACCGCGGCGCCGAAGGTCGCGCCCGCCTCGGCCAGGGCCGGGCACAGCGCGCGCTGGGTCTGGAACTGCAGGTCCCGGTCGATGGTCAGGTGCAGCGTGGCACCCGGGCGGGCCGGGGTCAGCCGGTGGTAGCCGCTGGGGATCTCCTTGGCCAGCTTCCCGTCGTCGACCCCCGGATTGCCGCGCTCGTAGATCAGCCGGCCGTCCTGGCCCCGCAGCGCCTCGTCGTAGCGGGCCTCGAGGCCTTCGAGCCCGGTGCGGTCCTCGCCGGTGAAACCGATGAGGTTGGCCGCCAGGTCGGCGCCCGGCACATCGCGGCGCTCGTCGCGCCCGATGCCGATGCCGGCCAGCCCCAGCCCGGCGACGGCGTGCGCGGCCGGGATCCCGACGCCGCGAGCCAGGTACGCGAAACGAGAGCTGGTGCCGTCCGGCCGCTTCTCCTTGGCCATCAGCCGCGCGAGGCGGGAGGGGGCGACGCCGAGCAGCGGGGACAGCCGGTCGGCGGCCGCCCGGGGATTGTCGATCAGCTCGGGGTCGGCGTACACGTAGCGGGACTCGACGCTGCGGGCCAGCACGGCACCGGTCCGGTCCACGATGCTGCCGCGAGCGGCGGGCAATTCGATCTCGACGAGCCGGCTGCGCTGCTGAGCCAGGAGCAGCCCCAGCGCCTCGGGCGACTGGCCGACCTGGAGCACGACCAGCCGCACACCGATGGCGGTGAACAGCGCCAGGGCGAACACGGTGGCCAGCCGGATCCGGCGCCGGCTGCCGGCCAGCCGTAGCTGAGGCCGGGGTGGCCGGGACGGAGGGGGAGTTCGCGGACGCCGGCCGGCTCGGGAATCCGGCCGATGGTCCCGCTGCCGGGGCGGCTGCCTTTCCGCGGGGGACACGTTGACAGGCTGGCCGTCCGGCGAGGGAGCCGTCCGGACGGGAGGGGCTGTCGGGGCGGAAGAGGCCGGCGGGGCCGGGTGGCGGGGCGCGCGCCGGATGCCCAGCAGGTCGAGGGCGTCGCGCAGGGGGTCACCGGCTGCGCCCCGGGGCGTGGCCTGGTCACGCGGGACGTACGGGCGGTCGCGGGGCATGGTGGGCGTCCCTGGCATCAGCGGCATCGATTGACGCGATCTTGTCAGGCCCGCTCCACCGGGCGGGCCCCGCCGTGGAGGACCGCAGCGCTGTCAGCGTGTCGGGACGCTCGGCACGGGTCCGGCGGGAAACAAAAACAGCGGTTTGTCTCCGGACCGGCCTGTGGCGTCCGACAAGTGGGGCGTGCAGCTTTGGGCCGGATCAGACGCCACGTTGGCGCAATATCGTGCACGGCAGATCCGGCTCGACTTGTGGATCATCGCCGCGCTGACTCTCATGGGCGCGGTACGCGTCGAAGTGGCCTGGGCGCCGCAGTACCGGTGGTGGCTGGTCCCGCTCGGGCTCGCCGTGGCCGTCGTGCTCGCCGCCAGCGCGCTCCCGTGGACGCGGATCCTGAGCCACGCGGGCGTACGGGGCTGGCTCACGGCCTGGTACGCGGCAGCCCTGGTCGCCCTGTACGCCTTCAACCAGTTCGACGACGACGGCCTGGCGATCTACCCGGCCGGCGCCATCGTGATCGTGGTGGCCGCCTCGGCCGTGTTCCAGCCGCAGACCCTGCTCGGGCTGGGCCTGTTCGCCCAGGCCGGCTATCTCACGCTGGCCATGACCACGCCGCAGCCGAACCCGGTGCTGGTGATGTCGCTGTCGATGGTGCTGATCGTGGTGGCCGGGCTGTGTGCCCTGACCGCGCACAGCCGCCGGCAGCAGGACACCCAGCGCGCGGTCGCCGAGCGGCGCACCGAGGCCATGCTGGAGAACGGCTCCGACGCCGTGCTCGCCATCTCGGACAACGGCGTGGTCTTCGCCAGCTCGTCGTCGGGCCGGGTGCTGGGCCGCGACGCGGCGCAGTTCACCAACGAGACCATGGTCGCGATGACCCATCCGGACGATCTGGCCCGGATCTCCGCGTGGATGCTCGACCTGCGCGCGGCCGCCCCGGGTCACACCGAGCGGATCGACTCGCGGTGCCAGCACGCCGACGGCCGGTGGATCAACGTGCAGGTGACCGGGACCAACCGGCTCTCGGACCCGCACATCAACGCGGTCGTGCTGACCATAAGAGACGTGAGCGAGCAGAAGGCGCTGGAGGGTGAGCTCACCCGGCAGGCGTTCCAGGACTCGCTCACCGGGCTGCCCAACCGGGCCCTGCTCGGTGACCGGATGAACCAGGCGGTGGCCCGGAACCTGCGCAGCGGCGGCCGGGTGGAGCTGCTGCTGGTCGACCTGGACGATTTCAAGAAGGTCAACGACACCCTCGGGCACTCGGCCGGCGACGAGCTGATCCAGGCCGTCGCCGCCCGGATGAGCGGCTGCATCCGGCCCGCCGACACGCTGGCGCGCCTCGGCGGGGACGAGTTCGCGGTGCTGGTCGAGGGGCTCGACGATCTGGAGCTGGCCGCGCTGGCCGAACGCCTGCTGGAGATCGTCCGGCTGCCCGTCCGGGTCGGCCACCGCGACCTGATCACCACGGCCAGCATCGGCATCGCCTCGGCCAAGATCACCCACACCATGACCGAGGCTGACACGCACGAGCTGCTGCGCGACGCGGACCTGGCCATGTACGCCGCCAAGACCGCCGGCCGCGACCGCTACGTCGTCTTCGACGAGTCGATGTACGCCGACGCCCTGCAGGAGGCCGAGGCCCGCCTGCGGCTGGAGCAGGCTCTCACCGACGACGAGTTCCTGGTGCACTACCAGCCCATCGTCGACCTGCCGTCGGGCCGGCTGATCGGTGTCGAGGCGCTGGTGCGCTGGCAGCACCCGGAGCGCGGGCTGCTCGGCCCGGACACCTTCATCGGCCTGGCCGAGCAGACCGGGCTGATCGTGCCGCTGGGGCACTGGGTGCTGGCCGAGTCGTGCCGGCAGGTGGCCGCCTGGCACCGGGACGTCCCGGGTGCCGAGCAGCTGCGGATCAGCGTGAACCTGTCCGCGCGCCAGTTCCAGCACATGGATCTGGTCGCGGACGTGGCGGGCGTGCTGCGCGACTCCGGGATCGATCCGGGCCGCGTGGTGCTGGAGATCACCGAGTCGCTGCTGATGCGGGACACCGACGCCACCATCAGCACCCTGCGCGAGCTGCGGGACCTGGGCGTGCACATCGCCATCGACGACTTCGGCACCGGTTACTCGTCGCTGTCGTACCTGCGGCGGTTCCCGATCGACATCCTGAAGATCGACAAGGCGTTCATCGACGGCATCGCCACCGATCCGGACGACGCCACCCTGGCCGAGGCCGTGGTGCAGCTGGGCCGGGCGCTGCGGTTGCAGACGGTGGCCGAGGGCATCGAGAACGTCGACCAGCACTCGCTGCTCAGCGCGCTGGGTTGCACGTACGGCCAGGGCTACCTGTTCGCGCGGCCGGCCGGCTCGGCGCAGATCGAGGCCCTGCTGCGGCACTCGGACAACACCACCGGCACGGAGGACTGGTGGAGCACCGCGGAGCAGACGGGCCCACCGGGCTGAGGGATCTCACCTAGGCTGACGGGGTGACGTCATCGTCCGCGCGGGTCAGCGCCGAACGTCCCTTCTACAGCCGGCACGCCGAGGCCTACGACCTGCTGATCACGGATCCGGTCGCCCCCTGGGTCGACGCGGTCCACGACCGCCTGGTCCGGGCCGACCGCTCGCCGGCCCGGGTGCTGGACGCCGGATGCGGCACGGGCAGGCACGCCGCGGCCCTGATCGCCAACGGTCACGAGGTCGACATCGCGGACGCCGCCGCCGAACTGCTCGCGCTGGCCGCCGAACGCTGCCCTGGCTCCCGTAGCCTGCTGGCCGACCTGTGCGCGCTGGGCCTGGTGTCCGAGTACGACGCCGTGACGTGCCGGGGCGTGCTCAACGACATGGTCACCGACGCGGACCGGGAAGCGGCGATCGCGTCGCTGACCGCAAGCCTGCGCCCGGGCGGCCTGCTCTTCCTCGACGTCCGCGAGCAGGAGGCGTCCCGGCTCCGGGCCGACGGCGCGAGCCGGTCGGTCGTCGCGGAGCTGGGCGGCCACCGCGAGCTGAGAGTCTCCACCCGCAGCCGATGGGAGCACGGGCTGCTGCACGTCGAGGAACGGTACGAACTCGTCGTGGACGGGCGGACCGAGGAGGAGTCCAGCTACGACTTCGCCATGCGGCCGTGGTCGAGGAGCGAGCTGAGCGCTGTGCTGGGACGTCACGGAATGCGGGATGTGGACATCGTGGACGGTATCGGCCGCCGTACCGCGGACCGTTTGTTCGTGGTCGCCGCGCTGGACTCCGCGTGATGCTCAGAGGACCCGGGTGACGCCCTCGGCGGCGATCCGCGCGTCCAGGGCTTCCCGGTCCAGGTTGGCGCAGAGCACAATGGACGCTCCGGCCGCCAGCGGCGCCAGCAGCCACTGCACGGGCTGCTCGTGGTCGGCCGCATCGACCAGCACCCGGTCGCCGGGGCGCAGCTGCAGCGAGGCCGCGATGCTGTGCGCGATGTCGCTCCACTGCGCGTACGTCGTGCCGTCCGGACTGGCCGCGTCGCCGGGCCGCCGGGCCGCGTAGGCCGGCGTGTCGTCCGGGTGCCGGACCACCTCGGCTGCGAAGTCCCGGTAGCCCTCCGGGACCTCGGCCAGCGGCTGCAACCCGGGCGCGAGGCCCAGGACGAAGCGGTGCCGGGCGGCCGGCACCTCCTCCAGCCAGCTGTCGAGCCGCTTGCGGGAGACGAAGACGGCGTCGAGCCGTTCGGGCGGCGGCGCGGGCAGTCCCGCGGTGGCCCACGAGCGGAACGACACGGCCACCCCGGCCGACCACGCCCCGAGCAGCACCACGGCGGTCTGCCAGTGCGGCGGGAGCAGCACCGCCGCGCTGCCGCCCGCTTGCAGGCCGCAGCCGTCGTGCAGCAGGGCCGCGGTCCGGGCCGACCAGCTGCCCAGCTCGGCGGCGCTGAGCTCGGTGCGTTCCCCGGTCGCGTCGTCGTAGTAGGTGAGCAGCGGACGGTCGGTCTCCGGCAGCGGCACGGAAAGCGCGGCGGTCGGCTCGGGCATCGCGGTAGCTGTCCTTCCTTACTCGGCGTCCAGGTCGCGCAGCGCCTTGTGCAGCAGGGCCGGGGTCCGCGCCGGGGGCTCCGCCTCGATGGTCAGCCGGCCCATCGCGGCGGCGTAGTGGTCGACGTCCTCGCGCTTGTCCAGGTAGAGACCGCTGGTCAGGTGCTCGAGGTAGACCACGTCGGGCATGTCGGGGTACGGGAAGCGCAGGATGGTGAACGCGCCGCCGGCCGCCGCGTGCCCGCCGGACTCGAACGGGATCACCTGGAGCCGGACGCTGGGCTGCTCGCACATCGCCAGCAGGGACTCGATCTGTTCGCGCAGCACTTCCTTGCCGCCGATCGGGCGGCGCAGCACCGCCTCGTCGAGCACCGCCCAGAGCCGCGGGGACTCGTGGCGATGCAGCAGCTGCTTGCGCGCCATCCGCAGGTCGGCGCGGCGGTCGATCTCCTCGGGCGTCGCGCCGCCGTGCCCGAGCATGATGACCGCCCGGGCGTACGCGTCGGTCTGCAGCAGACCCGGCACGAACTGGATCTCGTACGTGCGGATCAGCTCGGCGGCCTGCTCGAGGTCCAGGTAGTTCTGGAACCAGGTGCTGAGCACGTCGCCGTACGAGTGCCACCAGCCCGGGGTGTTGGCCTCCCGGGCCAGCGTGAGCAGGCGGTCCTGCTCAGCCGGGTCCTCGACGCCGTACAGCTTGAGCAGGTCGACGACGTCGCGCTCCTTGAAGCTGACGCGGCCGAGCTCCATCCGGCTGATCTTCGACTCGGAGGCCCGGATCTCGTAGCCGGCCTTGTCCCGGGTGACCCCCTTGGCCAGCCGCAGAGTGCGCAGGCGGGCGCCGAGCTGCAAGCGGCGGACCGTGGGCCCGTCGTTCTGCGCGGTCGTCACTGGTGTTCCCGTCGTCGTTTACGGTTTGCGGCCCACGGCACAGTACTGGTCGATCTCCGGCGCGTTCTCGGCACCCGGCTCCGGCTTCCAGCGGGTCACCGGTACGACGCCGGGCTCGACCAGTTCCAGCCCCTCGAACAGCCCGGCGATGCGGGCGGCGCTGCGCAGGTGGTACTTCGGGTTGGCCGAGATGTTCCAGATCCGTACGGCCTCGTTGTTGGCCTCGCTGGTGTCGCTGCCGTCGTACATCGCGAGATAGCTGCCCGGGGCGAGCCGTCCCATGATCCTGTCGATGATGGACTTGGCTTCGGCGTCGTCCTCGATGTGACCGAGAATGCCCATCAGGAACAGCGCCACCGGCCGGTCCAGGTCGAGGGTGCGGGCGGCCTCGCGCAGGATGGTGTCGGAGTCACGCAGGTCGGCGTCGATGTAGTCGGTGGCGCCCTCGGGGCTGGTGGTCAGCAGGGCCCGGGCGTGCGCGAGCACCAGCGGGTCGTTGTCCACATAGACGATCCTGGCTTCCGGGGCGACCTGCTGCGCGACCTCGTGGGTGTTGTCGGCGGTGGGCAGGCCCGTGCCGATGTCCAGGAACTGCCGCACGCCCGCCTCGCCGGCCAGGTAGCGCACCGCTCGGGCCAGGTAGGCCCGGGAGAGCCGGGCGTTCTCGGCGAGCTGGGGCAGGGACGCGATGATCTGGTCGCCGACCTCGCGGTCGACGGCGAAGTTGTCCTTGCCACCCAGCAGGTGGTTCCAGATCCGGGCCGTCTGCGGGACGCTGGTGTCCAATTTGGGCATCTCCTGCTGGCCGTCAGCCACGTGCACATCCCTTGCTCGAGCGGAACCACGCCGGGTGGAACGGCGCAAGCATAAACCGCCCATCGAGCGCAGTCGTGCGCCGAACGGTCATACTCCGCGGCCTAAGCGGGAAGCACCGGTACGCCTTCAGCACTCAGTCGCCGTACGGTTTCGTCCTGTGACGACGCGTCGGTGATCACCCCCGCGACGGCACTCAGCGGCAGCACCGCGAAGCGGGAGGCGGCCCCGATCTTCTCGGTGCTGGCCAGCACGTAGGTGTCGGCGGCCCGCCCGGCCAGGGCCCGTTTCATCGCCGCTTCGTCGGCGTCGCCGGTGGTCAGCCCGGCGTCCGGGTGCACGCCGGTGACCCCGAGCAGGAAGAGGTCCGCGTGCACCACCTGGGCGGCCTCGACCGCCGCCGCGCCGCACGCGACCATCGAGTGCCGGAACAGCCGGCCACCGAGGATGTAGACCTCGACCGAGGGGTGCTCGGCGAGCGCGGCGACGACGGTCGGGCTGTGGGTGACCACGGTGGCCTCCAGGCCGGCCGGCAGAGCCCGGGCCACGGCCAGTGTGGTCGTGCCGCCGTCGAGGATCACGGTGCTCCCCGGCCGGATCAGGGCCGCGGCGGCCACGGCGACCCGCTGCTTGCTGTCCACCTCGACCTCGCGCCGGGTGCCGTAGTCGGCCACGGCCGGCGAGGCGGGCAGCGCACCGCCGTAGACCCGCTGACAGAGCCCGGCGGCGGCCAGCTCCCGCAGGTCCCGCCGGACGCTGTCCTCGGAGACTCCGAGCTCGGCGGCCACATCTTTGGCCACCACCCGGCGGTCGCGGTCGAGCCGGGCGAGCAGGAAGTCCTTACGTTGCGCAGCCAGCATGCACGTTTCTCCACGTTCTTCTTTGTTTTTGCCGAGTCTAGCGCTAATCTGGCGCCATGAAGCCCATGATGATCCTCATTGCCGGCCCCTACCGCTCCGGCACCGGCGGCGACCCCGACCTGATCGCGGCCAACCTGGCCCGCCTCGAGGAGGCGGCGTGGCCCATCTTCCAGGCCGGGCACGTGCCGATGATCGGCGAATGGGTGGCCCTGCCGGTGCTCGACCGGGCGCGCGGCGCGGCCACCGCCGAGGACGTGCTCTACCCGACGGCCCAGCGGCTGCTGCAGCACTGCGACGCGGTCCTGCGGCTGCCCGGCGAGTCCACCGGGGCGGACCAGGACGTGGCCATCGCCCGCGAGCGCGGCCTGCCGGTCTACCACCGGATCGAGGAGATCCCCGGGCACGTCGCCCAGCCCGTCTGACCCGGTCGCCGGTTCGGTCGCTAGGACCGGGCCGGCTCGGGATCCGTCACGTCGGCGAAGGTGCCGTCCAGCGCCTTGACGGCCTCGTCCGCGGCCACCTGCAGACCCACCCCGCGCTCGCCGGCGCCGAGACCGATCGTGCGGCCGCGCAGCCGTTCGTCGGCGATCACCGGCCAGGCTGTGGAGGACCCGAACGGGGTGATGGTGCCGCGCTCGTAACCGGTGACCCGCTTGGCCGTCGCGGCGTCCGGCATCGACAGCCGGTTGACGCCGAGCAGGGCGCGCAGCTTCGGCCACGAGATCACCCGGTCGCCCGGCACCAGCACGAAGACGTACTGGTCGTCGGCGCGGCGTACCACCAGGGTCTTGACCAGGTCGCGGACCTCCATGCCCTGGGCGGCGGCGGCCTCGGCGACGCTGCCGACCGGCCCGTGCCGCAGCACGCGGTGCGCGATCCCGGCCGCCTCGACGGCCGGCACGGCGGGTCCTGACATGAGATCACCATACCCAGGCCACCGGACAGCCCGGCCACTCGCGGGAATCGCCACCCGGGTCCCGGCCACGCGCGTAGCGTCGGGCCGTGGGCGGGGGTTCGGGCACGAGCACCTCCCCCGGCGCCGGCTCGCGGTCGCCGGGGCGTCGCTCGGTACGCGTGCTCGCCCTGGTCATCGCCCTCGGCCTGCTCGGCACCACGCTGGCCGCGCTGGCGTTGCGGCGGGCCGACGACGACCGGGCGCACCGGGCCCTGGAGCAACGAGCGGCGATAGTCGCGCAGACGGTGACCGCCGAGGTCCGCCGCTACAGCACCTCCCTGACCGACCTGGCCGCCGCCGTCGGCGCCCAGGCCCGGCTGGAGTCGGCCGAGTTCACCGCCATCGTCGCCGCGATCGACCAGCAGCGGCTGCCCGGGGCCAGCGGGGTGGCCTTCGTGGTGCCGGCGAGCAGGTCGCGGATCCCGCAGGTGCAGCGTTTCTGGCGAGACCGCGGTGACGCCGGGCTGGTGCTGCAACCGGTGCCGGCCGCCGTGGGCGACCACCTGTTCATCGTGCTGCACCGCACGCTCGACCGCGGCGAGTCGCTGCTGGGCCGCGACCTGGCCGGGTCACCGGCGGCGGTCGCGGTGATGCGCCAGGCCCGGCAGAGTCACCGGGTCGCGACCAGCAGCACCTACCGGCTGATGAAGGACCGGTCCCTGCCGGCCACGCTGCAGCAGTTGTCGTTCGTGCTGGCCGCCCCGGTCTACGCGACCTCGCCGGCGGCCCCGGACTCCGGGCAGTTCCGCGGCTGGCTGACCATGGGGCTGCGCGGCGGCGACTTCCTGCGGCAGGCGATCAGCGTGGTGGCCGGCGACGCCGTGGCTGTCACCCTGTTCGACCCCGCCCCCGGCACCCCGGTCCCGGTCGCCAGCTGGATGCCGCGGGCCCGGCTGCACGACCACCCGGACCCGAGCGACGTCCCGGTCACCGTGCCGCAGCGCACCTGGCGGCTCGTCGTCCAGCCCACCCAACGGCTGCTGCCCGGTGCCGACATGCACCTGGACCTCGCCGCCTGGATCATCGGCGCCCTGCTGACCGCCCTGATCGCCGGGCTGACCGGTACGGTGCTCACCTCCCGCAACCGCGCGCTGCGCCGGGTCGATCAGGCCACCACCGCGCTGCTGCACGACATCCGGCGGCGCGAAGCCGTCGAACAGCAGCTGCGGCAGCGCGAGACGGAGCTGGTCGGCTTCGCCGGCATCGTGGCCCACGACCTGCGCAGCCCGCTGGCCCGGATCACCGGCTACGCGGACTTCCTGCGCGAGGAGGCCGCGGCGCGGCTCGACCCGCAGCACCGCGAGTTCCTGGAACGGCTGTACGGCGGCGCCCAGCGCATGCAGACCCTCATCGACGACCTGCTCGACTACGCCACCGCCGAGAACCGGACGCTGAACACGACGACGGTCGACCTGAAGGCCCTCGCCGACGACATCGCCCAGGAACGGCTCAGCGGGGCGCAGCAGTCGGACACCCTGATCGTCGTGGACCCGCTGCCCGTCGTACCGGGGGATGCCACGCTGCTGCGGCAGGTGCTGGACAACCTGATCGGCAACGCGGTCAAGTACACCGCGGAGGGCCATCAGCCGTACGTGCGGATCAGCAGCCGGCCCGAGGGCGACGCGGTCCGGATCGACGTCGCCGACCGCGGCATCGGCATCCCGGAGGACCAGCGCGACACCGTCTTCACCGCCTTCGCCCGGGCGGCCGGCAGCGAGGGCTATCCGGGTACCGGACTGGGCCTGGCCATCGTGGCCCGGATCGTCGAACGCCACGGCGGCCGGGCCGGCGTCGACGACAACCCGGGCGGCGGCAGCCGGTTCTGGTTCACGCTGCCGGTCGTGCCCCGGCCCGCCGACGTGGCCCCCACCGACCCGGCCGGCTGGGTTATGGTCGGGCAGTGATCCCGGTGGAGGCAGTCGCGGCGGCGTACGCCCACTGGATCACGCCCGCCCTGCCGCTGTACGGCAACGACCACGAGCGGGCCGACTTCGCTCCCTGACGCAGCCCCGGCACCGGCGCGTCCAGCACCATTCCTCATCGCACAGGGAGCGATGTGTCATGTCCGCTGTCAGTTCCTCTCCGCCCCGGGTCCGCGCGGTGCTGCGTGCGCCGCAGGTCTCCCGGGTCCTGCTCGCCAGCCAGATCGGCCGCCTGCCGCTGGCCTCCGGCCCTCTCGCCCTGCTGCTGTTCGCCCGCCAGTCACTGAGCCTGACCGCCGCCGGGTTGCTGGTGGCGGCGTACACGGCGGCGATGGCGGTGAGCGCTCCCCTGCTGGCCCGCACGGTCGACCGCCGGCGCCAGCCGCCGGTGCTGTGGGCCTCGGCGCTGGTGTCCGGTGCCGGTTTCGCCCTCGTCGCGGCGGGCGGGCACCGGGTGCCGGTCGCCGCCGCCGGGGCCGCGCTGGCCGGGCTGGGCACCCCGCCGCTGGAGGCGTGCCTGCGTGCGCTGTGGCCGGACCTGCTGGCCCCGGACGTGGTCCCCGCGGCGTACGCCCTGGACATCGCCGTCCAGGAGGTGATCTTCGTGGTGGGTCCGCTGACCACGGTCGCGGCCGTGGCCCTGGGTGGCCCGACCGCCGGCCTGCTCACCGCGGCCGCGCTGCAACTGGCGGGCACCGCCGTGTTCGCGCTGACGCCGGCCGTGCGCTCGTGGCGCGGGGTGCCGGCCGTACGGCACTGGGCCGGACCGCTGCGCTCGCACCGGCTGGCGCTGATGCTGGTCGGGGTGCTCTGCGTGGGCCTGGCGTTCGGCAGCATCCCGGTGGCGCTGACCGGCTACGCCGAGGCCGCCGGGGCCCGGTCGCTGAGCGGCTGGCTGCTCGCCGCCCAGGCGGCCGGGGCGCTGGTCGGCGGCCTGGTCTACACCCGGGCCCGGCCCGGCGGACCGGTCCGGCTGCCGCTGCTCGCCGCCGCGCTGACGGCCGGCTTCCTGCCGTTGCTGATCACGCCGCGACCGGCGGTGCTGGCGGTGCTGCCGTCAGCGGCCTGGCCCTGCCGCCGCTGCTCACGGCGGTGTTCCTCGCGGCCGACCGGCTGGCCCCGGCGGGCACGGTTGCCGAGGCGTTCGCCTGGGTGGCGACGGCCTTCGCGGTCGGCAGCGCGATCGGTTCGGCTGCGGCCGGTCCCGTGGTCGCGGCCGGCATCCGGTACGGCTTCAGCCTCGCACCCCTGGCCGCGCTGGCCTGCGTGGCGGTACTGACTGCCGTGTACCGGGCAGACTCGGCGCCGGCCCGGGCGGTCGGCGCGTGACCGGCCACATCGTGTGGGACTGGAACGGCACGGTCTTCGGCGACAGCCGGGCGCTCATCGACGCGACCATCGACGCCTTCGCCGCGTGCGAGCTGCCCACCGTGACCCGCGCGGCCTACCAGCGCCACCACACCCAGCCGATCACCACCTTCTACGAGCGGCTCGCCGGCCGGCCGCTGACCGACGACGAGCAACGACGGCTCGACGAGTGCTTCCGCGCCGCATACGCCCGGCACCGCGCGGCCGTGACCCTCACCGCCGACGCGATCGACGCGTTCTCCCGGTGGACGGCCGCCGGCGGCCGGCAGTCGTTGCTGTCGATGTATCCGCACGAGCAGCTCGTCCCGCTGATCGCCGCGGCGGGGATCGGCCACCATTTCACCCGCGTCGACGGCAGCACCGGCCGGGACCTGGCCCACAAAGCCCCGCATCTGCGCCGGCACCTGCACGAGCAGGGCATCGCGGCGCAGCACGCGGTCATCGTCGGGGACAGCCTCGACGACGCCCGCGCGGCCCGCGAGTGCGGCGTGCGGTGCGTCCTCTACCACCCGGGCGAGGACGCCCTGCACGCCCGCGACCACTTCGCCGACGCCGGCGTGCCGGTCGTGGCGACGCTGACCGCCGCGGTGGAGCTGCTGCTCAGCCGCCCGGCACCATCCAGCTGAGCACGGGCGTGCCCTGCAGGGTGACCAGGACACACATGACCAGCAGTAGCATCAGGCTCCAGCCGACCACCTTGCGGAAGATGTCACCCTCACGGCCGGGCAGGCCGACGGCGGACGCGGCGATCGCCAGGTTCTGCGGGCTGATCATCTTGCCCAGCACACCGCCGGAGGAGTTCGCGGCGGCGAGCAGCACCGGATCGAGCCCGGCGCGGGCCGCGGTCTCCACCTGCAGGGCGCCGAAGAGGGCGTTCGCCGAGGTGTCGGAACCGGTCACCGCCACCCCGATCCAGCCCAGGATGGAGGACAGGAAGATGAACAGCCCACCGGCCTGCGCCAGGAACTCGCCCAGCGTGTTGGTCTGACCGGACTGGTTGAGCACGTAGGCCAGCGCCAGCACCGCCATCACGGTGACGATGGCGTGCCGCAGCTCCACATAAGTGTCGGCATAGGCCCGCAGCGCCCGGCCGGGCCGGATCCGCAGCACCACCGCGGTCAGGATGCCGGCCAGGATCATCAGGGTGCCCGCGGCGCCGAGCCAGCCCAGGGTGAAGGTGGTCGAGGCCAGCGGTTTGCCGTTGGTGCCGATGATGTGCAGTCCCGGCCAGCCGAAGGTGACCGTCCACGGCCGCCCGGCCAGGGCCGACTTGACCGCCCCGATGTTCGCGATCGAGAAGATCACGATGATGATCAGGTACGGGGCGTAGGCGCGGAAGATCTCGGCCCCGCTGTCGCGCCTGGCCAGGCCGGCGTCCGTGCGGGCCGGCTGCCTGTCCGCCCCGCCCTCCCGGCTGTTCGGCGCCGCTCCCACCGTCGCCGGCTCGTCACCCGGCGGCACCGCGCCGCGGCCCGCTTCAACGCCCGACGACCCGGCCGCCCGGCCCGCTTCAACGCCCGGCGACCCGGCCGCCCGGCCCGCTTCAACGCCCGGCGACCCGGTCGCCCGGGTCGGTTCGGCGCCCGGCGACCCGGTCGCCCGGGTCGGTTCGGCGCCCGGGTGCGCGGCCGCGGGGGCCGGTTCGTTGCCCACCATGGCGAGCCCGGCACCCGCGCGGGCGGCCGGCTCGGCC
>NZ_JBSGFR010000026.1:0-144694 GCF_053603475.1 Actinoplanes sp. NPDC004185 | reverse complement strand
GCCGGTCCCACCGAAGTCGACGAGCCCGTACGGGGACGGCCGCGACTCCCGCTCAGGCCCGCGGATCTTGCCTCGGTCGCGCTCGCGGCGCTGGCCGTCTCCAAGCTGGACGAGCCGTATGCGGGGATCGGGCTCGTGGCCGCGGCCTGCGAGCCGGACGACCTGGCCGAGTTCGCGTGGGGGCTGCTCGAGGCGTGGCAGCTCGCCGGGGCGGACGCCAAGCAGAGCTGGGTGCTCGACGCGCTGGCGCTGCTCGGCGACGACACGACCGTCCGGCGGCTCACGCCGCTGATCCTCGTGTGGCCGGCCGACGGCGGGCACACCAAAGCGGTCGCCGGCGTCCGGGCGCTGGCGGCGATCGGCAGTGACGAGGCGCTGACGCGGCTGTACGGCATCTCGCAACGGGCCAGATTCAAGGGACTCAAGACCGCGGCCGAGGAGAAGATCACCGAGGTGGCCGACTCGCTCGGGCTCACCGCCGAGCAGCTGGCCGACCGGCTCGTGCCCGACTTCGGCCTCGGCGCCGACGGGAGCATGACGCTCGACTACGGATCCCGGCAGTTCCGGGTCGGCTTCGACGAGCAGCTCCGGCCCTACGTCTCGGATGCCGCCGGCAAGCGGCTCACGGCGCTGCCGAAGCCTTCGGAGCCGCTCGCCGAGGACGCCCACCAGCAGTTCACCGCGCTGAAGAAGGACGTGCGGACGGTCGCCGCCGATCAGGTGCGGCGGCTGGAGCAGGCCATGGTCACCGGACGGCGGTGGACGCCGGAGGAGTTCGCCCGCTACTTCGCCGGTCATCCGCTGCTCTGGCACATCGTGCGGCGGCTCGTGTGGACGGTGTCGGACGGCGCCTCGTTCCGGGTGGCCGAGGACCGCAGCTACGCCGACGCCGCCGACGAGCCGTACGCCCTGCCCGAGGACGTCACGGTCGGCGTCGCGCACCCGCTCGACCTGGGGGAGGCGCTGCCCGCCTGGGGTGAGGTCTTCGCCGACTACGAGATCGTCCAGCCGTTCCCGCAGCTCAGCCGGGAGACGTACCCGGCCGGCGACGAGAGCCTGAAACGGTTCCTCGGGGCCCAGGTGCCCGCCACCCGCGTGCTCGGCCTGGAGCGTCGGGGCTGGCGGCGGGAGGCGCCGCAGGACGCCGGCGTGCAGAGCCGGATCGAACGGGTCGCCGGCGACTTCACCGTGGTCGTGGAGCTCGACCCGGGCATCGCCGTCGGTGATCCCGACGGGCTCGGTGACCAGACCCTGGAGAACATCCACGTCCACGGCCGGTCGAGGCTCGACGACAGACCCGGCCGCCAACCGTTCACGGCGCTCGGCGCGATCGCCGCCTCGGAGGTGATCAGGGACCTGACGATGATCGCGGAGCCCGTCGCCGCCGGTCGCTAGGGCGCTCCGCGGCATAGCCCGCTCGCCGAGGTCGCCCCGCGAGGCCCAGTTGCGAGTGGACCGCGGCCCACCGAACGACGCGGTTGCCCACCGACGACCGTCGGATCACCCGCGCGGTGGGCCGGGCGGCTGAGCGGGCAGTCCCGCCAGTTCCGTCAGGCGGCGTTCGAGGAACCGCCGTTCGGCCCCGTCGTCCGTCAGCTCTCTCGCCCGCCGGTACGCCGCGCGGGCCTCATCCGTGCGGCCGAGCCTTCGCAGCAGTTCGGCCCTGGTCGAGTGCAGGTAGCGGAAGTCGTCCAGCCCGAGCCCGTCGACGATGCGCAGACCCGCCTCCGGCCCCTCGGTCTCCGCGACCGCGATCGCCCGGTTCAGGTCGACGACCGGGGAGGTGGTCAGGCGGGCGAGCTCGCCGTACAGCGCGGCGATCTGCGCCCAGTCACACGGTGTCTCGGCGTGCAGCGACGCGATCGCCGCCTGCAGCACGTACGGTCCGCGGCCGCCGAGGGCGATCGCCCGGTCCAGCTCGGCCCGTCCCCGGCCGATCTGCGCGGTGTCCCACCGGGAGCGGTCCTGATCCGGCAGCAGCACCAGCTCACCGTCCCGGAAGCGGGTCTCGCGGCGGGAGTCGTGCAGGAGCATCATTGCCAGCAGTCCGCGCCCCTCCGGATCGGTGGGCAGCAGCTCGGTCAGCGCACCGGCCAGCCAGATCGCCTCGGCGGCGAGGTCGTCCCGGCCACCGTAGCCCTCGTTGAAGATCAGATACACGACGGTCAGCACGGCGTCGAGGCGTTCGGGCAGCAGGTGGCCGGGCGGCACGCGGAACGGGATCCGGGCCGCCTTGATCTTGCGTTTGGCCCGGACCAGGCGCTGCGCCATGGTGCGTTCCGGGACGAGGAAGGCGCGGGCGATCTCGTCGGTGGTCAGGCCGCCCACGGTACGCAGGGTGAGCGCGACCTGGGCCTCGACGGCGAGGGCCGGGTGGCAGCAGGTGAAGATGAGCTCCAGCCGCTCGTCGGGGAACGCGGTGGTGGTCATCGGCGCCTCGGCTTCCCGGGCGGCGAGCAGGCCGGCCTTGGCGGCGAGGGTCCGGTCGCGGCGGATGCGATCGGTGGCCCGGTTGCGGGCAGTCGTGATCAGCCAGGCGCGGGCGTTGCCCGGCACGCCGTCGCGGGGCCAGCGATCGGCGGCGATGGCGAACGCCTCCTGGGCGGCGTCCTCGGCGAGGTCGAAGTCGCCGAGGACGCCGATCAGCGTAGCCAGGACGCGGCCCCACTCCTCGCGGAAGACCTCGTCGAGCATGGTTACCAGTACACCTGTGAAGGCCGGATCTCGACCGCGCCGCCGTAGCGGGCCGCCGGGACGCGGGCGGCCACCTCGATGGCGGCGTCGAGGTTGTCGGCCTCGAGGATGAACAGGCCGCCGACGGACTCCTTCATCCCGGCGAACGGGCCGTCGGTCGTCAGCGTCCGGCCGCCTTCGACCCGGACCGTGGTCGCGTTCTCGGGCAGCCCCATCGGCGGCATGGGGGTGACGCCGGGGGTCTCGTTGATCCCCTGGTAGTCGGCGTAGACCTGCTTGCGGTCCTCCTCGGGAAGCGCGTTCTGCCGTTCGATCGCCGGGCCTTGATAGATCAGCATGATGTACTTCATCGTCACTCCTCGGTCGGTCTCTGAGATCGTCGCAGTGAGACGAACGGCGAGCGCCGATTTCGACAGCCCGGCCGATCGGATTTCCTACAACTTGCTCACGAAGCTGTCCATGGCGACGCAGACGAGGCGCAGCACGTCGATCGAGTTCACGGGGTCGTCGGGGGTCTCCATGCTGTGGTCGGCGTCCGGGGCCTCGTACCAGGGCTGCCCGGAACCGCGGGCGACCCCCGGATCCCACGACGGGTCGGCCGCGCTGCCGACGAGCAGGAACGGCGCGGTGGCGCGACGCAGGTCGGCCGGCACCGGCGAGTCACGCAGGATCGGGGTCAGCCAGATGCCGGGCAGGCCGCGGTCCGCGGCCGTCGCCGCGGCGAACGCCCCCATGGACTTGCCGGCCAGGGCGACAGCCGGTGCGGACTCCTGGTCGAGGAGCCGGCTGACGTGGGCGTTCACGAACGAGCTGAGCCGGGCGGACCAGCCCGCCATGTCCCCGCGTTCCAGCTGCGGCGGGTCGTCGGGCCACCGGACCTCGCGGATCGCCCAGCCGTGCTTGACGAACACCGCCCCGGCGACGTGCAGCAGCGGCCGCTCCGCGGAGTAGCGCAGGCCGGGGAGCAGGAAAGCGACTCGCTCAGTCATACGGGCGACCCTAGGACTTGACGGCAACGGCGCCGTACTCGTCGACCGCCCGGAGGTCCTCAGGCGTGGCATCGGGCGCGGGACGCCACTGCGAGCACGGGACGAGGCCCGGCTCGACGACGGTCAGCCCGTTCAGGAAGCGGGCCAGCTGGTCGGGGTGGCGCAGGTGGTACGCCAGCGGGGCGTTAGCGTTCCCCACGTCGATCGCCGCGGAGAAGGCGGGCCCGTCGATGACGTCGGTGCCGTCGGCGGTCACCGGGTAACTGCCCGGCGGCAGGGCGGCCATGAGCTGCCCCACGATGCCGGCGGCCTCGTCCAGGTCGCTGACGTGGCCCAGGATGTTCATCAGGATCTGGCCGGTCTGCGTGGGATCGCCGTTCCGATCTTCGCGTCCGACCCTCCCCTCTGGACACAGAAGCTGTTTCAGTCAAGACTGAAATTTATGAAACGGCCATCACCGACTGAAGACATGTCCGGCGAGCTCCCGGCCGGCCCTTCAGGTGACGTCCTGGAATGGGTGGAACGGCTGGCCAAGTACTGCTCGGACCAGGACGGCGTACCCCTGATCGCCGGGCGCGTGCTCGGCTGGCTCATGATCTGCGACCCACCCGAGCAGTCCGCGCAGCAGATCGCGTCCGCGATCGGGGCCAGCCGGGCGTCGCTGTCGACGAACCTTCGCCTGCTCAGCTCCGTCGGGTTCGTCCGCGTCCTCACCAAGCCGGCGAACCGGACCGTGTACTACCGCGTCGACGACGATGCCTGGGAAAAAGTCGTCCAGCGGCAGATCGCCTCGTTGGCCGCGCTCGGGACCATCCTGCGCGACGGCGCACCGCTCGCCGGTCCATCACCCGATCGTGGCGCACGCATGGCCGCCGCCAACGACGTCTTCCGATGGATGCAACAGATCTTCGACGACGCGCCGCCGCTGCCCTCAACCACCCGCGCAGCCAAGGAGCCAAGAGGATGACAGCACGACCACCCGCGGCGCAGACCGCCTTCGGCCCGATGGTGATCGCCGCGTGCGAGCAGCTCCTCCCCGCCGACCAACGGCTGTTCGACGACCCGGACGCGGTGCGCCTGCTGCCCGCCGGTCAACGCCTGATCGTCCGCGCCTGCCGCTGGAAACCGGTCCACCAGCTGCTCGTCCGGGCCACTGACAGCAAAGCGCAAGGCCTCTGGGCCGGCATGCTGTGCCGCAAGCGGTACGCGGACGACAAAGTCCGGGACGCTCTGCACGACGGCATCGAACAGTTCGTCTTTCTCGGCGCCGGTCTCGACACCCGTCCCCGCCGGCTCGTGGCCCCGGCCGGCGCCCGATCCTTCGAGACCGACCTGCAAGCGAACATCTCTTACAAGCGCCGTCGTCTCACCGAGGCCTACGGCGGGCCACCCGCCGGCACCACCCTCGCGGCCGTCGATCTCGAGACCGACGACCTCACCGCGACGCTCACCGGCAACGGCTTCGACTGGAACGCGCCGGCCATGTTCATCTGGGAGGCCGTCACCCAGTACCTGACCGAGGACGCGGTCGGCCGGACCCTGGCCAGCCTCGGTGCGGCCGCGCCGGGAAGCCGGCTGATCTTCACCTACCTCCGCCGCGACTTCCTCGACGGCAGCGAGGACTACGGCGCAGCACCCGCACGGGATGAATTCGTCACCAGACGCCACGTCTGGCACTTCGGGCTGCTTCCCCAAGAGACCGCCGCACTGTTGCGCACCTACGGCTGGACCGAGCACGAACAAGTCGGGCCCACCGAATACGCCGAACGCTACCTGCGCCCCCTCGGACGAGACGTCACCGTGTCGCAGATCGAACGATTCGTGTACGCGGACCGGTCGGCAGATGCCCCACCTGGCCGAAAGGCTCAACGCACCGCGGGTGACGGCGACATGCCGCGGTGACATCGCCGCCGCGGCCGCAGGCGATGGCGGCGCTACCGGTGGTGACCTGCTCTGCCTGTCACCGGGCGCGCCGGACTGAAGGGCGTTCGGTCAGAGCTGGACCGCCGGTGGCGCCGCGGTGGATCGCCGGGTCACCAGGCCGGGGGAGAGTTTCACCTGTGCTGTCGGCCTGGTCCGGTCCGTGATGCGGTCCAGCAGCAGCCGGGCGGCGTTGACGCCCATCTGGTGCCCCGCCTGGTCGACGCTGGTCAGCGAGATGGGCCCGAACGCGGCGAAGGTCGTGTTGTCGTACCCGGCCAGCGAGATGTCGTGCGGCGTGGACAGGCCCGCTTCGGTGAGGGCGTCCAGCACGCCCATGGCCACGATGTCCGCGCCGGCGAAGATGGCCGTGGGGCGGCGGGGGCGGGCCAGCAGCTTCCGGGCGCCGAGGTAGCCGCCTTCCTGGGTGTAGGTGGTGGACACGACGCCGATCCCGTCGGCCAGGCCGTGGGCGTTCATCGCGTGGCGGTAGCCGTCGGCGCGCTGGGCGTTGGGCATCTCGACGAGGCGTACCGGGTCCTTCTCCAGGTGTTCGATGTGGGCGATGTGGCGGTGCCCGAGCTCGGCCAGGTGGGCGACGACCAGGCCGGCGCCGGCGAAGTCGTCGTCGGTCACCGTGTCGTAGTCGGGCGAGTGGCCGTGCCGGCCGATCACGACCGTCGGCACGGTCCGGGCGACGGCCTGCAGGTGTCTCCGCGCGGAGATCGGCGCGATCAGGATGACGCCGTCCATGCTGCGGTCGATCATGGATTCCATGACGCGGGCCTCGCCGGCCTCGTCGTTGCAGCACTGGGCCATGAAGAACTGGTAGTCGGTGCCGTCGAGGTGCTCGGCCACCCCGTCCAGCACGTCGGCGAAGAACGGGTTGCGGATCTCCGGCAGCATCACGCCGATGGTGTACGTCTGCCCGCGCAGTCCCCGGGCCGCGGCTGACGGCCGGTAGCCCAGCTCCTCGATGGCCGACCGGACCCTGGTCTGCATCTGCGGGCTGGCGCCGTACGCGTTGCGCAGCACCTTGGACACCGCTGTGGTCGACACGCCGGCGTGCCGAGCCACATCGACGATCGTGACGCGGCGCGCGGCGTTCGGCTGTCTCGGCACGGAGGACTCCTCGATTAGGGCAACGTTGCCCACCCTAGATCACCAGCCCGGAGCAGGAAACCCTTGACGTGTTCGGCACCGGCTCGTAGTGTCGGCGAAACATTTGGAGAACGTTACCCACGCCACTCCGGTCGCCTGGTCGGCGGCGGCTCCGCCCCTCCCTGTTCGTGCCCGCCCGGTCGGCGGCGTGTCGATGAAACGATTCAAGCGAAGTGGGCCCCCGTGACACCTGATCTCGAAGTCCGGCCACCCGGCCACGCCCCACCGGCCCCGCGGGCATCGCGGCGGCGGGTCGCCCCGCCCTGGTGGTTCATGCTGCCGGCGCTGGCGCTGTTCACCTTCGTCGTGCTCGTGCCCAGCGCCCGCGGCGTCTACTACGCGTTCACCGACTGGGACGGCCTCGACCCCGACTTCGCCGTCGTCGGCCTGCGCAACTTCGCCGACCTGGCCGGCGACGCCGACGCGCTGCAGGCCGTGTGGCACACCCTGGTGATCGCGGTGGCCATCACCGTCATCCAGAACGGCATCGGCCTGCTGCTCGCGCTGGGCGTGAACAGCATGATCAAGACCCGCAACGTCCTGCGGGTGCTGCTGTTCGCCCCGGCGGTCATCACGCCCATCGTGACCGCCTACCTGTGGCGCAACCTGCTCGGCCCGGACGGCGCGGTCAACAGCGTGCTCGGCGCGGTGGGGCTCGGTTCGTGGCGCCAGGACTGGCTGGGCGACCCGGACCTGGCGCTGTGGATGATCGTGCTCGTCGTCGTCTGGCAGTTCGCCGGCTACTCGATGGTGATCTTCCTGGCCGGGCTGCAGTCCATCCCGCGCGAGATCTACGAGGCCGCGGCGATCGACGGCACCGGCGCGGTCCGGCGCTTCTGGTCGATCGTGCGGTCACTGCTGGCGCCGGCCATCACGATCAACCTGATGCTGTCGATCATCGGCGGGATCAAGCTCTTCGACCAGGTGTACGCGCTCACCGGCGGCGGCCCCGGCCACGCCACGGACACCATCTCGACCCTGATCTACAAGGACGCCTTCACCCTCGGCGAGTTCGGCTACAGCGTCGCCCTCGCCGTCGTGCTGACGGTCATCGTCGCGGTCATCTCCGCCGGGCAGTACGCCGTGCTCTCCCGTAACGAGAGGGCGGCCTCATGAACCGCTACACCAGACGTACTCTCGGCCTCGAAGCGCTCATGATCGCGGTCGGCGTCGTCTTCGCCTTCCCGGTCTACGTCCTGGTCAACCTGGCCGTGCGGCCCGCCTCGGACACCTCGTCGCCGATCCGCCCGACCACCGCCCCGACGCTGGGCAACTTCACCGAGGCCTGGCAGGCGGCCGGCCTCGGCGGCGCCCTGGTCAACAGTGTGCTGGTCACCGCGGCCAGTGTGCTCGTCGTGCTGGCGGTCTCGGCCCTGGCGGCGTACCCGCTCGCCCGGTCGACCGCCCGCTGGTCCCGGGGCACCTACCTGCTGATCATGCTGGGCCTGATCCTGCCGTTCCAGCTCGCCTCGCTGCCGCTCTACCAGACCGTGCGGGACCTGGGCCTGCTCGGCTCGGTGTGGTCGCTGATCCTGTTCTACTCCGGCCTGCAGGTGCCGTTCACGACCTTCCTGTACGCCGGGTTCCTGCGCGCCCTGCCGGCCGACTTCGAGGACGCGGCGTCGATCGACGGCGCCACACCGCTGGAGACTTTCCGCTACGTCGTGTTCCCGATGCTCAAGCCCATCACGGTCACCGCCCTGGTGCTGAACGCGGTCGCGGTCTGGAACGACTTCTTCACCCCGCTGCTGTATCTGAGCGGCAGCGACCAGCAGACCATGCCCGTCGCCATCGCCGGCTTCGTCGGGCAGTACGTCTCCGACTGGAACCTCATCTTCGCGGCCCTGCTGATCAGCATCGTGCCGGTGCTCGCGGTCTACCTGGCCCTGCAGCGCAGCATCATCAACGGCTTCGCCGGAGGGCTCAAGGGATGACACCGTACGGCCTGACCACCGAACAACGCACCGAGCCGCTCGGCCTCGGTGAGCGACAGCCCCGGCTGTCCTGGAAATTGCGCAGCGACCGCCGAGGCGCGGCGCAGACCGCCTACCGCATCACGGCCGAGGTCCTCGGCCGGATCGTCTGGGACACCGGCCGCCGCGAGAGCGACGAGACCCTGCTGGTGCCGTGGGACGGCCCGGTCCTGCAGTCGGCGACCCGCTATCACTGGCGTGTCCAGGTGTGGGACGAGACCGGTGCCGAAGCGGGACAGGCGCAGAGCTGGTTCGAGACCGGTCTGCTGCACCGCGACGACTGGAGCGCGGTGTGGATCGGCCGCGACCCGGTGACGCTGCCGCCGGTCGACCCACCCACCGACGAGGAACGCTCCTTCCCCGACCCGGCCGTGGCACCGCTGTACCTGCGGCGGGAATTCGAGCTGGCCGAGCCACCGGTCCGGGCCCGGCTGTACGCGACGGCCCACGGTGTCTACGAGCCCGGTCTCAACGGCGAGAAGATCGGCGACCACGAGCTCGCGCCCGGCTGGACCGAGTACCACCACCGCCTGCAGTACCAGACGTACGACGTCACCGGGCAGGTGCGCGCCGGCGTCAACGTCCTCGGCGCGATCGTCGCCGACGGCTGGTGGAGCGGCCACGTCGGGTTCGACCCGAGCTGGCCCGCCCGGCACTACGGCACCGCGCCGGCGTACCTGGCCCAGCTGGTGCTGGACTTCGCCGACGGCTCCCGGCGGGTGATCGCCACCGACGGCGACTGGCGGGAGCGGCCCGGCCTGATCCGGTCGGCGGACCTGCTGATGGGCCAGTTCGTCGACGCCGGCCACCACGCCGGTCCGGCCGCGCCGGTGGCTGTGCTCGACACCGAACCCGGCCCGCTGGTGGCCGAGCCGGACGAGCCGATCCGGGTCACCGCCGAGGTGCCCGCCGTGGCCGTGGAGCGGCGCGGACCCGGGCGTTTCATCGTCGACTTCGGACAGAATCTGGTCGGCCGCGTCCGGCTGCGGATCCGAGACGCCGAGCCGGGCCACCGCATCGTGCTGCGCCACGCCGAGGTCCTGACCGGCGGCGAGCTCTACCTCGACAACCTGCGCCGGGCCCGGGCGACCGACACCTACGTGACCGCCGGCGGCGACGAGGTGTTCGAGCCGCAATTCACCTTCCACGGCTTCCGGTACGCCGAGATCACCGGTCACCCCGGCGAGCCGGCCGCCGCCGACGTGAGCGCCCGCGTCCTGCACAGCGACACGCCGTCCACCGGTCGGTTCGCGTGCTCGGACCCGATGGTCGAGCAGCTGCACGCGAACATCGGCTGGGGGCAGCGCGGCAACTTCGTGGCGGTGCCCACCGACTGCCCGCAACGCGACGAGCGGCTCGGCTGGCTCGCCGACGCCCAGGTCTTCGCGCCGACCGCGACGCGCAACGCCGACGTGTCCGCGTTCTTCGCCCGCTGGCTGCGCGATGTGATCGACGGGCAGAACGCCGACGGCGCCTTCCGAGACGTCGCGCCCGTCCTGGTCCTCGACCGCGAAGGCGCGCCGGCCTGGGGCGACGCCGGCGTCATCATTCCCTGGCTGCTCTGGCGCACCTACGGCGACCGGCGCACCCTGGAACGCAGCTTCGCCGCGATGGCCGCCTGGGTGCAGCACATCCGCCGGCACAACCTGGACCTGCTCTGGCGGAACCGCACCGGCAATTCGTACGGCGACTGGCTGCAGGTCGACGCCGACACCCCCCGCGACGTGCTCGCCACCGCCTACTTCGCCCACAGCGCGCAGCTCGTCGCGGACGCCGCCGAGGTGCTCGGCCGGGACGCCACGCCGTACCGGGCACTGCACGCCGCCATCCGCAAGGCCTTCATCGACACGTACGTCGATGCGGACGGCGCCGTAGAGGGTGGCACCCAGACCGCGTACCTCCTGGCCCTGGGTTTTGATCTGCTTCCGCCGGAGCTGGCCGGCGCCGCGGTGGGCCATCTGGCCGCCGACATCGAGAAACGCGGCAACCGGCTCACCACCGGCTTCGTCGGCGTGTCCCTGCTGTGCCCGGTGCTGTCGGAGCACGGCCGCGCCGATCTCGCCTACGCCCTGCTGCACCAGGACGAGTTCCCGTCCTGGGGCTACTCCATCCGGCACGGCGCCACCACCGTCTGGGAGCGCTGGGACGGCTGGACCGAGCACGGCGGGTTCCAGTCCGCCGCGATGAACTCCTTCAACCACTACAGCCTCGGCAGCATCGGCGACTGGCTCTACGGCCACGTCGCCGGGATCGACCAGACGCCCGGCTCGGTGGCCTACCGCGAGCTGCTGCTCAGGCCACAACCCGGCGGGCGGCTCACCTGGGCCCGCGCCGAGCAGGAGACCGCCCGCGGGCGCGTCGCCTGCGGCTGGTCCCTGGACGGCGAGCTGCTCACGGTCACCGTCGCGGTGCCGCCCGGCAGCACCGCCGTCCTGGAGATCCCGACCTCCGACCCGGGCAGCGTGCGCGAGAGCGGCGCTCCCGTCCCGGCCGAACCGTCCGCCCGCGGAGCCACCGTGCGACTGACGTCCGGCCGTTTCACCTTCACCGCCACCTCTTATTGATCTCCAACGTGGGAGCGATCATGAAGACACGCAGACTCGCCGCCGTGGTCTCGGCCCTGACGGCGCTCACCCTGGCCGCGGCGTGCAGCAGCGGTACCGAAGCCAACTCCGACAGCGGCGACTCCAATGTGCTCACCCTCGCCTCGGTCGACCAGGGCTCCATCGAGGATGTCGTCAAGGCGTTCGAGGCGGCCAACCCCGGCGTCAAGGTCACCCTGACCACCGCCGGCGCCGACCAGTACCAGCAGCAGATCCGTACCCAGCTGTCCTCAGGCACCGCGCCGGACGTGATGACGGTCTGGCCCGGCAACGGCAACCCGGGCGCCACGTACGTCCTGGCCAAGCCCGGCTACCTGCTCGACCTGTCCGGCCAGCCCTGGGCGTCGCAGCTGCCGCCGGCCTTCCAGAAGGTCGCCCAGTACGACGGCAAGACCTACAACGCGCTGTTCGGCCTCAACGGCATCGGCGCCGTCTACAACGACCAGGCCCTGAAGAAGGCCGGCCTGACCGCGCCGGGAACCTGGACCGACCTGCTCACCTTCTGCCGCGCGGCGACCGCCAAGGGCACGCCCGCGTTCGCCCTGGGCATCCAGGACAACTGGGTCACCCAGCTGGTGCTGTACGCGCTCGCCGCCGACGTCGTCTTCGGCGCCGACAAGGACTTCGACACCAAGATGCAGAACGGGCAGGCCACCTTCGCCGGCTCGCCGTGGACCACCGCGATGGCCAAGTACCAGGAGATGAGCAAGGCCGGCTGCTTCCAGAAGAACCCGCTGGGCACCAGCTACGAGGCCAGCCAGACCCTCGCCGCGACCGGCAGGACCCTCGGCGTCGTGCAGGGCAACTGGATCATCGGCCTGCTCAAGCAGAAGAACCCCGGCGGCACCTTCACCATGAAGCCGCTGCCCGGCACCGACGACCCGGCCACCTTCCTGATGCCGGCCGCCGCGGGCGCGGGCTACGGCGTCAACGCCAAGGCCAAGAACAAGGACCTGGCCCTGAAGTTCATCTCGTACGTGATGTCGCCGGCCGGCATGAAGGTGTTCAACGAGAAGCAGGGCAGCCTGCCCACCCTGCAGAACGCCGGCACTCAGGTCGACCCCGGCCTGACCGAGCTGACCACCTTCGTCAAGGACAACCGCACGGTGCCGTTCATGGACCAGCTGTGGCCCAACGCCAAGGTGCAGCAGACCATGCTCAGCGGCCTGCAGGAGGTCTTCAGCAACCAGGCCACCGCCGACGAGGTCCTCAAGGACATGGACGCCGAATACAAGAAGGGCGAGTAACGGTGATGTCCCCGATCGGACGACCCGCGACCCTGATGACGGCGGCACTTCTGCTCACCCTCGGCGCCGCGGTGCCGGCGCAGGCCACCGGGCGGTCATCCGGTGATGTGCGGGTGGTGCGGCTCAGTGTGGATGGCCGGTACGACTGGCCCGTGGGTCTCGGCAATGTGCGGCCGACGCTGGCCTGGCAGATGGTGCAGACCGGGCCCTGCCGGCGCGCTGTCTGCCCGGGGGACCGGCAGACCGCGTACGAGGTGCAGGCCGCCGCCACCGTGGCCGAGCTGCGCGCCGGGCGGCTCATCTGGCGTACCGGCCGGGTGTCCGGTGACCGCCAGCAGGTGCGGTTCGGCCGTGACCTGGGCTCCCGGGACACCGTCGCCTGGCGCGTACGCGTCTGGGACGCCGACCGCAACCCGTCCGCCTGGTCCGCGCCCGCCCGCTGGAGCATGGGTCTGCTCGACCCGCGCGACTGGGGCGCGGCCCGCTGGATCGACTACCCGGACCGGGCCGAGAACCAGCCGATGCCGATCTTCGCCCGCCCGTTCCGGGTTCCGCACGGCAAACGGGTCGCCGACGCCCGGCTCTACCTGTCCGGAGTGGGCCTGCATCACGCCACCGTCAACGGCCGGGAGATCACCGACGAGGTCCTCGCGCCCGGCAACTCCAACTATCAGCTGTCCACCGAGTACCGCACCTACGACCTGACCGGGGCGGTACGGACCGGCGCCAACCTGCTCGGCGTCGAACTGGGCAACGGTCCGGCCTACGTGCGGCGCAGTGTCACCAACCCGGGTGTCGGGCGGACAGCGCCGTACTCGTGGTGGCAGAGCCAGCTCAAGGGCAACGGCACCCTGGCGGCGGAAGCCCCGGCCGGCGCGACGACGGTGACGGTCAGCGACGTCGCGGGGTACCACGTCGGCGGCACCGTCAACGTCGACACCGGCGGGGGAGGGGACCGGCTGGAGTCGCGGGTCATCACCGCGATCGGGGCGGACAGCATCACGTTCACGCCGGCCCTCACCCTCGGCCACCCGGCCGGTGCCACGGTGACCGGCTCCGGCAACAACATCGCCGCCAGCGACGCCAGTGCCGGGGCCGCCGTCACGCCGCGGCTGATCGGCCGGCTGGAGATCACCTACCGGGACGGCAGCTCCGACACGATCGTGACCGACCGGTCCTGGCGGACGGCGCTCGGCCCGCTGGTCACCGACGCCTGGTACTCCGGCTCGGACTACGACGCCCGCCGCGAGCAGCCGGGCTGGAACCGGCCGGGCGCCGACCTCGGCCCGTCGGCCACCCGCCGCGACGGCACCCCGACCGGCTGGGTCAGGGCCGGCCTGGCGCCGCCGCCCAACCTGGCCACGAAGCTCGTCGCCCGCGCCGCCGAGCCGGTCACCGTGCAGGAGGAGTTCGAGCCGGTGGCGGTCACCAACCCGGCTCCCGGCACGTGGGTGTTCGATCTCGGCCAGAACATCGTCGGCTGGCCGCGGCTGAACCTCGATCGCGTACCGGCCGGCACCACGGTGAAGATGGCCCCGGCCGAGTCGCTCAACGCCGACGGCACCGTCGATCAAGCCTCGCTCATGGGCGGCGGCGGCTCCCGCGGCACCGACCTGTTCAACACCTACACCGCGGCCGGTGCCCGTACCGGGGAGAAGTGGCATCCGCAGTTCAACTACTTCGGCATGCAGTGGGTCCAGGTCACCGGTCTGCCGGCCGGCTACACGCCGGGCAAGGACGTGATCACCGGGGTACGCCTGCAGGCCGACACCCCCGTCGCGGGCACCTTCAGCTCGTCGAACGCCCGGGTCAACCGCATCCACACCATGGCGCGGTACTCGTTCGCGGCCAACATCATGTCGGTCTTCACCGACTGCCCCGGCCGCGAGAAGCTGTCCTACCCGGCGGACTACACCATGCCGATGGGGGCCATCCACCGCGACTTCCAGCTCAACGCGTTCCTGCGCACCACCATGCGGCACCTGGTCGAGGGGCAGTCGCTGGCCGACACCCCGATGGCCGGCAACGTCGCGCTCAAGACGCCGGTCTACGACTGGGGTTACACCGGCCGCTTCGGCGACGAGATCAACTGGGGCGACGCCATCGTGCTGGTCCCGGCCATCGCCAACCAGCTGTACGGCGACACCGACCTGATGAGCGCGTACTACGACCGCATGGTCCGCTTCGTCGACTACCTGCAGCGCCAGAAGGTCAACGGCTTCATCGTCGACGCGGCGCTGGGCGACTGGGTGGGCGACGAGCCGACCTCCGGGCGGATCACCGGCACCTGGGGCTACCACCTCACCATCCAGGCGATGGCCCGGATGGCCACCCTGACCGGGCACACCGCGGACGCCGCCCGCTACGCGGCCCTGGCCGAGCAGATCAGGACCGCGTTCCACGAGGCCTTCTTCAACGAGGCGCTGGGCCGCTACACCACCAACGGCAACAACGGTACGGACGGCGCCTCCCAGACCGCGCAGGCGCTGGCCCTGGACGCGGGCCTGGTCCCCGCCGACAGCCGCGGCAAGGTCCTGAACGCTCTCGTCGAGCTGGTGTACGCGTACCACCCGAACGGCACGGGACCGCACCTCAGCGGCGGCACCATCGGCATGGGACCGATCGTCCGGGCGCTCATGAACGGCGACCGCGACGACGTCCTCTGGGAGGTGCTGCAGCAGGACGACCAGCCCGGTTACGGCTACTTCCTGGCCTCCACACCGGCCAACCCGGGCGGCATGACCACCATCGGCGAACGCTGGAACCGCGGCGACTCCAAGAACCACATGATCCTGGCCCAGATCGAGGAGTGGTTCCACGCCGGGATCGCGGGCATCCGGGCCGGCCGTACCGCGTACGGCAGCCTGATCTTCCAGCCCAAGCCCGTGGGCGACCTGACCAGGGCGAGCGGCTCCTACGAGACCGCGCAGGGCACCGCCCGCAGCAGCTGGGTCAAGCAGGACGGCCGGTTGTCCCTGGCCGTCACCGTGCCCGCCAACACCCGCGCCGAGGTGTGGATCCCGGCGCACAGCCGGCGGGACGTCACCGCCTCCGGGCGCGCCACGTTCCAGCGCATCGACGGTGCGTACGCCGTCTACGCCGTACCGGCCGGGCCGCACACCTTCACCGCACGCTGAGGAGAAACCGATGAACCCGAGAATGACCCGCCGGGCGCTCCTCGGCAGCTCGCTGGCCGTGGCCGCCGTGGCCGGGGCGCCGCTGCCGGCTCAGGCCCACGGCGGCCGGCAGACCGACGAGGCAGCCACCCGCTACGGCAAGGTACGCGGCCGGCGCGAGGACGGCATCGTCAAGTTCCTCGGCGTCCCCTACGCCACCCCACCGCTCGGTGACCTGCGCTTCAAGGCCCCGAAGGCACCCCGGCACTGGTCCGGGGTCCGCGACGCCGTGAGCTTCCCCCGGCCGGCGTTCCAGGTGGCGGGGGCCGAGATGGGCCCGGGCGGCAACGGCCGGATGCCGGCCCCGGCCGAGGACTGCCTCTACCTCAACATCTGGACCCCGGCCGCCGATCGCCGCCGACGTCCGGTGATGTTCTACAACCACGGCGGCGGCTACATGATCGGCTCCGGCTCGGCCACCGGCCAGGACGGCACCCGCCTGGCCCGGCTCCACGACGTGGTGGTGGTCGAGTCCAACCACCGGCTGGGCCTGCTGGGCTACCTGTTCCTGGGCGACCTCGCCCACGGTGACTATGCCGCCAACCAGGGCATGCTGGACATCCTGGCCGCCCTGCGCTGGACCAGCGACAACATCGGCAACTTCGGCGGCGACCCGGACAACATCATGGTCTGGGGCGAGAGCGGCGGCGGCGCCAAGACCGCGGCCGTCTACACGATGCCCAGTGCCGCCCGGCTGTTCCACAAGGCCTCGATCGAGAGCGCCGCGCCGCTGCGCTTCCCGACGCGCGACGGCGCCACGGCCCGGGCCGAGCGCACCCTGGAACTGCTCGGACTGACCAGGGCGGACATTCCCCGGCTGCACAGCATTCCCGCCGCGAGACTCCTGGAGGTCCAGCAGTCCGAAGCCGCGAACGGGGTAGCGCCCTGGGGCGACCCCGATCCGCTGCCCGGCTTCGGTGCGTTCGTCGACGGCCGGGTCATCCCGCGCCACCCGTTCGCCGACGGTGCCGCACCCTTCTCCGCCGGCAAGCCGCTGATGGTCGGCACCTGCCGCGACGAGACGGTGTTCTTCAGCCTCTTCGGGCCACCCGACATCTTCGGCATCGACGAGGCCGGCCTGCGGACCAGGCTGGCCGGCACCTATCACGGCGCCGAGCTCGACCGGATCATCGCGACGTTCCGCCGGTCCCGGCCCACCGCCACCCCGGCCCAGCTGTACTTCGCGATCACCACGTCGCCCATCTGGCGTGACGCCATCACGATCGCGGAGACCAAGGCGGCCCAGCACGCCGCGCCGGTGTTCATGTACCAGCTGGCGTACCCGGACCCGACGCTGGTGCCGGGCACGACCTTCCCGCTGGGCTCGCCGCACGCCTCCGACATCCCCCTCAAGTTCGCCACCCTCCCCGGCGACCGGCCGGCCGGACAACTGGCGACCGCACGCCACATGAGCGGGCTGTGGGCCGGCTTCGCGCGGTACGGGCGCCCGGCCGCGCCGGGAGTGCCACGGTGGCCCGCGTACACGCGCAAGGAACGCGCCACGATGTGGCTCGACGCCGAGTGCAGGATCGTCCACGACCCGGACCGGGAGGAGCGGCTGTTCTGGCGCGACCGGGAATGAGGGCTCAGCTGCGCTAGCGTCGGAGCATGCGGATCCGGGTGCGCGGCAGGCAGGCCGGCCGGCGCACCGACCTGCTGCTCGGGCTGCTGCTGGTCGCCGGCGTGCTGACCGGGCTCGGCGCCAACACGATCGGCGTCAACTGGTGGCTGGACCTCATCCAGCTGCACGCCGCCGGTGCGCTGGCCGTCCTGCTGGTGACGCCGTGGAAGTACGTGGTGATCCGCCGCGGCCTGCGCCGGCCGCGGCGTCGCACGGCGATCAAGGTGCTGTCGCTCACCCTGGCGGGGCTCGTGGTCATCACGATCGCCAGCGGCCTGATCCATTCCACCGGGCACCTGGAACGGGTCGGCCCGCTCACCCTGATGCAGATCCATGTGGGCGCGGCGGTGGGCGCGCTGGCCGCCGTGATCGCGCACTTCCTGCTGCACGCGGTCCGGCCCCGGCGCGCCGACGCGGACCGGCGGGCGATGCTGGGCCTGCTGGCCCTCGGTGCGGGCGCGGCCGTGGCCACCGCCGCCTGGGACACCGGCCCGGCGACCGACCGGCGGTTCACCGGCTCGGTGCCCGAGGACGAGCTGCTCTTCACGTCCTGGCTCAACGACGGCATCCAGCGCCTCGACCCGGACGGGTGGACGCTGCGAGTCGGCCCCGCGGCCTTCGACCTGTCCACCGTGACCGGCCTGCCGCACGAACGGTTCACCGCGGTGCTGGACTGCACGAGCGGCTGGTTCAGCAGCCAGGAGTGGGACGGCGTACGGCTGAGTGACCTGCTCGCCGCGGCGGGAGTTGCCCGGGGTGAGTGGCGCAGTGTGGAGGTGCGGTCGGTGACCGGCTACGCCCGCTGGTTCGGGGCGTCGACGCTGGACGACGTGTGGCTGGTGACGGCGGTCGGGGGCCGCAGCCTGCCGTACGGCAGTGGCTATCCCGCGCGGATCGTCGCTCCCGGGCGGCGCGGCTTCTGGTGGGTGAAGTGGGTGACCTCGATCCAGCCGTCGGCCCGGCCGGCCTGGGCCCAGTCGATCTTCCCGCTGAGCTGAGCCGGCAGTTCGCCGCGCCGGTCCCGGAGCCAGATCGCCGTCCGGGCCCGGCTCACGCCGGCTAGGTAATTCGCCCGACAAGCGAGCCAGGGAAGCCCGTGCTGCCTCGGTAGGACGACCGATTCGGCCCCCCGGCCCGGCCCATAGCGTCGGGGCATGTCCGACGAAGAGATTCTCGGGACTGCGCTCCCACCCGTACCCGCGAGGCGTCAGCCGGCTCGGGGTCGACCGGCCGGGGATCCTGGGTGTCGATCGCCGTGGTGGCCGTCAGCGGCTGACGGTGCGGCCAACGGCGACCGTGGCTGATCCGCTCACGACGGTGGGGTGGGAGACGCGCACGGCTCCCACCCCACCTGATGTCACGTCAGAAGCTCAGGCCACAGATGAACCGGAACTTCTCCCAGGACTTCACCACCGACCGGTTCGAGTCGAAGGCGCCGGTCGACCGGCCACCGCCGTCGACCGCCGTCAGGAAGTGACGGTCGAAGAGCTTGATGCCGACCGTTCCGTCCCCCTGCCCGACGAGCTCGAGCGTCTCCCAGGTGCCCAGCCTCGTCGCGTCGGTGTGCAGCACGTCGGTCACCTGGTTGTGGGTGAGCCCGCCGCTGTTCACCGCGGTCACGTAGTTCGCGGAGCGGGTCCTCAGGTCGACGTGCACCCCGTCGCCGACCGGCTCGAGGGTGAACTTCTCGTTGGGGCCGATCACGGTGGCGTCGGTGCGCATCACGCTCGTGATCCGGCCGCCGCCACCGACCGCCGTCACGAACCGGCCGTTGTCGACCTGGATCGCACAGATGCTGCCGTTCGGCGGCGGCGGCGCCGCCTGGGCCGGACCGGCTCCCGCCACGGCTGTGGTGCCCGCCAGGGCACCGGTCACCACGACGGCCGAGATCTTGCTGCGAAGCTTCACTGTTGTTCGTCCCCCTTTTCCCGGATGCCGCCGGGACGGTGGGCCGGCAATGCGCCGCCCCGGTTCCGAGAGTGCGGGGCAGACGGCGCCGGGGACGGAATCCCGGACGATCCCGTACGGCGGTCGCGCGGGTTGCGGACAGATGCGGTGACGGGGCGGCCGGGCCGGTGTTGGGTGATGTCGTGACAGCGAGTCGTGCGGCTCATGCTTTTGTGGTGCTTCCCGACCCGGGCCGGGCCGGCACCCTCGACGAGATCGCCGAAGGGTTGCGTCAGCTGAAGGTCTGGGCCGGTAGCCCGTCCTACGACACGATCAAGGACCGGATCAACGACGCCTGGCGGGCGGCCGGGCGGCCCGGCGGCGAGCTGGCCCGCAAGGCGACCGTCGCGGACTGTTTCAAGGCCGGCCGGCGACGGCTGAACACCGAGCTGGTGATCGCCGTCGTGCGGGCGTTGCACCCCGATGTCGGATACGTGACCCAGTGGCGGCAGGCGCTGCGGGTGATCGGCGGCGAGGCCCAGGCTTCGGCCCAGGTCCGGGTCCAGGACACGCTGCCGCCGGACCTCGCCGGCTTCGCCGGGCGCGATGCCGAGGTCGGGCGGCTGCGGCACGTGCTCCGGCCCGCCGGGCGCAGCGGCGATGCGGCCGTGGTGGTCGCCATCGCCGGCATGGCCGGGGTGGGCAAGACCCGCCTGGCCGTCCACGTCGGACATCTCCTCGTTCGCGACGAACCCTTCGACCGGGTCCTGTTCGTCAATCTGCGCGGCTTCCACCCGGATCCGGCGCAGCCGCCGGCCGACCCGGGCGCGGTGCTCGACGCCTTCCTGCGGCTGCTCGGGGTGCCGGCCCAGGAGATCCCGTTCGAGCTCGCCGCCCGTACGGCTGCCTTCCGGGCCCGGCTGGCCGGCCGGCGAACCCTGGTGGTGCTCGACAACGCCGCCTCGGCCGACCAGCTCCGTCCGCTGCTGGCGGACGCGCCCGGCTGCGTCATGCTGGTCACCAGCCGGCGCAGTGTCGCCGACCTCCACCCGGCGATCCAGCTGACGGTGGAGGTGTTCTCCGCCGCGGACGCCGAGCAGTTCCTGACCCGGTCGGCGCCGGACATCCCGGTCGGCCCGGACAGCGGCGCGACGGCCCGGATCGCCCAGCGCTGCGGCTATCTGCCGCTCGCCCTCGGCCTGCTCGCCGGACACATCCGCGGAACGCCCGGGTGGACCCTGACCGACCACGCCGACCGGCTCGACGAGCGGCACCGGGACCGCCGCCTGGACACCGGCGTGCGGCTCGCGTTCGACCGGTCGTACGAGCACCTGGCCCCGTACCAGCAGCGTGTGCTGCGGCTGGCGGCGCTGCACCCCGGTCAGGACCTGGATCCGTACGCGGCCGCCGCTCTCGCCGCGACCGACGTGGCCACGGCCCGGTCGGCCCTGGACGATCTCTGCCGGCACCACCTCGTCCAGCGGGCCGGACCGGGGCGGTACACGTTCCACGACCTGATCGCGGTCTACGCCGCGGACCGGGCCCGCGACCAGGACCCACCCCGCGCTGTGCACGCGGCCCTGACCCGCATGACCGAGCACTACCTCGCCGCCGCCGCCGCGGCGGTCGACACGCTGTATCCGGCCGAGGCCGGCCAACGACCACGCGTGCCCCGGCCCGGCACGCCGTCTCCGGAGGTCGGCGAGGCCGACGCCGCCCGGGCCTGGCTCGACGCCGAACGAGCCAACCTGGTCGCCGTGGCGGTCCACGCCGGGACGTCCCACCTCATCGGTCTGTCGACCATCCTGTACCGGTACCTCGACGGCGGATACCCGCACGACGCGCTGGTCCTGCACGCCCTGGCCCAGCACCGCGCGCAAGACACGGGCGACCCCGCCGGCGAGGGGCACGCCTTCCTCGGCCTGGGCACCGCCCACCTGCGCCTCGGCCGGTACGAGGCGGCCACGGACCACCTGCGGTCGGCGCTGGAGCTGTTCCGCACCGCGGACGACCCGGCCGGCCAGGCGCGGGTGCTCGGCAACCTCGGCAACATCGAGAAGCGGCTCGGCCGGTTCGGGACCGCCACCGCCCATCACGAACAGGCGCTGGCGCTGTTCCGGCGGGTCGGTGACCCGGCCGGCGAGGCCCGCTCGCTGGTCAACCTCGGCGTGGTCGAGACCCGCCAGGGCCGGTACGCCGCCGCCACCGAGTACCTCGGGCAGGCCCTCGAGCTGTGCGGGCGGGCCGGTGATCCGGTCGGTGCGGCCGACGCCCGGGCCACCCTCGGCTACGTCGAAGCCCAGCTCGGCCGCTACCGCTCAGCCGTCGAGTACGGCGAGCAGGCGATCGCCGGATACCGCACGCTGGGCGACCGCGGGGCCGAGGCGGCCGCGATGGACGACGTCGGGATCGCGTACACCCGTCTCGGCGAGCCGGCCCGGGGAGCGGAGTGTCACCGTCACACGCTCGCCGTCGTACGCGAGAGCGGCGACCGCGACGCCGAAGCCTGGGCGCTCAACGGTCTCGGCGAAGCGGCCCAGGCCGCCGGCCGGGCGGCCGAGGCGATCATCCAGCACACCGCGGCCGACGCGATCGCCTCGGACATCGGCAGCCGCGATCAGCAGGCGCGAGCTCAGGCCGGCCTGGGGGAGGCCCACCGGGCATCGGCGGAGCCCGCCGCGGCCCGGTCGCACTTCGAACGCGCGCTGCGGCTCTACGCCGAGCTCGGTATGCCCGCCGCGGAGCGGATCCGTGAGCGGTTGGCCGCCCTGTCCGCTGATCTCGAGGACGCGGCCGGACCGTGCCAAGGTTAAGCGCTGCCTCCGGCGACGAGTAGCCGTGGTCTTGATACCGTGGCCGGTCCCGGGGGTGAGCATGGTCAACGTCGTTGCACGCCAACCCGTACGCTGGCCCGCCGTCGTGGTGGCGGCGGTCGGGCTCGGCGTGTTCGCATTCGCGGCCGACGGCATCGATGGCCTTGCCGGGCGGGTCGCGATCGCGGTGGTCAGCAGTGGCCTGGCATGGGGTTCTGCGGCGTTGCTGGCCGGTCGGAGTGCCACCAGCCGGCGCGGGGCGGTGACCAGTGCGACCGTGCTGCTGGTGTCAGCCACGCTCGTCTACTACCTGCTGATTGTTGTAGTCAGCCGTCGCTGGAGCGGCGGCTGGCTGGCGGACGGGTCATCGGCGGACGGGTATGCCTTGCGTTCGCTGGCGATCACGACCGCCGCATGGCTACTGATCTCGGTGCTCGCGGGAGCCGTGCTCGGCCTGCTCGGTCAGCTGACACGCACCGCCCCTGTGCCGAGAGCGGCGCTGGCCACAGGCGCCGCCTATGGTTTGTTGTCCGGACAGGGCTGGCAAGAGGTCACTACGACACCATCCTGGCTCCCGTGGACGGCCGGCGGTCCGGACGCCGCCTTCTCTTTCGGTATCGGTCCCGCGGAGATGATCCAGGTCATCGTCCCGCTCGTGGTCCTTGTGTGGCTGGCGACGGTCCAACGCCTCTGGCATGCCTGGCCGATCTTGTTCATCACGATGATCGTCACCGGGACGCTGAGTGCGCTGTGCTGGCACCTGCTCCGGGCTGCCGCGGACCACTTCGGCTGAACGCTCACCCCACGAGGGCAAGAGAATTGCCGGGCATAGCCACGCCCGGCAACGGCCGGTCGTGCCGGAGTTCGGGGTGCTCGGTCGGCGGTTGGGCCGTGTTCGGTTACTTCCTATTAGCCACCGTGGTGGCTTGCGGCATGCCATCACTCGTCGTGGGCGCGCCAGACACGCTCGAACTCGGCCTCCGTGATCTCGAAGGTGCTCCAGTCCTCGTCCGAATCGTAGAGGCTGGCTTCGCTGAGACCTCCGTAGCGGTCCTCACTGTGTCCTGGGCCGTACCGAAGCACGCGGCCCACGTCGTACCGCTGGATTTGGCGGACGGGCCAGCCTTCGTCGTCGGTTTGGAAGTGCCACAGCGAGTGGCCCCAGCCATCGAACTCGTCGCCGCGGGGTTCGTCCCAGCGGCGGCGATAGAAGTGGTTCGGCACAGCGAAAGGATACGGCCGGACGGCATCCTCATTCGCCGCCGAGCGTGCTCACGGGCTGACGACGGCCGTCGCACTCGGGGGCCGGTGATCGGGTAGCCGGCGTCTTGAACTGTGGGGACCAGGGTGCCGGCATCTGGGTCGTTACCCTGCTGCGGGTGAGTTACGACCTGTACTTCTGGCCGTCCGGTGCGGCCAGCAATCCTCGTGGGCTGGCTGCACTGCTTGCGGATGAGGAGGCCGGCAGCCTCCTTCCGGATCAGAGAGTGTTGGCCTTTCGCGCTGAACTGCTGCGACGTTGGCCTGACCTTGCCGACAGGATCGCTCCGTGGCATCACGATCTGGGCTCGCGGCAGCCATGGGGCCGCACCGACCTCGCCGATCGGTTCGTCGGAGTGACTCTGCCCTATGGCTGGGCAGATACCAGCGCACTCCCTTGCGTGGCCGGCACATTCGGACTCGACTCGTACGACCCGCAGTCGGACGAACTGCTGTCGTACGGGCCGCGGCCGCAGGACGGGGGAGTTCTCGACGGCGTGGCGGAGGTCAGTGGATGGGTGAACGAGGAACACGTCGTGCGGTTGTTCCGGCAGATCAGCACCTACATCGGCTACGCGTACGACGATCTGGACGAGGCGGCACTCACCGGTGCGCTTGACGGCACCGATGACGAGGCAGCCGACGGCTGGTTCGACTACCCGCTGACAGGCACGCCGCCGCTGTTGATCCTGCTGGCGCAGCCACCGGGTAGGGCGGTGGTCAGCGTGCGCGTCGAAGGCACCATGGATCGGGTCCTGGCCGCGCGGATCGAAACGCTGCTGGACCTTTTGTAGCGACCCGGATCTCATCCCAACGACAGCGAAGAAAGCGGTTCGGCACCGTAGCGTGACGTCCTCACCTGCCGCTGAGAATTCGATGCACTCCTCTGCTGTCGGCAGGACACCGCCTCCGACCAGCGGTCGCGGCCATTGATTGGGATGCCGGCCGTGGGCACACGGACGTGTTCAATATGGAGCGCCGACGACGGCGGGCCCCTACACGGCTTGGCTGGAGGGTGGTGGATAGTACGGGGATGGCGGTCTTCACGGAGGAAGAAGAGGAACGAGGGCGCATCGATTGGGAGGTGTTCCACGACGGTGGCGTTGGCGCGTTCCGGTCGGCGAAGGCGTTCGATAGTGCTATCCGTGAACTGCGCGATCGAGGTTATGGTGTCGCTGAGGTGTCAGGTCGGGCGTCATCGGCCCGACCCGTCGGCGCCGAGTCGCATCCGGCGCCGGCTGATGCGCACTATCAGCCGGCCCCGTTCCTGACGGACTTGCTCAGCCAGGTCTCGATGCGCTACTGCGGATGGTCGGCCAAGAACCTCGATGCGTTCTGTGACACGCTCCGCTCCATCGACTTCGACGGGGTGACCGGGTGGGTCCTGGCCCTGCGGGACTTCGACCGGTACTTCGAAGCCGATGCCCGGCTGGCGGCCGGTGCGATCGACGTGATCGCGCAAGTTTCACGTGAGCACTTGATGCGCGGCCACAGGCTCCTGACGCTTCTGCACGCCGAGGGCCAAGCTGTGGACCTCGGGAAGATCGGCGGATTCAAGGTGTGGTGGCAGTAGCGGCGACGTTCCCGCCTTTTGCTACCGCCAGGACCAAGATGCAGTTGACCCACACGCCGCCGAGCGCGCGCGCAGCCACATCTTTCGCCGGCCTCAGGGGCCCTAGCATCTGCCGGATGGTGCGCTTGGATCGGCAATGGTGGGCGGCTTGGGACCACGACTTCACGCCTCACGGAGTCTGCGACAACGAGACGTACAGCCGTCTGCCGCGGCTTCCGGAACACTTGTTCACTGGTGACTTCAGCTGGCTGACCGCTGACACCGCCGGCCCGGACGCCTGCTACACCGAGCCCGGGGTGGAATCGAAGCTCGCCATGCGTGAGGTGGAGCACCGGTTGGCGCGTTCGGGCCTCTACCTGCCTTCCGCCTTCGTCTCCTTCATGACCAGTGCCGCACTGCAGCAGCGAGTTCCGTCCTGCACCGGTAACGGCTGGGAGATGTCGGATCCGGCGCCGAGCCCGTTCGAAGAACACGGTCGGCTGTTGCGGTTCATGCACGACTCCCAGGGATGCTCGTACACCTACCTCTACCTTGCCGCGGACGGCTCCTGCCCGGTCGTCGGTAGCAGTGAACTGTTCACCCCGGAACCGGGCGAGGACTCCCCGGAGGTGTCGTTGGGGTCGCCGACCGAGTACCGGGAAACCACGTTCTGGATGGCGCCGGACTTCGAGCAGTTCCTCTTCCGCTACTGGGTCGAGAACGTCATGTGGTTCCACCTCGTCGACCAGAAGCGCCCCGCCGCTGAACTGCCTGCCCTTGCGTTGGAGTACTACACGCGGCTGCAGGACCCGGATCGCGCTCCGCTCGACATCTGGCCGGCATCACTGTCCTGGACGAGGAACAACCCGGACCAGCCCACACTCTGGTAGCCCGCGACCGCAACGCCGATTTTCGGCAATGCACCAGACCTGCCGTAACACTTTTCTGAGCATCTTTTTTCCTGGTGCGCATTGTCATCGCCGAGTGGTGAGCACGGAAATTGATCCCCGGGCATCCGTACGACAATGCATTGACCGACGCCAATCGGCAGTTATAACGTATGACGTCTTACGTCGATGCCGGCAACGAGCAGCGCGGGACTCCCACCACCCCGCCGGACGAGCTTCCGACCCGCATCCCGTCCTCGAAGCTGCCCACTCAGAAGGCGACCGCCCTATGACAATGCGCGCGTTGACCGCCACGGCGGTCGCATTCCTCCTGGCCGCCGGCACCGCGGCGACCATCGCCGTCCCCGCCTCACCGGCTGCCGCGCATCCGGTCACCGCGGCCGACTTCCAGCAGGTGGAGCTGGCCCGGGGAGTCGCCGAGCTGGGCGAGCCGATGTCGATGGCGGTGCTGCCGGACCGCTCGGTGCTGCACACCGCCCGCAACGGGGTGCTGCGCCGGACCACCGCCGCCGGGGTCACCAGCGTGATCGGGACCCTGCCGGTCTACACCCACGACGAGGAGGGACTGCAGGGCGTGGGGGTGGATCCGGGCTTCTCCACCAACCGGTTCATCTACCTCTACTACGCCCCGCCGCTGTCCACTCCGGGCGGGGACGCGCCCGCCACCGGGACGGACTTCTCAGCCTGGAACGGCGTGAACCGCCTGGCCCGGTTCACCCTCAACGCCGACTTCACGCTCAACATGTCCAGCCAGGTGACCGTCCTGGAGGCGGCCACCAACCGCGGGATGTGCTGCCACGTCGGCGGCGACATCGACTTCGACGCGGCCGGCAACCTGTATCTGTCCACCGGCGACGACTCCAACCCGTTCGACTCGGGCGGTTACACGCCCATCGACGAGCGCAGCAACCGCAATCCGGTCTACGACGCCCAGCGCACTGCCGGCAACACCAACGACCTGCGCGGCAAGGTGCTGCGGATCAAGGTCAACCCCAATGGCACGTACGCGATCCCGTCGGGCAACCTGTTCCCGCCCGGCACCGCCGGCACCCGGCCGGAGATCTACGCGATGGGCCTGCGCAACCCGTTCCGGCTCAGCGTCGACAAGCCGACCGGCGTCCTGTACGTCGCCGACTACGGGCCTGACGCCGGCACCACCACCGCGACGCGCGGACCCGCGGGCCAGGTCGAGTTCAACCGGATCACGTCGGCCGGCAACTACGGCTGGCCGTACTGCACCGGTTCGAACACCACCGCGGAGACGTACGTGGACTACGTGTTCCCGTCCGGGCCGTCGGGGAACCGGTTCAACTGCGCCGCGCCGGTCAACAACTCGCCGCGCAACACCGGGCTGACGAACCTGCCGCCCGCGCGGCCCGCGTGGATCAAGTACGACAACTGCTCACTCGCCGCGTTCGGCTGCGGGTCCGAATCGCCGATGGGTGGCGCGGTGTACCGCTACGACGCGGCCAACCCGTCCTCGGTGAAGTTCCCCGCCGCTCTCGACGGGCACTATTTCGCCACCGAGTTCGGGCGGCGCTGGATCAAGACCATCGACGTGAACGCCGACGGCTCGGCCGGGCAGATCAGTGACTTCCCGTGGCGGGGCACGCAGATCATGGACAGTGCCTTCGGCCCGGACGGCGCCCTGTACGTGCTGGACTACGGCACCGGATGGGGCAGCGGGGACGCCAGCTCCGCGCTGTACCGCATCGAGTACAACCCGGCCGGCAACCAGGCGCCGGTCGCCCGGGCCGGTGCCGACCGCACCTCCGGGGGCGCGCCGCTCACGGTCAACTTCTCCGCCGCCGGTTCCTCGGACCCGGAGGGCGGGGCGCTGAGCTACTCGTGGAACTTCGGCGACGGCAGCACCTCCACGCAGGCCAATCCGAGCCACACCTTCACCGACAGCGGCCAGCGGGCGGTCACCCTCACCGTGACCGATCCGGCCGGCCGTACGGGCAGCGCCACGGTGACCATCACCGTCGGCAACACCGCTCCCACCGTGACCCTGAGCACGCCGGTCGACGGGTCCCTGTTCGCCTTCGGTGACAGCGTGCCGTACACGATCACGGTGTCGGATCCGGAGGACGGCACGGTCGACTGCGACCGGGTGAAGCTGACCTACCTGCTCGGCCACGACGACCACGGCCACGCGATCAGCTCGCGGACCGGGTGCTCGGGAACGCTGCCGATCCCGGTGGACGGCGAGCACGACACGGCGGCCAACCTGTTCGCGGTCTTCGACGCCGAGTACACCGACAACGGCGCCAACGGCCAGCCGGCGCTGACCACCCACGCCCAGAACGTGCTGCAACCCCGCCACCGTCAGGCCGAACACCGCAACACCCAGTCCGGCACCACCGTGTACAGCAAGGCGGCCGCCGAGGGCGGGCAGACGGTCGGCGACATCAACAACGGCGACTGGATCGCGTTCCAGCGCTACGCCCTGGCCGGTGAGAACAGGTTCACGGCGCGGGTGTCCTCGGCCGGCTCGGGCGGCACGCTCGCAGTGCGCACCGGCTCACCGACCGGCACCGTGCTCGGCACGGTCACCGTTCCGGTCACGGGTGGCTGGGAGACCTTCACCGAGGTGTCCACCGCGTTGTCCGCGGTTCCGGCCGGCACCACCACGCTGTATCTGACCTTCCAGGGCGGCAGCGGCACGCTGTTCGACGTGGACGCGTTCAGCTTCGGTACGGCCCCGAGCAGCGGCGCCGGCCCGATCACCGCGGCAGCCGGCAAGTGCGTCGACGTCAACGGCGCCGGCACCGCCGACGGCACGAAGATCCAGCTGTGGTCCTGCAACGGTGGCGCCAATCAGCAGTGGACCCGTACCGGCACCACCTTGCGGGCGCTCGGCAAGTGCATGGGCGTCGCCGGTGGGGCCACCGCCGACGGCAGCCTGGTGCAGCTGTCGACCTGCACCGGCACCGGCGGGCAGAACTGGACCGCGGGCGCCAACGGCTCGCTGGTCAACGCCGGGTCCGGCAAGTGCCTGGACGCCAACGGCGGCAGCTCCGCGGACGGCACCCAGTTGATCATCTGGACTTGCCACGGCGGCACCAACCAGCGCTGGACCCTGCCATGACCGGATCTGCCTCGAGAGGAACCGCCATGCGCCCATCCATCCGCAGCCTGCTCGGCGTCGCGGCGGCGACGTTGATGATCCTGGCGGGCACCGGCGGCACGCCGGCCCACGCCGCGGACGCGCCCTACGACGTCCTGGTGTTCTCCAGGACCGCCGGCTTCCGGCACGACGCCATCCCGGCCGGCATCCAGCTGATCCGGGAGCTGGGCGCGGCCAACAGCTTCACGGTGACCGCGACGGAGGACCCGGCCCAGTTCACCGCGACCGAGCTGGCCCGGTACGAGGCGGTGGTCTTCCTCAACACCACCGGTGACGTGCTCAACGCGAGCCAGCAGACCGCCTTCGAGAACTACATCCGGGGCGGCGGCGGGTACGTGGGCGTGCACGCCGCCGCGGACACCGAGTACGACTGGCCGTTCTACGGCGAGCTGGTCGGGGCGTACTTCGCCTCGCACCCGGCGATCCAGCAGGCCACCGTCCGGACGGAGAACCGGGCGCACGCGGCGACGGCGGGGCTGAGCCCGGCCCAGACCCGCACCGACGAGTGGTACAACTTCCGCACCAACCCGCGCTCGTCGGCGCGGGTGCTGTCGACCCTGGACGAGTCGAGCTACTCCGGCGGCACGATGGGCGCCGACCATCCGCACACCTGGTGCAAGACTCTGCAGGGCGGCCGATCCTTCTACACCGGAGCCGGCCACACCCAGGCCAGCTATGCCGAGGCCGGCTTCCGGTCGCTGCTGCTGGGCGGCATCCGGTACGCGGCCAACCGCACCAAGGCCGACTGTCGCCCGGAAACCGGCTACACCACCCTCTACAACGGCGCCACCACGGGCTGGTCCCAGGCCGGGCCGGGCAGCTTCAGCAACAGCAACGGCACCCTGACGTCCTCCGGCGGGCCGGGCATGCTCTGGTACAGCACCAAGGAGTTCGGCTCCTACTCGCTGAAGCTGGACTGGATGATGCCCGGTGACGACAACTCCGGGGTGCTGATCGGCTTCCCGGCGGGCAACGACCCGAACGCGGCCCTGGCCAATGGCTACGAGGTGCAGATCGACGCCACCGACACCCCGGACCGGACCACCGGATCGGTGTACGGATTCCAGTCGGCGGACCTCGCCGCCCGCGACAGCGCGCTCAACCCACCGGGCGAATGGAACACCTACGAGCTGCTGGTGGAGGGCGAGCATCTGCAGGTCCTCCTGAACGGCGTCAAGATCAACGATTTCGTCAACACGGACCCGCTGCGATCGCTGAGCTCCGGCCACGTCGGCATCCAGAACAACGGCACCGGTGACGACGTGTCGTTCCGCAACATCCGGATCAAGGAGCTCGGTGGCACGACGCCCCGGGTCGGCCCGATCACCGGTGTCGCCGGCAAGTGCGCCGACGTCAGCGGGTCCGGCTCCGCCGACGGCACGAAGGTCCAGCTGTGGACCTGCCACGGCGGCGCCAACCAGCAGTGGACGGTCACCGGCAGCACCTTGCGCTCCCTCGGCAAGTGCCTGACCGTGGCCGGCACGGCCAACGGCAGCCCGGTGCAGCTGTCGACCTGCACCGGCGCCGGCGGGCAGAACTGGACCGCGGGAGCCAACGGCTCGCTGGTCAACGCCGCGTCCGGCCGGTGCCTGGACGCCAACGGCGGCAGCTCCGCCGACGGCACCCAACTGATCGTCTGGACCTGCCACGGCGGCACCAACCAACGCTGGACCCTCCCGTAGCGACCGCTTGGAGAAGCACCATGTCCGAAGTGACACGAAGGAAACTTCTCGCCGCCGGGGCGGCCGGCGCCGGGGCCGCGCTGCTGCCGGGGTGGACGGCCGCGGCCCGGGCCGGAGCGACGGCGCCACCGCAGGTGCTGGCCGCGGGTGACCTCGCGCTCTGGTACGACGAACCGGCCGGCACCGAGTGGCTGCGGGCGTTGCCGGTCGGCAACGGGCGGCTCGGCGCGATGGTGTTCGGCAACGTCGACACGGATCGGTTGCAGCTCAACGAGGACACGGTGTGGGCCGGGGGCCCGTACGACTCCGCCAATCCTCGCGGTGCCGCCAACCTGGCCGAGATCCGGCGGCGGGTGTTCGCCGACCAGTGGACCCAGGCCCAGGACCTGATCAACCAGACGATGCTCGGCAGCCCGGCCGGGCAGCTGGCCTACCAGCCGGTCGGCAACCTGCGGCTGGCGTTCGGCAGCGCCGCCGGTGCCTCGCAGTACCGCCGCACCCTCGACCTGACCACGGCGACCGTCACCACGACGTACGTGCTCAACGGCGTGCGGTTCCAGCGGGAGGTGTTCGCCAGCGCGGCCGACCAGGTGATCGTGGTCCGGCTGACCGCCGACCGCGCCGGCGCGCTGAGCTTCACCGCCACCTTCGACAGCCCGCAACGGACCACCGTGTCCAGCCCGGACGGCGCCACGATCGGCCTCGACGGCATCTCCGGCAGCATGGAGGGCATCACCGGCTCGGTGCGGTTCCTGGCCCTGACCAGGGCCACGGTCACCGGCGGTACGGTCAGCAGCTCCGGTGGCACGCTGCGGGTCTCCGGCGCCACCTCCGTCACCCTGCTCGTGTCGATCGGCACCAGCTACGTCGACTTCCGTACCGTCAACGGCGACTACCAGAACATCGCCCGGACCCGGCTGGGTGCCGCCGGCACGGTGGGCTACGAGCAGCTGCGCGCCCGGCACCTGGCCGACTATCAGGCGCTGTTCAACCGGGTGACGCTCGATCTGGGCCGCACCGCCGCGGCCGATCAGACCACCGACGTACGGATAGCCCAGCACGCCTCCACCAACGACCCGCAGCTGTCCGCGCTGCTGTTCCAGTACGGCCGGTATCTGCTCATCTCGTCCTCGCGGCCCGGCACCCAGCCGGCCAATCTCCAGGGCCTCTGGAACGAGGAGATGGCGCCGTCCTGGGACTCGAAGTACACCATCAACGCGAACCTGCCGATGAACTACTGGCCGGCTGACACGACCAACCTGGCCGAGTGCTTCCAGCCGGTCTTCGCCATGATCAAGGATTTGACCGTGACCGGCGCCCGCACGGCCCAGGCCCAGTACGGCGCGGGCGGCTGGGTCACCCACCACAACACCGACGCGTGGCGGGGCTCGTCGGTGGTCGACGGTGCACTGTGGGGCATGTGGCAGACCGGCGGCGCATGGCTGGCCACCCTCATCTGGGACCACTACGCGTTCACCGGCGACCTCGACTTCCTGCGCGCCAACTTCCCGGCGATGAAGGGCGCCGCCCAGTTCTTCCTCGACACCCTGGTCACCCACCCGACGCTCGGGCACCTGGTCACCAACCCGTCGAACTCACCGGAACTGCCGCACCACGCGAACGCCAGCGTGTGCGCCGGTCCCACCATGGACAACCAGATCCTGCGCGACCTGTTCACCGGCTGCGCCCGGGCCGCGGAGACGCTGGGCGTGGACGCCGCCTTCCGCACCCAGGTCCTGGCGGCCCGGGACCGGCTGGCGCCGATGCGGGTCGGCTCGCGCGGCAACATCCAGGAGTGGCTGGCCGACTGGGTCGAGACCGAGATCAACCACCGGCACGTCTCCCACCTGTACGGGCTGCACCCGAGCAACCAGATCACGCGGCGGGGAACACCGGCGTTGCACACGGCCGCACGCCGCACGCTGGAACTGCGCGGCGACGACGGCACCGGCTGGTCCCTCGCCTGGAAGATCAACTACTGGGCCCGGCTGGAGGACGGGGCCCGCGCGCACAAGCTCCTGCGTGATCTCGTACGCACGGACCGGCTCGCGCCCAACATGTTCGACCTGCACCCGCCGTTCCAGATCGACGGCAACTTCGGCGCCACCTCGGGCATCGCCGAGATGCTGCTGCAGAGCCACAACGGCGAACTGCACGTGCTGCCCGCACTACCGCCGACCTGGCCGAGCGGCAGCGTCAGCGGTCTGCGCGCCCGCGGCGGACACACCGTCGGTGCCACCTGGAGCAGCGGCCGCGTCGAACTGGTCGTCACCCCCGACCGTACGGGCACCGTCCGGTTGCGCAACCAGTCACTGACCGGCGACCTGGAGCTGCGCGACGAGACCAGCGGCGCTGCGGTCCAGCCGGCGCGGCCCGAGGCCGGCGTCATCGAGTTCACCGGTCAGGCCGGGCACACGTACCGGGCGTCGGCGCTCCAGACAGGGCCGGTGCAAAAGGGCGTCTACTATCGGCTGGTGGCCCAGCACAGCGGCAAGGCCGCCGACATCAGCGGTGCCTCCACGACCGCCGGGGCCGCCCTGGTCCAGTGGCCGCTCACCAGCGGACTCAACCAGCAGTTCGAGTTCCTGCCCTCCGACGGCGGCTACCACCGCATCAGGGCCCGGCACAGCGGTCTGGTCCTGCAGGTCGCCGGTACCGCGGGCGGCGCCGACATCACCCAGCAGCCCGACACCGGCGCCGCGGCCCAGCAGTGGCGGGTGGTGGACCAGGGCGGCCAGGTGTGCAGCCTGGTCAACCGGCAGACCGGCCTGGCCATGGACGTCTACCAGGCCTCCACCGCCGACGGCGCCCGCATCTCCCAGTGGACGGTCACCGGAAGCACCAATCAGCGGTTCCAGCTCCAGCAAGCCTGAATCACCCACACGGAAGTCAGCGGGGGAGCCGTCGCCTGCGGGGTGACGTCGATATGACGTGGCGGCGGCCTGGACGGGTCTCCGCGGTAATGACAACATCGATGGATGGTGACCGATGGTCCGGGGCGCGATCCCTGGACCGTCGCGATTTACGCCAGCGGCTCCCGGTTTCCGGTCGGATCCGGGGTGCTCATCGACCGGCGTCGCGTTCTTACCTGCCTGCACGTCCTCCAGGACAGGCGGCAGCCGTTCACCGTGGCCTATCCGAAATCGGGGTTGCCGCGGACAGCGATGACGGCTGTCGCCGGATTCCGGCCCGGGCGCGAGGGCGACGTCGCCGTCCTGGAACTGGCCGACCTGGCTCCGCCCGAGGCGGTGCCGGCGCCGCTACGGTCACCCACGCCGGATTCGCTGGCCGGCGAACGCTGGTGGGCGTTCGGGTTCACCCAGGATTCCGAGTTGGGTACGGACGCGTACGGCGTGATCGGCGCGCCGCTGGCGTATGGATGGGTCCGCCTGGACACCCAGTCGCGATACGTGGTGAAGCCGGGCTTCAGCGGCGCCGGACTGTGGTCGGCGGCCTTCGGCGCAGTCGTCGGGCTGGTTGGACAAGCCCGCCTGGGCGGCGACCACCCCGGCGACGCGCTCGCCGTGACGTTGCACCGGGCCGCCGCCGAACTGCCCGACGAGAAGCTGCACGAGCTCTCGGCCTGGTCGATCATGGCCGCTGGGGAAACTGCTCTCAAGGCCTGGGGCTGGTCGCTGAGCCACGACGTCGAGGCGGTCCGTCATTGGCGCCCGCGGGCACGTGGCGTATCCATCGACACAGAGGGCGGCTACCGGTTCCGCGGCCGGACTGCGGCGCTGACCACGATCGTCGGATGGCTCGGCCGCGCCCGGCCGGACGCCCGGGTGTTGGTGGTCACCGGTTCACCGGGCGTTGGCAAGTCCGCGGTGTTGGGCCGGGTGGTGACCACCGCCGACAAGGGGATGCGGGCGGCGCTGCCAGCCACCGACCGCAACGTGCGGGCGCCCCTCGGCTCGATCGCCTGCGCCGTACATGCCAAGGGCAAAACCGCGCTCGACGTGGCCACCGAGATTGCCAAGGCCGCATCTATCCGGGTTCCGCGCACCGTCGACGAGCTGGTCCCCGCGCTGCATCAGAAGTTGAACCAGGAGGGTGGTCGGCGCCGGTTCAATCTCGTCATCGACGCCCTGGATGAGGCAAGCAGTCCCCGGCAGGCCCGCTTGATCATGAATGTGCTGCTGCTGCCGATCGCCCGCACCTGTGCCCGGCTCGGTGCGCAAGTCGTGGTGGGCAGCCGGCTTACCGACGATGGCGGGCCGTTGCTGACTTTGTTGGGGGCAAACGCTGAGCTGGTCAACCTCGACGAAGAACGCTACTTCGCCGAGGAGGACCTCATCGAGTACGCGCACGCGACCCTCGCGCTGACCGGCGACGAACGCAGCGATAATCCGTACGCGGACCCCGAGGTGGCCGTTCCAGTGGCCCGGCAGATCGCCTCGATGGCCGATCGCAACTTTCTTATCGCCGGTCTGATCGCCCGGTCTCACGGCCTGTACGACACGGAGCCCGTCGACCCGGCCGGCCTGGATTTCACCGCGACGGTGGACGCCGCGCTCGAGGACTACCTGATCCGGCTGCCTCCGCTCGACCAGGTGCCCGCGACCGTGGTCCTGACCGCGCTGGCGTACGCCCAGGCTCCCGGATTGTCCGTCGACCTGTGGCGGGTGGCGCTCGAGGCGTTGAACGTCGCCGTGGGCCGAGACGAGTTGGTCCGGTTCGCCGGGTCCTCGGCTGCGAACTTCCTCGTAGAATCCAGCAACGACGCCGGTACGCCGCGGTACCGCCTGTTTCATCAGGCGCTCAACGATTCGTTGCTGGCACGGCGTACGCACGACGGGTTGCGCCGCGACGACGAACGGGCGCTGGCGCTGCGGCTGATCCAGGACGGCCGCACTCTCGGCTGGGAGCGTGTCGACCCGTACCTGCTGCGGGTGCTGCCAACCTACGCGGGCCGTGCTGGGATCATCGACACGTTGCTGACCGACGACACGTTTCTGCTGTACGCCGACCTGCCCCGGCTCACCCAGCTGGCCGACCAGGCTCGCACCGCCGCAGGGTACGCCCGGGCCCGGCTGTTGCGACTGACCCCGCACGCCATCGCGGCCGGAGCACGAGAGCGGGCTGCGTTGTTCGGCGTGACCGAGTCACTCGAACAACTCGGCGACACCTTCTCGAGCTGGGCTGGGCTGCCTTATCAGGCTCGCTGGGCGACGGTCACTGGCCGCGCCGAACGCGCCGTCCTGGAAGGACACGCAGGCGCCGTCCGAGGGATCTGCGAGATCACGGTGGCCGGTCAGCCGCACCTGGCCACAGTCGGGGATTTCCGGTCGGTCCGGTTCTGGAACCCGGCGTCAGGCCGGCACTGGGAAGTGCCGATACCGCAGACGCAGACAGAACCGCAACTCGCGGTCTGCCCGGTCGTGCTGGGGGGTCGAGTGGTGGCGGCCGTGGCCGGGCGCAGTCGGAGGATCTCGTTCATCGATCCGGTCGCTCGGCGCTTCATCGGTGCGTTGCCCGAGAGCCCGGCGATCGTCCGATCGTTGTGCACTGTGAACGTCGAGGGACAGTCCACGTTGGTTTCCGGCGGTGACGATGGCGTCATCCGGATGTGGAGCCTCGCTAACCGGCGCTTGCGTACCATCGCGGGCCACGATGGCCCGGTGCGCTGCGTCACCGTGATTCGGCGCCGCGGCCGAGAATTGCTGCTGTCCGCCGGGGACGACTACAAGGCTCGAGTCTGGGACCCCCTTACCGGTCAGCAGATGCTGGTGGTTGCGCCGCACATCGCTGCGGTGCGGGCAGCGTGCTCGGTGACCGTCGGCGGTCGTGCGAGTATGGCAACGGCCAACTACCGCACCGCCAAGGTTTGGAACGCGGCCACCGGCCTGGAGTCGTACGAGCTGGACGGGCACACTGCCGGCATCCGCGGCATGGTTGCGCTGCGAGTCGACGGCAAGGAGGTCCTGGCGACGGCGGCCGCCGACGGCGACGTTCGCATCTGGGACCCGGAAGACGGCAGCTGTCTGCGCGTTTTGTCCGGCCATACTGATGCGGTCACAGCCATCTGCACGATCACTGTGGACGGGCGCGCGTTCGTCGCCACCACGAGCCTCGACCGCACGGCTCGCCAGTGGGACGTCAGCCTCGCCGGGCCGGCCACCGGTGGTCACCACCGCGGCACTCGGGTCAGCGGGGCCTGCATGGTCCGCGCTTCCGCCCGGCAACTGGTCGCCACGGTGGACAACACCACAGGGGTGATCCGCCTGCAGAACGTCGAGACCGGCGCAGAGGTGGTCCAGCTCAAGGGCGTGACCGGCGCGTTCGCGGACATCTGCACCGTCGACTACCGGGCCCGGCAGCTCGTGGTGGCGTCCAGCGATCAGGGCACCCTGCAAATCTGGGATCCCGGCGCTGGCCGGCAACTCCACTACCAGGCTTTTCAGTACGGCAGCCTTCGTGCCATGTGCTCGTTCGAGGCCCGTGGCGGGCGCCCGGTACTGGCCGTCGTCAGCAAGGGGCACAGTGCCATTCGGTACCTGTGGGCGGACACCGCAAAATTCGTGCACTCGGTCCGGATGCCGAACTTCTTCGGGCACCGAAAACTTAGCGCGCACCTCGACGGTGTCCGCATTATCCGGCACCTCGTGGTGGACGGTGTGTCGCTGCTGGCCACCGCCGGCGACGACGACGAGGTTGTGCTTTGGGGACCCGAGGGGCGTCCGCGCAACAAACTGGTCGGGCATCGCCGCTCGATCAGCGCGCTGACCACGGTGGCGCACCAGGGCCGTACCCTGCTGGCCACCGCAGGCGCGGACCAGACCGTCCGGCTCTGGGACCCGGCGGGCGGGGACTGCCTGGCAGTGATGACCGGGCACACCGACGGCATCAACGCGCTCTGCCCGGTGACAGTCGACGGCCGCCGTATGCTCGCGTCCGGTAGCCAGGACCGGACGATCAAGATCTGGGACGTCGGCATCCGGTCCCTGCATCTCTCTATCCCGGTGCACCATCCGGCGCTGGTCTGCCTGGAGGTCTCCGACGGGCTATTCGTCGGCCTGACTGCGGGTTCGCTAGTACTGGGGGTCGGCGGCGAAGGCGAGGAGTTTGCGCCGTTTCAGAGACTCGGCGCGTACTGACGCAGCCCCTTCAGCAGCGCATTGTCCGCGGCATGACGTAGCCGGTCCAGGGACGCGGCGCTACTCGGTGGTCATGTCGAGGACGAAGCGGTACCGGACGTCGTTGCGGGCCAGCCGCTCGAGTGCCTCGTTGACCTGTAGCTGAGGCAGGGTCTCGATGTCGGCGGTGAGGTGGTGGCGGGCGCAGAAGTCGAGCATCTCCTGCGTCTCGCGGGTGCCTCCGCTGCCGGCGCCGGCGATGGTCTTGGCGCCCTGGATCAGGCTCATCGGGTTGACGGTGAGGTCGGCCTCCGGGATGCCGACGATGCAGAGGGTGCCGTCCATGGCCAGCGCGGCCAGGTAGGGCTCGACCGCGTGCGGCGCGCCCACGGTGTCGAGGATGAGGTCGAAGCGGCCCTTCTGCGCCGCCATCTGCTGCTGGTCGGTGGAGAGCACGACGGCGTCGGCGCCCAGGGCGCGGGCCTCGGCGGCCTTGTCCGGGGTGCGGGTGAACTGGACGACCTCGGCGCCGAGGTGATGGGCGATCTTCAGGGCCAGGTGACCGAGCCCGCCCATCCCGACGATGCCGACTCGCGTGCCGGGACCCGCGCCCCAGCGCTTGAGCGGAACGTAGGTGGTGACCCCCGCGCACATCAGCGGCGCGACGGCAGCGAGGTCCAACCCATCGGGTACGTGGTAAGTGAACTTGGCCGGCAGGACGTACTCCGAGGAGTAGCCGCCGCGGGTCGGCATCCCGTCCTTGGGGTCGACGTTGCCGTAGGTGAGCGTCGGGAACCGCTCGCACCAGTTCTCCCGGCCGGCGCGGCACGGCGGGCATGCGCCGCAGGAGTCGATGATGTTGCCGACGGCGACCTTGTCGCCGATCCGGAAGCCGGTGACCGCCGGGCCGACGGCGGCGATCTCGCCGGTCATCTCATGACCCGGCACCAAGGGGGCGCCGCCGCTGTGGCGGATGGCGGAGATGTCGCTGGAGCAGACCCCGCAGTACTCGATCCGGACCGCGACGTCGTCGTCCCGCAGGTCGCGGCGCTGGAAGGCCCAGGGTCGCAGCGGACCGCCCTGATCCAGAGCGGCCCATCCGGTGGTGTCCCTCATGTCGTCACTTCTTCCCGTGCTTGGCAAACGAACTGGTTCGTTTGCCGACCGCAGCGCACGGATCGTCGTGTGCCAAACGAACAAGTTCGTTTAGGCTGGGACGGTGGACAGGTCACAGGCCAGCCGCCGGCGTCTGCTGGACGCCGGCGCCGTCGAGTTCGCCCGGTACGGCGTAGCCGGGGCGCGAGTCGACCGCATCTCCCTCGAGGCCAAGGTCAGCAAAGCCCAGGTCTACTCGTACTACGCCGGCAAGGAGCAGCTCTTCGACGCGGTCCTCGACGACCAGGTCACCGACATCCTGGAGAAGGCGCCGCTCACCGATGACCTGCCCGACTACGCGGTCCGCCTCTACGACGCCTACCTGGAGCACCCCCAGCTGGTCCGCCTGGCCACGTGGGCGCGGCTGGAGCGCCACCCGGCCGGCCCGTTGTTCCCCCAGGCCGACGAGACCGCCAAGCTCGACGTCATCGCCGCCGGCCAGCGCGCCGGCCGGATCCGCCCGGACCTCGCTGCGGCCGACATCCACTCCATGGTGATCGCGATGGCCATGACCTGGGCGCCGAGCAGCCTGACCTATACGGCGACCCTGGCCGACCCGGCGGAGGACCACGACCGACGACGGGCCGGTCTCGCCGCAGCCGTCCACGACGCCTTCATGCGCTGAGCCGGCGGCCATGACACCGGAGGCGCGCTACGCCGTCCGTCGGGCCGGCGTTGTCAGCCGGCCAGCGACCCGGCGAAGATCTGCCACGCCAGCAGGGACTTGGCCACCAGGCTGAGGACCAGGTACGCCTTCTCGCCGTAGGCGTAGTCCGCCCACCGGCCGACCCCCCGGTACTGCAGCCACTGGTTCAGTCCGAAGCTGAAGAACAGGACGGCCTGGACCACCACGATGCCGTACACGAAGCCGGGCACGGTCTCGGACCCGGCGACGTTGAACGCGATCGAGATCCACGGTGTGAGGCCGACGATCGTGCCGAACCAGAAGGGAAGCATCGTCGTGCTGCGGCGGCCGGGTGGGTTCATCAGTTCCTGCAGCCACCCGAACAGGATCATCCCGGCGTTGGCGCCGGCGACCGCGATGACAGCGTTGATGCTCGTGCGTAGGTGCGGCGCGCCACAATTCCGGTCAGCAGGTGGTCGAGCGCCGCCAGGAGCAGGAATGCGGCCACGGCCCATCCGATGGAGACTTCGAACAGTGCCTGCGGGGCGACGGCGGCGGAGCCGGGTGGTCCCTCCGGGAACGACGACGTCACGGTGATCGCGAAGTTGCCGGCGATCAGCACGACGACCGCCGCCTGGGCCAGGTGCAGCAGGGTCAGAGCCAGGTTCCACCTACGCAGACCGGCCAGGCGCTGCTCGGTGACGCCGGTAGCGGTCGGCGTCGTGTCCTTGGTTGTCACAGGGGTCACCTTCTCTCACGATGCTTACGCTCGGCAGCCGCAGCGCGGATGCGCCCGGCAAGGCGCGACGTGAGGCAACTGCGGTCATCTCGGCCCACCTCGGGCTACTAGATCACTATGGTGAAGGGACCCCAAGACGTACGGGTCCTGCCAGATCGTCTTGATCCTCCTGTCCCTCAACCGATACCTCGCCCGGTCGTGGGAGTGGGCCATGTGCCTGAGGTTCGTTGTCCGGTACGGCCATCGGCCGGTCGGCATGAGAGCCGCGGGTAGGTAGGAGCGGCGCCATGAGCTTCTGGATCTCCCTGTCGGCGTCCCTCACGATGCCGGCAGGGGTAGGCCGCGTGGCTTACGGGCAGGCCCTGGTCGTCGCACATAGTGTCGAGGACCGGTTCAACCGTTGCTTCGCCGGCGCGGCATGGCTCAAGCAGCGGTTCCCGGCCCGCAGTTCCGTCCGGGTGCACCTGCTGCCGCGCGACGACACGGTGGTGAGCGCGGAATATCTCAGGAAGAAGAACTACGGAGGACCGAAAGAGATCCAGTGCGGACTCCGTCTTCCCTCCTCCTGGTTCCAGGACCCGCCAGTGGGAGACGGGCTGACCGGTCTGCGCCTGTTCCAGGCCGTGCAGCACGCCCTGCACGCGATAGGGGACCGGTACGGCATCGGCACACCCGCGGCCGTCGGCCCGCACGCCGACCGAGGCCGGCCCGCGCTGGTTGATCCGTTCCGTCGGCCACCGTCCGGACCGTCCCGCTACGCCGCGGCCGCGCTCGAACTGCAGCGCCTCGCACACTCCACCCCGCCAGATCAACTAATACTCGTCGCCAAGGAACCCCGTCCGCAACCGTCGCCAGGCAGCACCAAGCCGTGATCGAGGCGCTCGGCACGGTCGTCGCGCGGCGCACCGTCGCCGCGCCTGAGGGAGACATGCGGGCATGGATCATCCACATCCGGTGACCTGGACACCGCAGGTTCCAGGCCTCTCAGCGAGGAGGTCCAAGACGCTGCACTCCGCCGTCAGCACCGCTGAGCACTGCCTCGCACTTTGGGGCGATTTCCTCACCGCGGCGACGCCACAGGCTGTCGGCATCACGGTCACCGTCACAGACGACACGGACAGCGTCTCTACCGTGGTGGCCGGCCTCGACGCCGCTGGTGAACATGTGGCACTCGTCGTACCGCTCAGCGCGCTCGAGGAGCACGCAGACCAACTCGCTGCCCGAATGCTGGACGCGGTCATACCCGCGCTCGTCACCATCGCCGAGCAACACCCGCGACCCGAACCGGTCCTGGTCTGGTACCGGGAGCAGGTGACCGGCCCGCAACCAGACGACGAGCCGGGTCTGGACATCGCGTTGGACCACCTCGACGATGAGGTGGAACTCGTGCTCATCGGCCGCCTCGACGGCACCCCGGGCGAGGAACCCGGCCCGCACCACAGACTCGACGACTACATCGACGAACGACTGGAATGTCGCGGCATCGCCGGACGAGCTGACAGCGGGGTCGTCGGCTCCGCCGCGTACCGGGTCCTGGAACTCTTCCCCGAATCGGCCGGCTGACCGCCGGTTCGGGAACAGCCACCTCACCACCGCGACCCGCAGGGCGGTCCGTGCCTCCAGCGTGGGGTTCGGCGTCGACGCGAGCTCAGCCACGGCCTTCCGCCCGGCGTAACCCGGTGATCGCTTCAGCGGTCTGGCCGTCGAGCCATTGCCGGTGCTCGCGGTCGTCGACAGTGTCGAACAGGTTCTGGTAGAGCCGCTGCTCGCGGGCGAGCCACAGAACCCGCATCGCCCGGTAGCTGTGCCACCATCCGGCAGCCTCGGCGGTCCGGGCGCACCGTTGCTCGGCGGCGGGGTCGTGGCGGCCCAGCCACAGCCCGAGAAGTGCGAGGTCAGCGCCGGGCGGATACATGCCGGCGAACTCGAAGTCGATGAAGATCAGCGGCTCGCCGGCGGCGACCAGGGCGTTGCTGGCCAGCGGATCGCCGTGCCCGAACAGCAGGGGAGCGTCGGTGACCGCTTCCAGCAGTGGTTGCTGGACATCAGCAGGCAGATCCCCGGCCGCGGCGTAGCGACGGATACGGGCCGGCCAGTCCGTGGCGGGCATGCTGAGCGGCCCGGGGCGGAGGCCGCCATGAGGCGAAGGCCGCCATGGCGTCGATCATGGCGGTCACGATGGGCTCGGGTAGCCGCGGTGGGTATCGGTCGGTGTGCGGCGGCGCTCCGGGCAGGCGTTCGATGACCAGAACGGTGTGCCCGGCGTACTGCAGCAGCGGGACGCGCCATGGCGGTGGGGTGACAGCGAACGCCTGGTATGCGCTCACCTCGTGCGCGAAGCGTTCGACCCATTGCCGCTCGGAGCTGATCAGCTGCTTGGCGACCACGTCACGGCCGTGCCAGCGGCCGGCGACGGTGACGGCCTTGTCGGTTCGCCGTAGCTGCTCACCTCGCTGCAGACCGGGAAGGAGATCGAAAGTGTCGGCGCCGGCGGGAAGGTCACCCGGCATGCCGGCCGTCTCGTACACACCACCATCCTGCTGGCCGGTGAGGCGAACGTCGAGGTCCTGGTGCGGTGCATCAACTCGGAAGAGCGTCCAGGGCTACGTGATCTAGGATCACTCGGTGTTCGCCCCTCTTCGCGCCCTGACCGTCGTTGCGCTGGCAAGTCTGCTTGCCGGCGGATGCGGCTTGATCCCATCGGGCCCTGGCCCTCAGTCGCCCCCGTTCGAGTTCCTTTACCAGCCCACGTCGGGCGATGACCAGATGAACCAGACTTTGGCGATCTCCAACCTCACCTCGTTGAGCTATGCGCCGATCCTGAAGCTGGCTGCAGTCGACGAGACCGGCGAAGTGCTGCCGTCCGTGACGGTTTCCACTGTCTACGGCAGTGACCATGCTGCCCTGGTGATCCCGGCCCGGACCTCCATCGTGGACATCATGCGGTTCACCGGAGAGCACGTGGACAGGGTCGCCGATGTCCGTGCCACAGTCATAGACGCGCTGTATGTGGACTACCCGGCGATAGCCACCGAGCCCACCGTGACCCCGCTCGACGCCTCAGGCGTCGCCGTCACCCGCAACGACGTGTTCACGCGGGTCCGGGTGAACAACGACAACGATCGTCCGATCACGATTCGCCTGGTGTACATCATCTGGGACATGCCGCCTGAGGGACGGACCCAGCAAGCTGTTCGCACCGAGCCCATCGGTGACCTCGTCACCGTAGCGGCGCACGGGGAAACCGAGGTGCCGGTCCCGCCCGACGACGCGGCTCTCATCCGGCAGACCTCAGGCACTGCGCCAACCAGTATCAAGGCGTACCACTCCAGGCAACTATAAGGTCGGGCCGTGTCGATTCCCCTGCGCTGGCGGCTGCTCGACGAGGGAACCCGTATCGCTCTTACTGAATGCGCGGATGTCGACGGGCTGTTCGTCGATCGCGTGTTTCCTGCGGAGCCGGTGTACGAGCGTTACACCCTGTTGAGCTGCGCGCCGGCTGGGCCACTGCTTGTAGCGATCAAAGGGACAGGACCGACGTGGTTCGGCAACTTCGTTGTCGAGGGAGCCCATGTCCCCGGCCGGCCGGTGAGCGAAGGCTGTGATCCCGGATGCAAGGGTTGCTTCGACATCATCGAGGAGCTGCTCGACGTCCGTGTCATCGACCATCGGCCTTCCGTGGACGGGTCCGGCCTGCTCGACATCGACCTCGAAGGCCATCGCCGCGACGGTGACAACAATGAAGGCGGTACCGTCGCGCCCGCTGTCTTCGGCTATCGGCTGATCGTATGGCCGGAACCGGACGGCTCCCACCCCGGGACACCGGCCGGCGAGTGCCGAGACATTGCGGGTCTGTTCCATGAGCGCCCGGAGGTCTGGCCGCCCGGTCCACCATTGACTTTGCTGGGTTGCCGGCCCGGACTCACCGGTTCCTTCGAGGCCGAGCTGGTCCACGTACGCGTGGACGGCACAGCGCACAAGATGGGCTGGGAACACCGCGTGCTGGGCAGTGTCGAAGGCACCCGCCCATCCGCCCTCGGTGACGACTTGGTCGATATCACCGTGAGCGCGCGGATCCCGACACCACTGGCGGCGAACGACCGTCCGCTCTGGGACATGTGGCGCGCCGGGGGCCCGACCACGCCGAACCAGTGGGCAGACCTTGATCGCAGCGATCGCTTCCTCTGGGTGCGAGCCGCCGCACTCCACCGGAGGCACGCCCCGGACAAGCCCGCGGGCATGGTGTACCACCTGGACGGGCGCTACATCACCGACCTCGATGGGTTCTTCTGTGCCATCGGCGAGGCTATCAACGGCCCGGGCGGCTGGTTCGGCGGCGACCTGTTCTGGTTGCACGAGAACGCGGCCACCGGGGACGGCGGCGCCACCCCCGGCTTCCGGTTGATCTGGCACAACTGCGGATCGCGCGTCGCGGGTGGCGCTCGGGTGTCAGCGTGGCGTGCTGGTCCCGATGATGATCGCCCGGCCCAGGGTGTGCGGGATCAGCATGATGTTCAGTAGTGCCCGGCTCGCGCCCTTGGGCAGGTCCAGAGATTCGACGGCGAGCGCGGTGACGCAGATGACCATCCGGTGGGTGCCGGTGCCGGGCGGCGGGTTGGCCCCGGCGTAGCCGGTGCTGCCGAGGTCGTTGAGCAGTGCGGTGCCGGCGCCGCCGCCGTGCGGAAGCCCGTTCAGCGTGGCCGGGATGTCCTTGACCGCCCAGTGCCACAGCCCGCCGGGGATCGGAGCGTCGGCGTCGAACGCGGTCACCACTAGGCTCCGCGTGCCGTCGGGCAGCGGACCCCAGGACAGCTCGGGTGATGCGTTGTGCGGCTGGTAGGCGGAGTCGGGCAGGGCCCCGCCGTTGGTGAAGTCCTTGCTGGTGAGGGTGAACGCGGGGGCGGGAAAAGCCAGGGCGTACGGGTCGTAGGTCATCTCTTGCTCCTCAGCTCTGATGTACAGCATTGCTGCACTTCGCCGAACAATACAGCAGTGCTGTATATTCGGCGGCATGAGTGACTTGGATCTCGCCGAAGAACTGCGCGCGGCGATCGGCGACTTCGTGCGCCGCGTTCGCGTCCACGACGAGATGTCGCCCGGTCAGGCCGCGGTACTCGGTCACCTGGCCCGCTCGGGGCCGCTGTCGATCGCCGACCTGGCCCGGCTCGAGCAGGTCAAGCACCAGTCGATGGCCCGCACGGTCGGCCTGCTGGCTGATCAGGCCCTGGTCACCCTCGGCCGCCATGACGCCGACCGTCGCCAGGTCATGCTGACGCTGACCACCTCCGGCGGCGAGGCCCTGGCGAGCGCTCGCCGCGCGCGGGCCGCCGGGATAGCCCGCGCGATCCGCGAGGACCTCGACGACGCCGAGCGGGAGATCCTCCGCCGCATTCCGGGAGTGCTGCGGAAACTTCAGCCGTGAGGGAGGCGTGAGCCGGCGGGTCGCGGCTCCGTGCACGGCTGAAGTTTCCGGCGCACCGTACGGTGTCAGCTCAGGACGACCCCCCGATGACGGCTTCCACGTGCACCTCAATGCCGGGGGCGGCGGGCGGCACCACGGTCCCCTCCACCCGCTCACCGTTGACGAGCAGGTGGGTGACCCGGCCGGTCACGCCCGCCTCCTTGCGGACGGTGATCTGGTAGGTGGCACCCCGGAAGGCCCGGGTGGCCTGGAAGCCGGACCAGTCGGCGGGCAGCACCGGGTCGACGCGCAGCCCGGTCAGCTCCGGCCGGATGCCGAGGATCCACTGGGTGACAGCGACGAAGTTCCACGCCGCGGTGCCGGACAACCAGGAGTTCTTGGCCTCGCCGTGGGCCGGCGCGTCCCGGCCGGCGATCATCTGCGCGTACACGTACGGCTCGCAGCGGTGCACCTCGCTGATGCCTTCCCGGGCGGACGGGTTGATCCGCCGGTAGTAGTCGAAGGCGCGGTCGCCGTTGCCCGCCATCGCCTCGGCGATCATGATCCACGGGTTGGTGTGGCAGAAGATGCCGGCGTTCTCCTTGTAGCCGGGCGGATAGGACGAGATCTCGCCGAGCTCGATCCGGTAGCCGGAGTACGCCGGCTGCTGCAGGACGATGCCGTGCGGGGTGGCCAGCCGCTCCGCCACGCTGTCCAGCGCCCGTACGGCCAGCCCGTCGTCCAGGCCGACGCCGCCCAGCACGCACATGCCCTGCGGCTCGATGAAGATCTGCCCCTCGTCGTTCTCCGCCGAGCCGATCGGGCGGCCGTCGAAGTCGTACGCGCGACGGAACCAGGCGCCGTCCCACCCGTGCTCGACGATGACGCCGGTCATCTTCTCCGCGGCGGCACGGTACTCGACCGCCTCGTCGTCCAGTCCGCGCAGCTCGGCGAGCGCGGCCAGCTCCTTGCCGGCCAGCACGAACTGGCCGGCGATGAAGACCGACTCGGCCGCGCCGCCGGAGGCGTTCTCGGTGGTCTGGAACGGCTCACCGGGAGTGTCGGAGAAGCAGTTGAGGTTGAGGCAGTCGTTCCAGTCGGCCCGCCCGATCAGCGGCAGGCCGTGCGGGCCGAGCCGCTCCCGGGTGTAGCGCAGCGAACGGCGCAGGTGCTCGTACAGCGGCGCCTCGCTGCCCGGCGCGTTGTCGAAGGGCACCGGCTCGTCCAGGATGGTCTGGTCACCGGTCTCCTTGACGTACGCGGCAACGCCCAGGATCAGCCACAGCGGGTCGTCGTTGAAGCCCTGGCCGATGTCGTTGTTCCCCCGCTTGGTCAGCGGCTGGTACTGGTGGTACGCCCCGCCGGTCGGTAGCTGGGTGGCGGCGATGTCGAGGATGCGTTCCCGGGCGCGCTCCGGGATCATGTGGACGAAGCCCAGCAGGTCCTGGTTGGAGTCGCGGAAGCCCATGCCGCGGCCGATCCCGGACTCGTAGAACGACGCGGACCGGCTCATGTTGAAGGTGACCACGCACTGGTAGGCGTTCCAGATGTTGACCATCCGGTCGGTGTCCAGGTCCGGGGTCGTCACGCTCAGCGTGCCGAGCAGCCGGTCCCAGTAGGCGCCGAGCGCCGCGAAGCCCTCGGCGACCGTCTCCGGCCGCAGCCAGCGCTCGATGACCGGGCGCACGTGGCGTTTGTTGAGCGTCTGCGATCCCGGGGGATCGAACTTCTCGGTGCGCGGATTCTCCGCGTACCCGAGCACGAAGACCACCTCACGGGTCTCCTGCGGGGCCAGGCTCAGCCGTACGTGGTGACTGCCCATCGGTGCCCAGCCGTGGGCCACCGAGTCGAAGGCCGCGCCGCGCTCCACCGCAGCCGGCTGGTCCCAGCCCCGGTACGCGCCCAGGAACGTGTCCCGCTGGGTGTCGAAGCCCGCCAGCGGTTCCGAGCAGGCGAAATAGGCGAAGTGGTCACGCCGTTCGCGGTATTCGGTCTTGTGGTAGATCACCCCGTCGGCCACCTCGACCTGGCCGGTGGAGAAGTTGCGCTGGAAGTTGGTCGCGTCGTCCTGCGCGTCCCACAGGCAGAACTCGACCGAGGAGAAGAGCGAGAGCTCAGCCGCGGTGTCGCGCTCGTTGGTGACCCGGCACCGCCAGACCTCGAGGGTCTCGCCGAGCGGCGCGAAGTACAGCGTCTCGGCGCGGATGCCGCCCCGGGCGGAAGCGACCCGGGTGTACGACAGACCGTGCCGGCACTCGTACTCGTCCAGGGAGCTGCGGGTCGGCTGCCAGGTCGGTGACCAGAAGTCACCGGTGGCGTCGTCCCGCACGTACAGGTAGCGCCCGCCGAGGTCGAACGGCGCGTTGTTGTAGCGGTACCGGGTGAGGCGGCGCAGCCGGGCGTCGCGGTAGAACGAATATCCGCCCGCGGTGTTGGAGATGATGCCGAAGTACGCCTCGGTCCCCAGATAATTGATCCAGGGCAACGGCGTGTCCGGCCGGTCGATGACGTACTCACGGCGCTCGTCGTCGAAGTGTCCGTAGCGCACGGGGTCTCCTCCCTGCTTGGGCGGTCAGCACCCCACGATGGCTTGGGAGCGCTCCCACAGCACGATGGTATGGGTGAAACCGGGCACACGCGACCCCCGAAATCCGCGCCGTCGCCGACAGTGCACCGCTCGGGCCGGCGTGGTTGCCATGGGACGTCGCTCACGCCGTCCGATAAGGAACGACTAGATCCGTTCTGGCCACGGCGTTGTCTGATTGCGCGGCGAGGTTCGTGTAGTACACGTCCCAGTGCGGTCCGGCGGCCACGAGTCCCCGCTTCTCCAGCCAGTCGGCGACCGCCCGCTCGGCCGTATCGAGGTCCTGGCAGGAGCCGTGGTGAACGGTGGCCGCCGCTCGTCCGCCGGGCAGCCGCGACGCGGTGATTCGTCCCTGGCCGGGCACCGGCCCGGGGACCGGATAACCGGCCTCCACGTCGACCATGTCCGCATGGCCGGCATACCGGGCGAACGGCGGCCCGCAGACCCGGACGCCGCGATCCGTCAGGTAGCGGTCGAGCTCCCGGTAGACATCGATCAACCACGCCAGCAGCTGTGCGGCCGGTACGCGGGACCGGACGACCGCGGTGTCCTGGCTGGTCAGGGTTCGGCTCTCGATGAGATAGGTCATGGGCCACCTCCGCGTCACTGTCGACGATGGCCCGCTCGGCCGTGCCGGGCCAGAGTCTTCCGGCCCCGGCACCGTCCTGGGTGAAATCTGGACGGCTACCCGGGCTGTCCGGTGACCTCCGTCGACCGCGGATCGGCAGGCGGTCGTCGCCGCCATCCTGGTCGGTGCTGAGGGAGTGTGTCCGTGCCGCCGTGCTGGCGCCGTCGTTGCACAACAGTCAGTCCTCACGGGCGCCGCAGCGGCGGCGGACCCGGCCGACGGCCTGATCGGCCAGCGTGTCCAGGCGGCGCCGAACAGCGGCGTGCCGGTCTGCGCAGCGTGGGCCGCCACGAGGGGTCGGTGGGGGAGTCCTAGGCGTGCGGTGGGGATGATCGTTTCCCTCCCGTGCGGCGTGGACGGGGTCAGGGCCGAGGTTCCGGCGTCGTCGTGGTCTGGCGGGTACTGCGCAGGCTCCAGACGATCGAGACCGTGATGGTGAGCACGATGACGCCGAGGGTGACGGGGATGGGCAGTTTGCCGACCGGGGTCTCGGAGAGGATCAGCTTGACCCCGGCGAAGGCGAGCAGCACGGCCAGGCCGTAGTGCAGGTGGACGAAGCGGCGCAGCAGGCCGGCGAGGCAGAAGTAGAGGCTACGCAGGCCGAGGATGGCGAAGGCGTTGGCTGTCCAGACGATGAAGGTGCTGGTGGTGATGGCCAGGATCGCGGCCACGGAGTCGACGGCAAAAATCAGGTCGGTGGCCTCGACGGCGATCAGGACCACGAACAGCAGGGTGGCGACGCGCTTGCCGTTGATCCGGGTGAAGAACTTGTCACCGTGGTACGCCGGGTCGGTCGGGATGACCTTGCGGACCAGGCGGACGACGGGGTTGCGGTCCGGCGGGGTCTGTTCGTCGTGGCGGAACGCCATCTTGTAGCCGGTGTAGATCAGGAACGCGCCGAACACGTACGCGGTCCAGAAGAACGTCTCCAGCAGCTCGGCGCCGACGAAGATGAAGACCAGCCGGAAGAGCAGCGCGCCGATGACACCCCAGAACAGGACCTTGTGCTGGAAGGCGGCGGGGACGGCGAAGGAGGTGAAGATCAGCGCGAAGACGAAGACGTTGTCGATCGACAGGGCCTTCTCGATCAGGTAGCCGGCGTAGTAGGTGCCGGCGACCTCGCCGCCCTGCCAGGCCCACAGCACGACGCCGAACAGCAGGCCGGCGGCGATCCAGATGCCGGACCACAGGGCGGCCTCGCGGAAGCCGATGACGTGGTTGTCGCGGTGCAGGAACAGGTCGACGGCGAGCATCGCGGCGACCGCGAGCATGAGCAGCGCCCAGACCCACCAGGACACAGACATGGGAAGGGAGACCTTTCGCCCGGCCGGCCCGTGGCGGCGGGCCGGCGACTGTGGACGAAGGTCTCCCCGGGCCACCGCGGCGATGGCTGCACCACCGAGACCCGGATCTGCCGGGTCCGTCCTGACGGTGGCGCGTGGTGCGTCGGGTACTCCCCCTCGAACTACGTTCAATGATTCACGAAGTGACGTTCGTATGTCAAGGCAGGGGCGCAGCTGATTTCGTGTCTTGGTATGCGTACATTGAGGGGTGGTACGGCTCGGTGCGAACGCGGGGACGGGGATCACGTGTCTCAGACAGCTCACCCGGTCAAGGGGTGGACGTTTCTGACCAACCACGCCCACGTGCTCCTGGCCATCGCCCGGGACCCGACCGTCCGGCTGCGTGACGTCGCCGACGCCGTCGGCATCACCGAGCGCGCCGCGCAGGCGATCGTCGCCGACCTCGAAGCAGCCGGCTACCTCCGGCACGAACGCGTCGGGCGCCGTAACCAGTACACCCTCAACCCGGCCGGCCGTTTCCGGCACCCCGCGGAGGCCGACCACAGCATCGGTGAGCTGCTCGACCTGTTCACCGGGACGCCGGTGACCTGATGCGGTTCACAGTCAGCCGATGGCGTGCCTGCACAACCGCAACGCGCGGTGTCGCAACGGCTGCGACCGGTGGGCATCGTCCCTCAACGCGGTGAGAGCGTCGCGGACCCCGGCTGACGGATAGCCGTCCTCCAACCACCCCAGGGCCAGAGCGGGCCAGTACTCAGTCGGCCAGCCAAGCGCGAACACCAGCAGCTCGTCCCAGGGTGGCGCCGACGGCACCACCGCTGCCACGGCCGCCGCGAGCTGGCGATGCGGCTGCTCGAGCAACGGCAACAGCATCGTCAAGTTCGCGCCGACGGCGACACCCCGGACCTTGCCGCCATCGGCCACGACCCACGACCCGTCAGCGTCCAGACCGAGCACCGAACCGTGAGAGCCGATCGCCACGACCGGTTGCCAATGCTGCCCCGTCATGACCACATCATCCGGCACCGGCCGATGAGCTCAGCGACCAGACTTGCCAGCACGTCAGAGCTATGACGGAAGGGTAGTGGCGAGAATCAGATCAGGATCGCGGCCAGGGCGCGGAACGCTTCGGCCGGGAAGGTCGTGGCGTCGCCTCCGTTCAGGACCTGGATCGCCACCTCGTCCGCGCCCGCCTGGAAGTGCTTCTCGATGCCGGCGGCCACCTGGTCGGCCGTACCCCAGGGGATGAGGGCGTCGACCAGGCGGTCGCTGCCGCCGCCGGCGAGGTCCTCGTCGGTCCAGCCGAACCGGCGCAGGTTGTTGGTGTAGTTCGGTAGTGAGAGATAGCCGGTGGTGTACTGCCGGGCCGTCGCCCGCGCCGCGGCCGGGTCCGGATCGAGCACCACCGCGACCTCGACGGCCAGCAGCCGGTCCGGGCCGATCGCCGTCCGGGCCTCGGCGGTGTGCTCGGCCGGGGTGAAGTACGGGTGCGCGCCGGCCGCCCGGTCGTGGGAGAGCGTCAACATCCGAGGGCCCAGGGCGGCCAGGACCCGCTGCTCGGGTCCGAGGCCCGCCGCGTCGAGGGCATCGAGGTAATCCACCATTTTGGAGTACGGCTTGCGGTAGTCGGTGCCGTTGCTCTCCACCAGGACGGCGTGGCTGGCGCCGAGGCCGAGCAGGAACCGGCCGGGGTGGGCGCGCTGCGCGTCCTGGGCGTACGCCGCGACCTCGGCGGGTGACGAGTGCCAGATGCTCACGATGCCGGGGGCGACCCCGATGCGCTCGGTCCCGTCCAGGATCTCGCGGTAGCGCGGCGGGACGTGCTGGTCGAAGCCGGCCGAGAACCAGATCCGGGAGTAGCCGAGCTCCTCCAGCTGTTTCGCGGCGGCCACGGCCGCGTCCGCAGTCGGGCTCTCGAGGAAGTACGGCTGCCACACGCTGACGAGTCTCTCGGTCATACCGCAACAATACGTGCGCGCTCAGGCGTGGGCGACGCCCGCTATCTGGGTGTTGAAGGTGACGAACGGGCTGTGCAGCCGGTACGGCTCGAGGTCGACGCGGGTGAAGCCGGCCGCGCGTACCGAAGTCGCGAGGTCCCGCTCGCAGGAGCAGCCCTCGAAGGTCCAGGCCCACGGCCGGCGCAGCGCTCGCTGGAGCGCCCGCGTCGGCGTGCCGGCCCGGGCGGCGACGTGCTCGACGAAGCGGAAGGTCCCACCGGGACGCAGGATCCGGCGGACCTCGGCCAGGACCGCGGCCGGGTCGCTCACCGTGCAGAGCACGAGCGAGGAGATCACGCTGTCGGCGCTGCCGCCGGGCAGGCCGGTGTGCTCGGCGACCTGGTCGCGCAGGTCCAGGCGTACGCCGCGCCGCCCGGCCGCCGCCCGCAGCCGCCGGTGCATGGCGACGTTCGGCTCGACGGCGATGAGCGTCGACCCCGGGGTCAGGAAGCGCAGGTTGGCGCCCACCCCGGAGCCCAGCTCGACGACCGTCGGCGGCAGGCCGGCGAAGACCCGCCGCTTCTGGTGCCGCACGTTCCACTCGATGTACGGGCCCATGATGCTGAAGAAGGCGGCGTTGAAGGGCCCGCGGGCCCGGTGCAGTTCGAAGGTCACAAGAGGGAACTCTGCGCCGATCCCCGCGGCGTGTCAGGCGGGGAAATACCTCAATGTCGGCGCTGGGCGCTGTACCAGGCGGCGATCTGGGCGCGGGACCGGAAGCCCAGCCGCAGGCGGATCCGTTCGACGTGGCCCTCGGCCGAGCGCTCGTCGATGCCCAGGCGCGTCGCGATCTCGCGGTTCGTGCACCCCTGGCTGACCAACTCCGCCACCTCCCGCTGGCGAGCGGTCAACCCGTCGGCGCGGCGCCGGGGGACGGGCAGGCCGAGGAACCGGCGGACCGCGCGGACCAGCTCGTCCCGGTCACCCGCGTACGGCAGGTGCGACCGGCCGGGCAGCAGCACCAGCTCGGCACCGCGAATACCGTCGGCCAGGGCGTGCGCTTGCGCGACCGGCGCGGCGCGGTCGCCGGTGCGGTGCACCACCAGGGTCGGCGCCTGCACCTGACCCAGGTAGCCGGTGACGTCGAGCTCGTAGCTCAGCGCCAGCAGCGCCCGGGCGGTGGCGGCATCCGAGCACGCACGCTGGTAGCGGGCCAGCTCGGCGCGGGTCGCAGGGTCGGCGTCGGGGGCGAAGATGTCGGTCAGCACGTCGGAGCCGAGCCCCCAGTGCGCCTCGACCAGGCCCAGGACGTGCTCCCGGACCTGCGGCGCAGAGACGTCGGCACCGCGGGCCCAGCCGCCGTAGAGGACCAGGCGCCGGACCGTGCCGGGGTGGGCCGCGGCCCAGGCCACGGCCACCGGGGCACCGAGGGAAGTGCCCATCAGATCGAACGGCTGGTCCAGGGTGGCGGCCACGGCGGCCAGCTGCTCCAGCTCGAAAGCGAGCGACGCCGGACGGTCGGCGGCCGGTGACAGCCCGGACCCGGCGCGGTCGTAGCGGACGAGCCGGCAGCCCTGCGCCAGCGCCTCGTACAGCGCGCGCTCGGGCGGCAGCTCCCAGCTCAGCTGGAGATGCGTGAGCCAGCCCATCACGTAGACCAGCGGCCGGCCGGCACCGACCGAGGCGTACGCCACGGTGGCGCCGCCTTCTGTCACCGCCTGAGCGAGCCGCTGCCGCACCATGGGCGGGGCGTCAGCTGCCGGCCGCGGCGGACTGCTGCGCCTGCCAGATCGCGATCTGAACCGCCAGCACGAAGATCTGCACCGGCAGGGGCATGCCGGGCAGGTCCGCCTCGACGGCCCCCGACCAGGCGCTCGTCCGGCGCAGCGACCCCACCTTGACCCCGTCGGCGACCCATGCCTGCTGGTTGCCCCACATCGACTCGCGACGGAACTCGTAGGTGCGTCCTTCGGCCTGCACGGTCCAGTGCTTACGGCCGGCCCGCTCGACCAGGGCGATCTCCTCGCCCCGGTCGTCGGTCATCCGGTACTTGGTGCCCCAGCCGTTGGCGCGCACGTGGTAGTGGCGGCCGTCGACCTCGAAGTCGCCGCCGGTGCGCCACCACGACGGGTCCCAGACGGCTACCGGCGTGCCGTCGGAGACCAGCTGGTAGCGGCCGCGCCACATACTCATCCGTTCAGCGGTCAGCATGCCTGCAGAGTAATGGGGCTCCGATGATCGGTAGCGCTAGCGGTACCACTGCTGGGTAGCTGTCGGGATCGTTGGCGGCGGCCCCGAAAAATAGCGTTGTTGACATGACAACGACGAAGAAGTTCCGGAACCTGACGGTCGCTCTCGGTACCGCCGCGGTGCTCGCCGGGGGAGTGGGAGTCGCCAACGCCGCAGTGACACCGAGCGCGGTGACCGGTGATACCCGGCAAGCCGGCGCGGCCACGAAGCAGTCCGGGTGGCACGGTGTCACCCGGGAGGCCGTACAGATCGATTTCGGTCAGGGCTGGGTCACCAAGGGTGAGCTCACCTACCCGAGCAATGCCAAGGGCCGGCTGCCGGTGGTCGTGCTGCTGCACGGCAGCGGGCACAACGACATGAACCAGACGCTGCCGGAGGGTAAGGGCTCGACCTTCGTCCCGATCGCCCAGGGGGCCAGCCGCGAGGGCTTCGCGACGCTGCGTTTCAACAAGCGGGGCGTGACGGACATCGGCCCGGTGGAGAGCACCGACCCGGCCCAGCTGAACCCGAAGAACCCGTACGACCGGATCCAGCAGGACGCGGCCGCGGTGATCCGCTTCGCCGCCCGGTCGCCGCGGATCGACCCGTCGCGGATCTTCCTGCTCGGGCACAGCGAGGGCACCAACGTGGCGGCCAACCTCGCCGCCGAGCCGAAGAAGTTCGGCATCCCGAAGCCGGCCGGCGTGATCGAGATGGGCGTCGTCGGCCTCGACATCAAGCAGCTGCTGACCCTGCAGATCTACGGCCGACTGCTGCTGCAGCTGCACGACGAGTTCGATGTGGACGCCGACGGCCGGCTGACGGCCACCGAGGCCGCCAACGGCCTGACCGGGCAGCCGAAGGAGGCCGCCGACCAGTTCCGCTCGGTCCTGCTCGACGGGGACAAGGTCGCGGCCGCCACGGACACCGACCACGACGGTCAGGTGGCCATCGACGCCGAGGCCGGCCCGGTGCTGCGCAAGATCACCGGCATCGACGCCTACCCGAACGTCCCCGGTCTGGACCAGCCGGTGGTCGACTACCTCAACGACATCGCCCGCTTCCCGACCGTCGGTCAGGCCCTGCCCAAGTTCTCCGGGCCGACCCTGATGCTCAACGGCGCGAACGACATCCAGACCCCGGCCCGGGCCGCCCTGGTCGCCGACGCCGCGGTCGCCGCGGCCGGCAACCCGGACCACAAGATCGTCATCTACCCGGGCATGGCCCACACCATGAACATCACCCCGAAGTTCTTCCCCGCGTTCGGTGAGCCCGACCAGCAGGTCATCACCGAGATCCGCGGCTGGCTCAAGTCCCACCGCTGACCCGCGCGACCCCGAGGGCGGCCACCGGTCCGGTGAGCCGCCCCCGGCGCGTCCGCACGAGGTTCAACGATCGCCCAACGAACGCCCAACGCCGGTCGCCGACGCTCAGCAGGTCCCGTCCCACACCTGAGGAGCACCCATGAGCAGCACACGATCGGCCCGGACGGCTTTCCTCGCCGGCACCACCCTGGCCGGCATCGCCGCCGTCGTCGTCACCGCCGCACCGGCGCAGGCCGCGGTGGTCGACGTAGCGGTGGCCGCGCCCGCCGGCGTCGTGGCGCAGAGCGCCACCGCCACCTGTCCGGCCGGGCAGTACCTCACCGGTGGGGCGGGAGGAATCGTCGGCGCCGGCCGGAACGTGACCCTCACCGACGTCATCCCCGACCTGGCCACGAAATCCGTGACGGTGTGGGGTCACACGAATCCCGGGGGAGCGCCCGGATACTCCACCGTGGCCCAGGCGATCTGCCGTCCGGGTGCGCCGCCCGCCGGCTACTACCGCGAGGTGCAGAGCACCGGCTTGAACGCCGACACCACCAAGGCCGTCGTGGCGACCTGCCAGGGCGGAACCCGGCTGCTCGGCACCGGGGCCGAGATCATCGGCGCGAACGGGCAGGCGTTCTACCGCTCGATCCTGCCCGACTTCGCCCTGACCAGCAACACCGTCACCGCCGACGCCGCGTTCGGCTTCGCCGGCGCCTGGGAGCTCGTCGCGTACGCCATCTGCGGCACCCCGCCGGGCGCCGCGCCGGTCCGCGTGGCGCAGTCGACCGCGGGCGGGGCCGACCCGGTCAACGCGAAGAGCCAGCAGTCCGGCGCCTGCCCGGCCGGCACGGTGACGACCGGCGTGGGCGGGTCGGCCACGGCGACCGCCGGAGCCACCATCAGCGGGTACGTGTTCGTCAATCAGGTGAGCAGCAACCTGGTCCAGGACACGGCAACGGCCGAGGCGGTCGAGGGCCTCAACCCCGGCGGGGGCGTCAGCTGGTACCTGTCCGCGTACGACATCTGCTGGGCGGTCTGACCGCCCGCGATCGCGCTGCGGGGCCGGCCTCGGTCCCGCAGCGCGATTGTGCGAGCGGACCAAGACAGCGGCGCTTTTTCGTCCTGATCGACGAACACCGATGCGGGTCCGCGCTCCTACGATCCCGCTATGACGACGATCACAGAGGTCCGGGACATCGTGGCGGCCCGCCTGCCCGGCCTGCTCCGCCGGCACCAGGTGCCGGCCGCGGCGTGGGGCATCCTGCACGACGGGCAGATCGTCGACGGGGCCGCCGGGCTGCTCAGCACCGCGACCGGGATCGAGGCGACGCCGGACTCACTGTTCCAGATCGGCTCGATCACCAAGCTCTGGACCGCCACCCTGGTCCTACAACTGGCCGACGAGGGCAAGGTCGACCTCGACGCGCCGGTGCGCACGTACCTGCCGCAGTTCCGGCTCGGCGACGAGGCGGCCGCCGCGGTCATCACGACCCGGCAGCTGCTCAACCACACGGCCGGCTTCGAGGGTGACATCTTCACCGACACCGGGCCGGGCGACGACTGCGTGGCCAAGTTCGTCGAGACCCTGCACGACCTGCCGCAGCTGTTCGCGCCCGGGGAGCAGTTCTCGTACAACAACGCCGGCTACTGCGTGCTCGGGCGCCTCGTCGAGGTCGTCCGCGAGCTGCCGTACGACGAGTGCCTGCGCCGGCACCTGATCGCGCCACTGGGCCTGACCCACGCCGCGCCCGGGCCGTACGAGGCGATCCTGCACCGGGTCGCGGTCGGCCACCTGGAGCTCGAGCCGGGCGCGGGTTACCAGCCGGCGCCGGTCTGGGCGCTCGCCCGCTCGAACGCGCCGGCCGGGGCGATGCTCGCGATGCGCCCCCGCGACCTGCTGGCCTTCGCCCGGATGCACCTCGAGGACGGCCGCGCCGCCGACGGTACGCAGGTGCTCGCCCCGGGCACCGCCGCCCGGATGCGGGAGCGCGAGGTGGAGCTGCCCGACATCGGGGTGATGGGCACCTCGTGGGGGCTGGGCTTCGAACGGTTCGACACCCCGGCCGGGACGCTCACCGGGCACGACGGCAACACCATCGGGCAGTCGGCCTTCCTGCGCATGGTCGTCGAGGACGGACTGGCCGTGACGCTGCTGACCAACGGCGGCGACGCGATGTCGCTGTACCGGGACGTCTTCGGTCTCGTGCTGAGCGAGCTCGGCCGCATCCCGCTGCCCGAGATGCCCCGCCCGCCGGCCGAGCCCGAGCGCGTCGACGCGGGCCGCTTCGTCGGGACGTACTCGTCGCGGGTGGCCGACCTGACGCTGAGCCAGGACCCGGACGGCCGGATCTGGCTCGAGCAGACCCCCAAGGGCGAGCTGGCCGAGCTGGTCGGGCACGCGGTCCGCAAGGAGCTCGTGCACTACCGCGAGGACTTCCTCATCCCGGTCGAACCCGAGCAGGGCATGTACGTGCCGCACGCGTTCGTCGGCGACGACGGCGCCGGGCACGCCCGGTTCCTGCACGTCGGCCGGGCCGTGCGCCGGGCCGGCTCCACGGCCGCGCCGGTCTGACCGGCCGGCCGACCACCGACCACCCCCACCCCGTCGAACCGGAGCCGGCAGGCCGGAAGAGGACCCTCATGAAGCTGACCACCACGTCGAGGATCGCCGGCAGCGCGGCGCTCTGCGCGGCGCTGGCCCTGGCCGGATGCGGCGGCGGGTCGGGCTCCGGCTCGCCGGCCCAGGGCCAGGTCGTGGACGGCGGTACGTTCACCATGGCCCTGAACGCGGACCCGGGCAATCTCGACCCGCAGTCCTCGGCGGGCAGTGCGCTGTTCACCATCAGCCAGCTCGCCTACGACACGCTGGTCGGCGTCGACCCGGCCGGCGGCCAGATCCGCTCGCAGCTGGCCGACAAGTGGTCGGCCGCCGGCACCACCGTGAAGCTCACCCTGCGCAAGGGCGTGACGTGCGCGGATGGTACGGCGCTCACCGCGAGGACGGTCGCCGACAATCTGAGCTACGTCGGCGACCCGAAGAACAAGAGCCCGTTCCTCGGCACGTTCCTGCCGGCCGGGGCCCGCGCCACCGCCGACGACGCCACCGGCGAGGTGACGCTGACGCTGGCCGCGCCGGCTCCGTTCGTGCTCAACGGGCTGGCCAGCCTGCCCATCGTGTGCTCCGGCGGGATGAGCAACCGCGCGAGCCTGGCCAAGGCCACCGCGGGCACCGGGCCGTACAAGCTGACCGAGGCTGTGCCCGGCGACCACTACACGTACGCGATCCGCGAGGGCTACACCTGGGGGCCCAACGGCGCGTCCACCGCGACGCCCGGCATGCCCGACACCATCACCGTCCGGGTCGTCGAGAACCCGGCCACCGCCGCGAACCTGCTGTTGTCCCGCGAGCTCAACGCCGCCCAGGTCACCGGCCCGGACGCGCAGCGCCTCGACAAGGCCGGTCTGTTCGCGGCCCGCACCGCCGCGGTGCTCGGTGAGCAGTGGTACAACCAGGCCCAGGGCCGGGCCACGAGTGACCCCGCCGTCCGGCTCGCCCTGACCCAGGCGCTCGACCTGGGCCAGCTGCGGACCGTGCTCGGCGCCGGCCAGGCCACGCCGCCCACCACGCTCGCCGCGATCGAGCCGCTCGCCTGCCCCGGCGGGACGCTCGGCTCCGCGCTGCCCGCCCACGACCCGGCCGCGGCCACCGAAGCGCTGAAGAAGATCGCCGGGAAGACGCTGACCTTCGCGTACTCGAGTGCCGGGGGCAGCGCCGCCACGGCCACCGCCGAACTCGCGGTGCAGCAGTGGAAGGCCGCCGGGATCACGGTGACACCCAAGCCGCAGAGCGGCGAGGCCCTCAACCAGACCCTGTTCGGCACCGGCGACTGGGACATCGCCTGGGCCCAGGTGAACGTCAACAGCCCGGACCAGATCGTGCCCTTCCTGTCCGGCCCCGGCGTCCCCGACGGCACCAACTTCGCCGGCATCCGCAACAGCGCGTACGAGGCCGCGGTGAAGCGGGCCAACGCGATGGACGGCGCCACGGGTTGCCCCGCCTGGCTGGAGGCGGAGACCGCCCTGGTCAAGGCGGCCGACGTGGTGCCGTTCGCCAACCAGCAGATCGCCACGTACGGCGCCAAGGCCCGCTTCGAGACCCCCGGCCAGCTCATCCCGACGAGCATCCGGATGCTCGACCGATGACGGCGGCGCCGGCGCCCGCGCCGCAGATCGGGGCCGCCGCGGAACAGGAGCAGGAGCAGGCGACCGGCGCGTCCCGGCTCCGGCGGATCGCCGGCCACCCGTGGTCCCGGTTCGCGCTGCGGCGCGCCGGCCGCCTGCTGGTCTCGCTCTGGGTCCTGGTCACCGCGTCGTTCCTGATGATCCACCTGGTCCCCGGCGACCCGGTCCGGGCGGCCCTCGGGCCCACCGCCCCGGCGGCCCTGGTGGCCGAGCGCCGGGCCGCCCTCGGCCTGGACGACCCGCTGCTCACCCAGTACCTCACCTACGTGAAGGGACTGTTCGGCGGCGACCTGGGGACCTCGATCCTCACCCGGCTCCCGGTCAGCGACGTCGTCGGTCAGCGCCTGCCCGCGACGCTGGCCCTGGCCGCACTGGCGTTCCTGGCCGCCGTGGTGATCGCCGTCCCGGTGGGCGTGGTCATCGGCGTGCTCACCCGGCGCGGGCACGGCCGCAGGACGGAGGCCGCCTTCACCTCCGGCACCATCGTGCTCGGCACCGTCCCGGACTTCCTGCTCGGCGTCGGCCTGGTCTACCTGCTGGGCGTCACGCTGCAATGGCTGCCGGTGGCCGGCAACACCACCCCAGCCGGGTACGTGCTGCCGGTGCTGTCGCTGGCCGTGGGCCCGGCCGCGATCATCGCCCGCATCCTGCGGGTGGAGATGGTCGCCGTCCTGGACGCCGACTACCTGCGTACGGCGCGGGCCAAGCGCCTGCCGGCCCGCTCGCTGTATCTGGGCCACGCCCTACCGAACGCCGCCACGGCCTCGCTGACCCTGGGCGGCCTGATCCTCGGCGCGATGGTCGCTGGCACCGTCCTGGTCGAGAACGTGTTCGCCTGGCCCGGTCTGGGCACCACGATCGTGCGTTCCATCCTCAGCAAGGACTACCCGCTGGTCCAGGCCATCGTGCTGGTCTACGGCCTGGGCGTGCTGCTGATCAACACCGCCGTCGACGTCGCGCTCGCGCTGCTCGACCCACGGTCGACGATCCGGGAGGACTGAGGTGGACCGCCGTACCGCCCATCGCTGGCTCCGCGTGCTGCGCACGCCCATGGGCCGGGCCGCGGCCGCACTGGTCCTCGTGGTCCTGGTCCTGGCCCTCATCGGACCGGCGCCGTGGGACGCCCGCGCGGACGCCGTGGACACCGCGAACATCCTGGCCGGACCGTCCGGGCGGCACTGGGCCGGCACCGACAACCTGGGCCGGGACATCGCGTTCCGGGTGCTGGAGGCGACCCGGCTGTCGGTCGGCCTCGCGCTGGCCGCCACGGCCATCGGCGTACTGGCCGGGCTCCTGCTGGGCACCGCGCCGTGGCTGCTCGGGCGGCGTCTGGGCCGGCTGGTGACCGGAGCCGTGCAGATCGCCATCGCCTTCCCGGGCCTGCTGCTCGCGCTGTTCTTCGCGGTCGTCTTCGGCGTCGGCGCGACCGGGGCGGTGCTGGCCATCGGGCTGGCCGGGGCGCCGACGTTCGCCCGGCTCGTGCAGACCCTGCTGGCCGGGGTCGCGGCGCGGGACTTCGTCGCCGCCGCGCGGATCGCCGGCGTGGGACGCTTCCGCATCCTGATCCGGCACCTGCTGCCCAACATCGCCGAGCCGCTGGTGGTCAACGCCACCATGGGCGCCGGGGGAGCGCTGCTCGCGTTCGCCGGCCTGTCGTTCCTCGGCCTCGGCGTGCAGGCTCCCGCCTACGACTGGGGACGGCTGCTGTACGACGGCATCGGCGTGCTCTACCTCAACCCGGCCGCCGCGATCGCCCCGGCGCTGGCCGTCCTCGTCGCCGGCCTGGCCCTCAACCTGCTCGGTGAGTCCGTGGCCAAGGGCTTCGGGATGGACGCCCTGGTCGGCCTGCCCGCCTCGGCGCACCCCTCCCCGGCCGCACCCGCGAGCACGGTGCCACCGGCACCCGGGAGCACGGACAACAGCACGGCGTCCGACGTGGTCCTCGACGTCCGGGATCTCACCGTCAGCTTCCCCGCTGCCGGGGGACCGATCCGGCCGGTGCGCGGCGTGACGTTCTCCATCCGCCGGGGCGAGGCGGTCGCCGTCGTCGGCGAGTCTGGCTCCGGCAAGTCGCTCACCGCGCTGGCCGTGTCCCGGCTGATCGACGCGGCCGGCCGGGTCGACGCCGACCGCCTGCACCTGCTCGGCGCCGACCTGCGCGAGCCCGACTCCGCGGTCCAGCGCCGCCTGCTCGGCAGCTCGCTCGCGATGGTCTTCCAGGACCCGGCCAGCTCCTTCAACCCGACCCAGCGGATCGGCCGCCAGCTCGCCGAGACCTCGCGGCACCACCACGGCCTCGGCCGCCGCGCGGCGTTCACCCGCGCGGTCGACCGGCTCCGGGCCGTGCGCATCACCGACCCGGCCCGCCGGGCCCGGCAGTATCCGCACGAGTTCTCCGGCGGCATGCGGCAACGGGCGATGATCGGCATGGGGCTCATGGGCTCCCCGGCGCTCATCGTGGCCGACGAGCCCACCACGGCCCTGGACGTCACGGTCCAGCGGCAGGTGCTCGACCTGCTCACCGCGATCCGCCGCTCGGACGACGTCGCTCTGCTGCTCATCAGCCACGACGTCGCCGTGGTCAGCGAGGTCTGCGACCGGGTCCTGGTCATGTACGCCGGCCGCATCGTCGAGGACCTGCCCACGGACCGGCTGACCACCGGCGCGCTGCACCCGTACACCCGGGCCCTGACCGCCGCCGTGCCGCGGATGGACTCGCCGCTGGACCGGCCGCTGCCGGTGATCCCGGGACGTCCCGTGGACCCGGCCGACGTGCCCCGGGGCTGCGCGTACGCCGCCCGGTGCCCGCTGGCCTCGCAGCGGTGCCGGACCGAGGATCCGCCGCTGGCCCAGCACCCGTCGGGCCACCGGGTGGCGTGCTGGCACGCCCGCCCCGAACCCGTCCACGCGGAAACCGTCCGGCCGGCCTCGGTGGTGGAGACGTCATGAGCGAACTGACCTTCGAGGACGTGACCGTCCGCTACGGGCGGCTGACGGCGGTCGACAGCGTCACCCTGAGCGTGCCCGCGGGCGGGGTCCTGGGCCTGGTCGGTGAGTCCGGCTCGGGCAAGTCCACCCTGGCCCGCGCCGCGGTCGGCCTGGTCGCCCCGGCCGGCGGGCGGATCCTGCTGGACGGCGAGCCGATCCGGGCCCACGGCCGGCACCGCCCGCTGCAGATGGTGTTCCAGGACCCGTACTCGTCGCTGGATCCGCGGATGACCATCGGCGAGACGATCACCGAGGCGATCCCGCCGGGGATGTCCCGGCCTGAGCGCCGCGGCGAGGTGGCCCGGCTGCTGGAGCTGGTGCACCTGGACCCCGGCCGGGCGACCGCCTACCCGGGACAGCTCTCCGGCGGGCAGCGCCAGCGCGTGGCGCTCGCCCGGGCCCTGGCCGGCCGGCCGCGGGTGGTCATCGCCGACGAGATCACCTCCGCCCTGGACGTGTCGATCCAGGGCGCGATCCTCAACCTGGTCCGCGAGCTGCAACGCGAGCTGGGCCTGTCGATCCTGTTCATCTCCCACAACCTGGCCGTCGTCCGGTACGTCGCGGACCACGTGGCGATCATGCTCCGCGGCCGGGTGGTCGAGCAGGGCCCGGCCGGCCGGGTGCTGGCCGACCCCCGCCACGACTACACCCGGGCGCTGCTCGACGCCGTACCCGGCCACCGCCTCACCGCAAGGAGCACCCCGTGACCCGACCGATGCGCATCGACGACCTCCTCGCGCTGGCGGTGCCCGCCGAGCCGGCCCTCGCCCCGGACGGCGCGCACGTCGCGTACGTGCTGCGGACCCAGGACGCGGCGGGCGACCGTACCGTCACCGAGCTGTGGATCGTGGCCACCGGAGGTGGCCCGGCCCGCCGCCTGACCGCCGGCCCGGCCGACACCACCCCGGTCTGGAGCCCGGACGGGAGCCGGCTCGCGTTCCTGCGCGCCGGCCGGCTCGCGGTACTGCCGATGGCCGGCGGTGAGGCCCGGGTGCTCGGCGACCTGCCGCCGCTGTCGGGCCCGCCGGCGTGGAGTCCCGACGGTGCCCGGCTCGCCTTCACCGCCGTGGTGCGGCCGGAGAACCCGGTGCACGCGCCGCTGGTCGCCGACCGCCTGGACTATCAGGCCGACGGTGCCGGCCTGATCGGCTCGGCCCGCAGCCAGGTGCACGTCGTCGACCTCGACACCCTCGAATGCCGCGTCCTGACCGACGGGCCGCACGACGCCGGCGTACCCGTGTGGTCGCCCGACGGCACCGATCTGGCCTTCGTCCGCGCCCTCGGTCACGACAGCGACCTGCGGTTCCGCTCGGCCGTGCACCTGCTCGCGGTCGACGACCGCCAGGCCGCGGCCCGGGTGGCCGGACCGGCCGGTGGTGTCGCCCGCACCGCCGGTTTCACCGCCGACGGCACCGCCCTGCTCGTGGTCGGCTGGCCGGCCGACCCGGTCGGCCACGCCCGGCTGCTGCGGGTGCCGCTCGACGGCGCGGAGCCCGTCGACCTCGCGGGCACCCTCGACCGCAACGTCATGCCGGGCGGCCTGGCCTACCCGGGTGGCCTGCCCCAGGAACACGACGGTCGGGTGCTGTTCTGCGTCCGCGACCAGGGCTGCACGCACCTGTGGTCGGTGGCGTCCGACGGCACGGACCCGCGGGCGGTGGTCGACGGCGCCGGTCGCGTCGTCGACGGCCTCTCCGTCCGGGGAAACCTCGCCGCATTCGTGTTGTCCACAGCGGACTCGTTCGGCGAGATCGCCGTGGTGGACCTGTCCGGCGGCGGCGAGCGGGTGCTGACCGAGCACGGTGCCGACGTCGCTCTCGTCCCTCGCGAGGAGCGCTCCTTCACCATCTCCGACGGCCGCAGCGTGCAGGCGTGGCTGATCCGCGACGGCGACGCGCCGGGACCGCGGCCGCTGCTGCTCGACATCCACGGCGGGCCGCACAACGCCTGGAACGGCACGGCCGACGAGGTCCACCTGTACCACCAGGAACTCGCCCGGCGCGGCTGGGCGGTGCTGCTGGTCAATCCGCGCGGCAGCGACGGCTACGGCGAGGCGTTCTACGACGGGGTCAACAGCGCGTGGGGAGTCGCCGACGCGGCCGATCTGCTGGAGCCGATCGACGCCCTGGTCGCCGAGGGCATCGCCGACCCGGCGCGGCTGGCCGTCACCGGATACAGCTACGGCGGGTACATGACCTGCTGGCTCACCGGGCACGACGACCGGTTCGTGGCCGCGGTCGCCGGCGGGACGGTGGCCGACCTGGTGAGCATGGCCGGCACCTGCGACGACGGGCAGTTCCTGAGCGCGTACGAGCTGGGCGGCCCGCCCTGGCAGGACCCGAAGCGGTACGCCGACATGTCGCCGCTGTCCCGCGTCGCCGACGTGCGCACCCCCACCCTGCTGCTGCACGGCGCCGACGACCTCACCTGCCCGGCCGGGCAGGCCCAGCAATGGCACACGGCGTTGCGCCAGCAGGGCGTGCCGACCCGGCTGGTGCTCTACCCGGGCGCCTCGCACGCGTTCATCCTGGCCGGGCCGCCGTCGCAGCGTCTCGACTACAACCGCCGGGTCGTGGACTGGCTGGAGCAGCACACCCGCCGCGGCGGCCGCCCGGCCCTCGACGCCGCCCACTGGCAGCGGCGCCTCGCCGCGCTGGCCGAGCGCCACGGCGTACCCGGGGCCCAGCTCGGCATCCTGCGGCTGGCCACCGATCCGCAGTCCCCGGACGAGCACATCGAGGTCTGCGCCGGGGTGCTCGACACCGGCAGCGGCCACCCGGTGACGCCCGACGCCCTGTTCCAGATCGGTTCGGTCACCAAGGTGTGGACCGCCACCGCGATCATGCAGCTCGCCGACGAGGGCCGGCTCAGCCTGGACACGCCGGTGGGTGAGCTGCTGCCCGGCTTCCGGCTCGCCGACCCCGGCGTCGCGGCCCGGGTGACCGTACGGCACCTGCTCACCCACACCAGCGGCATCGACGGTGACGTCTTCACCGACACCGGCCGCGGCGACGACTGCCTCCAGCGGTACGTGGAGCTGCTGGCCGACCAGACCCAGAACCACCCGCTCGGCGCCACCTGGTCCTACTGCAACGCCGGCTACAGCGTGCTCGGCCGCATTCTGGAGGAGGTCACCGGACAGAGCTGGGACCAGGTGATGCGGGAGCGGCTGTTCACCCCGCTCGGCCTGACCGCGACGGCCACCCTGCCCGAGGACGTGCTGCTGCACCCGGTGGCCGGCGGTCACGTCGAGCACGAGGGGCAGGTCGCCGCCGCGCCCGTCTGGCACCTGCCCCGCTCGGTCGGTCCGGCCGGCCTGATCAGCGCGAACGCCGCCGACGTGCTGGTCTTCGCCCGGCTGCACCTGACCGGCGGCCGTACCGCCGGTGGCGACCAGCTGCTCGCCGCGGAATCGGCGGCGGCCATGGCCGAGCACCAGGCCGACCTGCCGGACAAACTCTCGCTCGGCGACTCGTGGGGCCTGGGCTGGATCCGCTTCGGCTGGGACGGCCACCGGCTCATCGGGCACGACGGCAATACCATCGGCCAGGCCGCCTTCCTGCGCCTGCTGCCCGAGCAGGGGCTGGCGGTCACGCTGCTGACCAACAAGGAGAGCGCCCGCGACCTGTACCAGGACCTGTTCACCGAGGTGTTCGCCGAACTCGCCGGAGTGGCCATGCCGGCCTCGATCACCCCGCCCGAGGAACCGGTCGAGGTCGACATCACCCCGTACACCGGCACGTACGAGCGGGCCTCGGTGCGCATCGAGGTGCTGGCCGGCGAGGGTGACGAGGGGCCACGGATGCGCACGACGCTCACCGGGCCGCTGGCCGCGCTCGTACCGGATCCGGTCGAGGTGCAGCCGCTGGTCCCGGTCGGTCCCGCCCTGTTCCTGACCGCGCCCGCCCAGCGCACGAGCTGGTATCCGGTCACCTTCTACGAGCTGGACTCGGGCGAGAAGTACGTCCACTTCGGCGCCCGAGCCACCCCGCGGGTGGACTGAGATGCTGGACTCCCTGCTGGCCGACACCCGGGCCCTGGTCGAGTGCGAGTCACCGTCGACCGACCTCGCCGCCGTCGCCCGCTGCGCCGAGGTGGTCGCCCGGGTCGGCGCCGCCCGCCTGGGCGCCCAGCCGGAACGGATCGTGCTCGACGGGCGTACCCACCTGCGCTGGCGGTTCGGCGCCGGGCCGTCGCGGGTCCTGGTGGTCGGCCACCACGACACCGTCTGGCCGATCGGGACGCTTGCCACCATCCCGTACGGGATCAGCGCCGGAGTGCTGCGCGGACCCGGCTGCCTGGACATGAAGACCGGGCTCGCCATGGCCTTCCACGCGATCGCCACCGTGCCGGACCGGGACGGCATCACCCTGCTCGTGACCGGCGACGAGGAGCTCGGTTCGCCGAGCTCGCGTCCGCTCATCGAGGCCGAGGCGCGGGCCACCGGCGCTGCACTCGTGCTGGAGGCCGCGGCCGACGGGGGAGGGCTGAAGACCGAACGCAAGGGCGTCTCGATCTACGAGCTGATCGTCGCCGGGCGGGCCGCGCACGCCGGTCTGGCCCCGGAGCAGGGCGTCAACGCCACCGTCGAACTGGCCCACCAGGTGCTGCGCATCGCGGCCCTGTCGGACCCGGAAGCAGGCACCACCGTGACACCGACCCTGGCCCGCGCGGGCACGACGACCAACACCGTGCCGGCCGGCGCCCGCGTCGCGGTGGACGTCCGGATCCGGTCCCTGGACGAGCAGCGCCGGGTCGACGACGCGATGCCGGCCCTGACGCCCGTCCTGCCCGACGCCGTCCTCGAGGTGACCGGCGGTCCGAACCGCGCGCCGCTGGAAGCCGCCTCGTCCGCGGCACTGTTCGCGCGGGCGACGGCACTGGCCCGCTCGCTGGGCCTGCCGGAACTGACCTCCGCCGCGGTCGGCGGCGCCTCCGACGGCAACCTGACCGCCGGTACGGGCACCCCGACCCTGGACGGTCTCGGCGCGGTCGGCGGCGGGGCCCACGCCGCCGACGAACACGTCCTGCTGGAGTTCCTCCCCGCCCGTACGGCGCTGCTCGGTGCGCTGCTGACCGAGCTGACGGGGGCGCGGTGACCAGGATGAGCAGGCCCGACAACCTCGGTGGCCTGCAGACCGGGCCCGAGCCGAACCACCTCGACGCCGCCGTCGACGAGGCCGTCGGCCAGGCCCAGGCCGCCGCCGCGGCCGCCCGGGTGGACGTGCGCGCCCTGACCGACTTCGACGACCTCGACCAGGCGGTCCGGCTGCTCGCCCGGATCTGGGGCCGTGACGCCAACCCGCCGCTGAACCTCGAACTGCTGCGGGCGTTCGGGAAGGCGGGCAACTACGTCAGCGGCGCCTTCGTCGGCGAGCGGCTGGTCGGGGCATGCGTCGGCTTCTTCCACGCCCCGTCGGAGGACGCCCTGCACAGCCACATCGCCGGGGTGTCGCCCGAGATGACCGGGCGCGCGGTCGGTTTCGCGCTCAAGCTGCACCAGCGGGCGTGGGCGATGAGCCGCGGCGTGGACCGGGTCGCCTGGACGTTCGACCCCCTCGTGGCCCGCAACGCCTACTTCAACGTCGTGAAGCTGGCCGCCCGCCCGGTCGAGTACATGCCGAACTTCTACGGGCTCATGCTCGACACCCTCAACGGCGACGGGGACTCCGACCGGCTGCTCGTCCGGTGGTCGTTGCGGGACCCGGCCGTCGCCGAGGCGTGCGGCCGGCCCGGGGAGCACCGGCCGGACCTGGCGCCGGCTGCCGGTGCGGTCGTGGCCGTGGGGACGGCGGCGGACGGCTCGCCCGTGCCCGGCCGCCTCGACGGCGCGACCAGCGTGGTGGCCGTCCCGCGGGACATCACCGCGCTGCGGGCCTCGGACCCGGCCCTGGCCGCACAATGGCGGCGTGCGGTACGCGACGCGATGACAGGCCTGCTGGCCCAGGGCGCCACCGTCGTCGGTTTCGACCGGGCCCGGGGATACGTACTGCGGAGGGACTCATGAAACTGACCGGCTGTGAACTGCGGTGGCTCACCATGCCGCTGACCGGACCGTTCCGCACCTCGTTCGGCACGGTGACCAGCCGCGAGATCCTGCTCGTGCGCGCGGTCACCGAGGACGCCGAAGGCTGGGGCGAGTGCGTCGCGATGGCCGCGCCGGTTTACTCCTCGGAGTACACCGAGGCCGCCGCGGGAGTGCTCCGCGACCATCTCGTGCCGGCCCTGGCCGCCGCCGCGCCGGCGAACGCCCTGGCCGTCGCCCCGGCGCTGGCCCCGGTCAAGGGTCATCGGATGGCCAAGGCGGCCCTGGAGACGGCCGTCCTCGACGCCGAGCTGCGGGCCGAGGGCCGCTCGTTCGGCCGGGAGCTGGGCGCTGTCCGCGACCGGGTGCCGTGCGGCGTCTCGGTCGGGATCATGGACAGCATCCCGGCGCTGCTCGACGCCGTCGGCGGCTACCTGGCCGAGGGGTACGTCCGCATCAAACTCAAGATCGAGCCCGGCTGGGACGTCGAGCCGGTCCGCGCGGTCCGGGAGCGCTTCGGCGAGCAGGTGCTGCTGCAGGCCGACGCGAACACCGCCTACTCGCTGTCCGACGCCCGGCACCTGGCCCGCCTCGACCCGTTCGACCTGGTGCTCATCGAGCAGCCGCTGGACGAGGAGGACGTGCTCGGCCACGCCGACCTGGCCCGGCTGATCCGTACCCCGGTCTGCCTGGACGAGTCGATCACCTCTGCCGCCTCCGCCGCGGCCGCGATCCGCCTCGGCGCCTGCCAGATCGTCAACATCAAGCCGGGCCGGGTCGGCGGCTACCTCGAGGCCCGGCGCATCCACGACGTGTGTGCCGCGCACGGCGTACCGGTCTGGTGCGGCGGCATGCTGGAGACCGGCCTCGGCCGGGCCGCCAACGTGGCCCTGGCCGCCCTGCCCGGCTTCACGCTGCCCGGGGACACGTCGGCCTCCGGCCGCTACTACGCGGCCGACATCACCGAGCCGTTCGTGCTCGACCAGGGCCATCTGCCCGTGCCGGCCGGTCCCGGGCTGGGCGTGACCCCGGACACCGCCCGGCTGGCCGAGGTGACCACCCGCGTCGAGTGGGTCCCGATGTGAACGGGGCCGGTGCGTAGCCCGCGGCCCCTATCGTGAGAGCGACGCCCAGGCCCAGGGAGTGCCCATCGCCGTGAATCCCGCCCCCTCGGCACGTCCCCGAGCGAGCCTCGGCCGCGTGCTGGACGACCTCGGCTCCATGCTGCTGGAGCTCGTGCACGGCGACCCGGAACGCGCCGAGCCGGTCGGTTCGGTGGTCATCCACGATCCGGAGGACAGCCCGGTCCTGCCGCCGCACGCCCTCGTGCTGGGCGTCGGCCTCAGCGACCCGGCCGCGATCACCGAGCTCCTCGCCGAGATCGGCGCCCAGGACGCCGTCGCGCTGATCCTGCGCTCGTCGGTCCCGGCCCCGCCGCCGGTACGGGCGGCCGCCGACCAGGCCGGGGTGGTCCTGCTCGGGCTGCGCCGCGGAGCCCCGTGGGTGCACCTGGCCGCGATGCTGCGTTCCCTGCTCGCCGACGGCGAGGTCGGCATGGCCCAGCAGGAATCGCTGCTCGGGCTGCCCTCCGGCGACCTGTTCGCGGTGGCCAACGCGATCGCCGCGCTCATCGACGCCCCGATCACCATCGAGGACCTCAGCTCCCGCATCCTGGCCTTCTCCGGCCGGCAGGAGGAGGCGGACCCGTCGCGGGTCGAGACGATCCTCGGCCGGCACGTGCCCGAACGCATCGAGCAGGAGCTCACCGAACGCGGCGTGTTCCGCGACCTGCTGCGCACCGACCAGCCGGTGCGCATCGACCCCATCGGCGACGGCCGGCACGGCTTCTCGCTGCCCCGGCTGGCGATCGCGGTCCGGGCCGGCGACGAGGTGCTCGGTTCCATCTGGGCGGTGACCCCGCACGGGCTCACCGAGGAACGCACCGAGGCCTTCCGCGACGCCGCCAAACTCGTGGCGCTGCACCTGCTGCGGCTGCGCGCCGGCACCGATGTCCAGCGCCGGCTGCGGATCGACCTGCTGAGCTCCGCGCTGGAGGGCGGCGCGGGCGCCCGGGCCGCGATGGAACGGCTGGGCCTGGCCGGACAGCCCGTGCTGCTGCTCGGCGCCACGCTGTCGCACAGCGGTGAGCAACGTCCCGACGATCCCGCCTTCATCCAGGAGCGCCAGCGCCTCAGCGACGCCTTCGCGGTCTATCTGCACGCGGTTCAGCCGCGCAGCACGACGGCGCTCGTCGGCGGGATCGCGTACGGGCTGCTGCCGACCGTTGCCGGGGCCGACGAGGCCGACGCCCGCGGGCAGCGCCTGGCGGCCGACTTCCTCGACCGGGTCGGTGACCGGCACCGGCCGGTGGTCGGCATCGGGCCGGTCGCCCGGGACATCAGCGAGCTGGTGCAGGCCCGGGCCAGCGTCGACCGCACCCTGCGGGTGCTGGCCCAGGCCCGCGGGGACCGGCGCACGGCCGGCATCGACGACGTCTACGTCGAGTCGCTGCTGCTGGAGCTGCGGGATCTGGCCGCTCTGCGGGGCGACCGGCCGACCGGCGGGATCCGCCGGCTGATCGAGTACGACCGCAAGCACGGCAGCCACCTGATCGCCACCCTGACGGCGTGGCTGGACCACTACGGCGACGTCGTGGCGGCGGCCCGGTCGTCGTTCGTGCACCCGAACACCTTCCGGTATCGGCTGCGCCGCCTGGCCGACGTCGGCGGGATCGACCTGGGCGATCCGGACGAGCGGTTCGCGGCGATGCTGCAGCTGCGGCTCAGACCCGAAGCCGGCGAACAGAAGGAGTGAAGCGATGGTGACGTGGGTGGACGGGGCGATCGATGACCCCCGGCGGGCGTCGGACACCGCGGTGCGAGAGGCGCAGGACGAACTGGAGGTCAGCCTGCCTGCGGAATTCTTGGCTGTCGCACAGATCCATCAGGGCGCCGCCCCGGTCCCCGCCCGGATCGACCTGCCTGACGGCTTCAGCACCGCGGTGGATCATCTCCTCCATTTCGAGGACTCGCCGTTCGTCAGCAACATCGTCGCCGCGGTGTTTCCGCTGCTCGATGTGCTGGACGACGGAATCATCCCGTTCGCCGCCGATGGGGGCGGCGACTTCTTCTGCTTCGACTACCGCGCTGACAACGATCACCCGGCGGTCGTCTTCTGGAGCGTGGACTGGGGGGTGGTACCGCTGGCGCCGAACTTCGCCGGCTTCCTGGGCATGTTGCATGACTAGGGATCAGACGAGGCCTGTCAACCACGGTTGACGTCCTCCATGCTGTCAACTACGGTTGACAGCATGACGCTGCTGACTTCCATTGCCGCTGCCAGCCCGGCGCGGCCGCCTTTTCGCCGCAGTCGGCTTCTTGTGGCCGGCCTGCTCGCTGGTCCTCTTTTCACGGCGGCATACCTCGCCGAAGGCATTTCCCGTGGCCGCGGATACTCCCAGCTGCGTCATCCGGTCAGCTCGCTCGCTCTCGGGCCGCACGGCTGGCAGCAGATCGCCACCTTCGTCGTGTGCGGACTGCTGGTGGTGCTGTTCTCGATCGGTCTGCGCCGCGCGCTGCGCCCCGGTCCCGGCGCGCTGGCTCTGCCGGTGCTGGTGGCGGTGTGGGGCATCGGACTGATCGGCGCGGGTCTTGTCGTCACCGACCCCGTCGGCGGCTATCCGACGGCCGCGAGTCCGGTCACCTGGCACGGTCAAGTGCACGACCTGGCCTTTTCGCTGCCCGGCTTCGCTGCGCTGGCCGTCGCCATGGTGACCGCCGCCGTCACGTTCGCGCGCCGTCGACCGGGGTGGTTCGCGGTGTACTCGGCGCTGAGCGGGGTGGCATTCGCCGTACTGTTCTCCTTCGCGACGATGGGTTTCGACGGTGTCGAACCATGGGCGCAGGCGGCGGGCCTGTGGCAGCGACTCTGCGTGTCGGTCGGCTGGCTGTGGCTCATGCTGCTGGCGGCGGATCAGCGCCGGGCGAACGTTCGTTGGTCGCCCGTATGATTCCGCGCTGTGACTTCTGCACTCGGAAATCTCTCTCCGCGGCAGCGGGAACTGGTGGACCAGTGGCTACCTTCGGCGACCGTCGAGAAGGACCACAGCTGGGGCTTGGTGGCAACCACTGTCCTCGAAGTGACCCACGCCGGATCACGGTTCATCGTCAAGGCCGGCGGCGGGGATGACCATCACATCCAGCGGGAGCTGCACGCCCATCTCCACTGGCTGGACCCCTGGACCAGCCGGGGCCGCGCGCCGGCTCTGGTGCACGGCAGCGCGGCCGCCAAGCTGATCGTCACCCGCTACCTGCCCGGTGAACTGGTGCTCGGCAGCGAACTCGCCGACGAGCCCGCCACCTATCGGCAGGCGGGCGAGCTGCTGGCCCTGCTGCACGGCCAGACCGCCGTCACGGACGACGACTACGAGCGCCGTGAGAACGACAAGTCATTGGCATGGCTCAGCGAGCCACACCGGATCGCCGCGTCCACGGTGGAGCGGCTACGAGCCGAGATCACCGCCTGGCCGACGCCGCCCGTGACTCTGGTACCGACCCATGGCGATTGGCAGCCTCGGAACTGGCTCAGCTGTGACGGCGTCGTGAGCGTCATCGACTTCGGCCGGGCGGCGTTGCGTCCGGCCCTCACGGACTTCGCCCGGCTGGCGGTCCAGGACTTCCGCCGCGACGCCGAACTCGAGACGGCCTTCCTTGACGGGTACGGGACCGACCCCCGGGAGCCGGCCGCGTGGTATCGCAACCGGGTCCGCGAGGCGATCAGCACCGCGGCGTGGGCCTACCGGGTGGGTGACGAGCCGTTCGAAGCCCAAGGCCACCGCATGATCGCCGAGGCCCTCGCGTCCGGACGAGACTGATCCGGTCGAGAGCTGTGCCGGGCGGACCGCGTCCATGAGGATGGCTGCATGAATCCGGTCACGGCGGCGCTGCTCGGTTCGCTCATCGGGGCACTTGCGGCAGTCAGCGGATCTGTCATCACCAACGTGGTCTCACTGGCGAATGAACGTCGCCGGCAGGAGTTCGCCGCCGAGCAGGCATACGTGCAGCTGGTTCGGGACCGGTGCGGAATCTGCTTCGGGTTCCTGTTCAGGGTGATCCAGGAGATCGAGTGGATGTGCTGGTACGCGAAGCACGCACCGGACGAGATCGACGCGGAGCTGATCAAGTCGTACGAGCACCGGGTCAACGAGGCCTACGGAAGCCTCATGAGCGCGGTCGCCATGACCGCCAGCCTGAGCTTGTCGGCCTACAACGAACTGAATCCGCACCTCACGTCCTTGTACGCGCTGGAGGAACGGGTCGGGATCGCTTCCCGCCGGATGTCTACGGCGCGCGACGCCGCTACGGCCGAGCTGCGCACTTGTGCACAAGAAGCGAAAGTATTGCGAGACCGACTCCCTGAGCTGCTGCACGACGCCATGCGGCTGGCCGAGGGGACCGGGCCGCGAGGCATGCAGTGGTCGGCGGGCAGGGATGTCGACGGGATGCGGCGGCCGGGATGACGGTCACGGGCGATCAGCGCTGGATCGACGCTCCTTTCCCGGCTCGCGGTGCGTACTCCAGATCGGCCGGCCCGGACCAGGTCGTGACCGTCCGGCGGATCGCGCCGTGTCCCGGGTCGGGGCGGCGGGCCGGCGGGAACCGTCGCCAGGCGGCGTAGTCGCGGGCGTGGACCAGCGCCCGGAGGGCCTGTTCCGGCTCGCGGAAGATGGGGACGGCGGACCGGGCGAACTGGTGCTCGTCCGCGGTCCCGCCGGTGCTGATCGCGGCGATCGTGAGGCGCGGATGGCCGTCGAGGATCGGCGTCAGCACCGCCAGTTGGGCGGCGAGCAAGTTCGCGCGGGTGCCGACCAGGACCAGCAGCAGGACGTCGGCCTCGCCGCTGACCGCGACGGTCTCGACGGCGTCGGCGATCCGTGCGGGCAGCGCGTCGATGCCGAGATCGACCGGATTGCCGGGCCCGTCCGGGCCGGCGGAGGCCGGGAGCTGGGCCCGGGTCGGCCCGCTCAGCGGCACGACGTCGAACCCGTACGTCCGGGCCCGGTCGGCCGCGAGCGCCGTGAGGCCGCCGGCGTTGCCGACGATCGCCATCCGGTTGCTGCCGGGCAGCGGCTGGTCGACCAGGAGCCGGGCGGTGTCGAGCGTTTCACCGACGCTCGACGTGCGGATGACGCCGGCTTCGGCGAGCAGCTCTTCCCGTACGGGATCAGCGGCGCCGGTGATCGCCAGCACGGGTTTGCGCCGGCTCAGGAACCAGGCGGCCCGCGCGAAGCCGGCCGGGTCGCTGAACGCGTCGGGCGACAGCGCGACCGCGCGGGTGGCCGGGTCGTCGAGCCAGTAGTCGAGCAGGTCGCCGCCCGAGAGGTCGATCGCGTCGCCGAGCGAGACGAGGCTCGAGATGCCGCAGTGCTCGCGTACCGCGTCGGCCAGCAGCGTGATGCCGACGGCGCCGGAGCGCACCGCCAGGGCGAGGCCGCCGCTGGGCGGGCGCAGCGGCGACAGGCTCGCGTTGAGCCGTACGCGTGGATCGGTGTTGAGGACGCCGAGGCAGCCCGGGCCGAGCAGCCGGATGTGGTGCCGGCGGGCGATCCGGAGGATCTCCCGCCGCTGTCCTTCGCCCCATGGATCGCCGCCGGGCGGGCCGGTGCCGAGCAGGACGGCGCCGCGGACGCCGAGCCCGCCCGCGTCGGTCAGGACGTCCGCGATGTCGTCGGTGGCCACGGCGGCCACCAGCAGGTCGACGGGTCCGGGCAGGTCGGTGACGGCGCGGTGGGCGAGCACACCGCACACCGGGCGCCCGGAACCGTTGACCGCATGGAGCCGGCCCGAGAAGCCGTAGTCGCGGAGCGCCCGTACCGTCTCGTGTCCGGCACCGCCGCGTCGTCGTCCCGCGCCGACGACCGCGATCGAGCGTGGGGCCAGGATCCGGTGCAGTGCGCCGGCCGCGGCTCCGTGGTCGAGGCGGGTCGCGCCATGGTTGTCGCGCGGCGTCATCGATGGCCTCCGCATCCTCGCGTTCCGCCCAGTGGCCGTGCGGCCCGGCGGGTCCGGTCGAGCTACCGCGGCGCCGGGTGGCTCGTGGCGGCGCGGTGGCGTACCGCGGCGGCGTGCACGCCGGCCCGCAATTCGTCGTCGGTCATCACCAGCCACACCAGCGGGCAGTCCCGCGGCCCGGTGGCGCCCATCTCGCACAACGTGCAGGGCTCCCCGGGACGGATCGGGCATCGAGCATCCGGGCGTGCGCGCCCGCTGTTCATGCCGGCCGCTTCGGGTGCTCGATGGGGGTCTCCGGACCCGGGAGAATCAGGCCGACATGCCCGTCGTCGAGCCACCGTACCTCGTACGGCGGGGTGCCGTCGGCGTGCCGTAGTGCCATGATGACGCCGACGCGGATCCGGTCTCCGACCTGGGCGATCATGGGTGCCTCCCGGTTCGAGCGGGGCGGTGGCCGCATCACCGCCGGTCGATGGGAGCATGGCATCGCGCCTCACCCGCGGACCAGGGCCGATGGTCCCGCCGGGGAGTGCCCGGCCGTCACGACGACGCGAGGATCTCGACGTCGAGGTCGGCCACCACGCCGGCATGGTCGCTGAGCCAGACCCCGTCCACCGGGTGGTCGGCGATCAGCCGCGCTGCCACGATCCGGGCGCGGGCCCGCGGATGGGCGTGCGCGGAGCCGACGAACACGTAGTCGATCCGCCGGCGGTGACCGGGCTGGCCGATCACCCGTTCGATCTCGGCGGCGGCCAGGGGATTGTCCACTGTCCAGGTGTGGCCGGGCCCGTCACCGGCCACGGCCCAGGCGTCGTGATAGTGCGCGCTGTGCCCGTGCAGGGCCTGCAGCCCGCTCAGGTAGCGGATGCTCGACGCGTCCGGGCCGGCGTTGAGGTCACCGGCGATGATCGTCGGCAGCTCCGCCCGGTGCCGGGCGTCGAGCTCGGTGATCTCGACGGCCTGACGCTCCCGGGCGGCCTCGGCGTCCAGCCGCCACGGCGTGGTGGGCACGATGAACACCTGCTCGCCCAGCGGCGGCACCGGAACCGACACGGCCAGCGTCCACCAGTGGACGTCACCGGTCCGGTTCTCCAGGACCTCGAGGATCCGGTGGGGCCGGCGGGTGGCGATCGCTGTTCCGCCGTACCGGTCACCGTCCGGCGGCAGCCGGTCGAGCACGGCGGCCTGGTGGGTGGTGTGCAGCCCGGTGCCGGCGACCAGCTCGGCGAGCTGGTCACGCCGGGCGGGGTAGCAGACCTCCTGCAAAGCCACCAGATCGGGCGCCAGGCGCCGGATCTCCTGATGGAGCAGGCGGGTCCGGCGCGGGTCGCCCTCGTCGTTCTGCACGTTGATCGTCAACACGCGCAGGCGCATCCGGCCCCCTCTCGTCGGCCGTCAGGATAACGACGGCCGGTCGTGCGCCGCGTCGAAAGCGGCTGCGGTCCGGGCCAGCCGCCGGGCGAGCTGACCGAACGCGTCGGCCAGTTCATCGGGACCGACGACCTCGATGTCGGCGTCGAACCGGGCGACGGCGGCGGCGAGGCTCGGCCAGGACCACGATCCGAGGGTGAGCCGGCAGCGGCCGGTCCCGGCCTCCTCGACGACGCCGTCACGGCTGTAGAGCGCGACGGTGGCCGCCGGCCGGTCGAGCAGCACCGTGCCCTGGCAGGGCCAGCCGCCGGAGGTGTCCCCGGAACCACGGAACTTGCTGATGACAAAGCCGGCGACGTCCCCGCCGGGCAGCTCACGCGGGGTGAACCGGGGCCCGTTGGGGGTGCGCAGAGCGATCCGGTCGGCGCGGAAGGTACGCCAGTCCGCGCGGTCGAGGTCCCAGGCGACGAGATACCAGCGGCCGTCCCAGGTGACGAGGTGGTGCGGCTCGGCCCGGCGCGGGGGCCCGTCGGCCTGCTCGACACCGTAATCGAAGCGCAGCACCTCCCGGGCTTGGACGGCGGCGCTGATCGCCAGCAGCACGTCGCCCTCGACCGGCGTGGCGGGACGGGCGGAAGGCCGTTCGATCGCGGTGACCTGCAACGCGCTGACGCGGTGCCGCAGCCGGGCGGGCAGGACCTGCCGGATGGTGGTCAGCGCGCGGGCGGCCGCCTCGGCCAGACCGCTGCCCGCGGTGGAGGCGGCGAGCTGCAGGGCGACCGTGAGGGCGACGGCCTGGTCGTCGTCGAACAGCAACGGCGGCAGTTCGGTGCCGGCGCGCAGCCGGTAGCCACCGTCGGGTCCCTTCGCCGCGGCGATGGGATAGCCGAGCTCCCGGAGCCGGTCGACGTCCCGGCGCACGGTACGCAGGCTGACCTCCAGCCGGTCGGCCAGCAGGGTGCCCGGCCAGTCCCGGCGGGTCTGCAGCAACGACAGCAGGGCCAGCAGGCGGGCGGAGGTCTTCGGCATGACAGTGATTCTGCCCGGAGAAGAGGACACATCTTGTCACCTACGGCTGCGAATCTTGGTCTCAAGCAACCGAGACAGGAGTCATCATGAGCGTCACCACCACGACCCACCTCAACTTCCGCGGCGACGCCCGGGAGGCACTGACCTTCTACCAGTCGGTGTTCGGCGGCCAGACGGTCCTGCTCACCTACGCCGACGCGCACAACGTCACCGACCCGGCCGAGGCCGGGCAGATCATGTGGGGGCAGGTCCAGGCCCCGAACGGCTTCCACGTCATGGCGTACGACGTACCGGGGAACCAGACCTACAGCCCGGGCGACAAGCCGGTCTTCGTCTCGGTGCGGGGCACGGACGAGGCCGAGCTCACCACGTACTGGAAGGGTCTCTCCGACGGCGCGACCATCGTCCAGGACCTGGGCCCGGCCGGGTGGAGCCCGCTCTACGGCATGCTCAAGGACCGCTTCGGCGTGACCTGGGTCCTCGACGTCGCCGTCGCGTTCGCTCAGTAACGGAAGTTGGTGACCAGCGCCTTCAGGTCGCTGGACAACCGGGCGAGCTCCGCGGTGGTCTGCTGCGACTGGGTCACGCCCTCGCTGGTCAGCCGGGCCGCCTCCGCCACGCCGGTGATGTTCTGTGCGATGTCGGAGGTGCCGGTGGCCGCCTCGCTGACGCTGCGGTTCATCTCGGCGGTGGTGGCCGTCTGCTCCTCCACCGCCGAGGCGATGGTCGTCTGGAAGTCACTGATCCGGGCGATGACCCGGGTGATCTCCTCGATGGCGGTCACCGCCCCGGTGGTGTCGGCCTGGATCGCCTCCACCCGGTGGGAGATGTCCTCGGTGGCCCGGGCGGTCTCCTGAGCCAGATCCTTGACCTCCGAGGCGACCACGGCGAAGCCCTTGCCCATCTCGCCGGCCCGGGCCGCCTCGATGGTGGCGTTGAGGGCGAGCAGGTTGGTCTGCTCGGCGATCGCGGTGATCACCTTGATGACGTTGCCGATCTCGGCCGACGACTCACCGAGCTTGGTCATCGTGGCCGAGGTCGCCGCCGTGACCGCGACGGCCTGGGAGGCGACCTGGGCGGCCTCGGTGGCGTTCTGCGCGATCTCCCGGATGGAGGCGCCCATCTCCTCACTGCCGGCCGAGACGGTGTCCACGCTGCGGGAGATCTGCTCCGCCGCGGCGGACACCGTCTGCGCCTGCGCGGAGGTCTCCTCGGCGGAGGCGGCGATCTGCGTCGCGGTGCTCGACATCTCCTCCGACGCACCGGCCAGCGAGGTGGCCGAACCGTCGATCGTCGCGACCGTCGCCCGCAGGTTGACCACGGCGGCGTCGAGAGCCTGGCCCATCCGGCCGGGTTCGTCGCGGGACGTGAGACCGCTGGTACGAGTGAGGTCACCCGCGGCCAGGGCCTCGCAGACCTGCCTGACCCGCTGCAATGAGCGCACGATGCCGCGGGCGACCAGCAGCCCCAGCCCGAGCGCGAGCAGCGACCCGATGACAAGCAGCAGAATCGACTGGATGCGGCTGGACCGGTAACCCGATTCGGCCGACGCGGCAGCCTGGGCGGCGCTCGCGTCCTCCTCGGTCACCAACGTGTCGACGTCCTGCCCGATACCGTCCATCAGCGGGACGACCTCGGCGTCGCGGACCTTCTGGTAGCCGGCCAGGTCGTCGGCCTTGCCCAGCCCGATGAGCTTGGTCTCGACGACCTGCGCGTACGCCTGCCACTTGGACCGCAGGTCGCCGAACGCGGCCTGGTCGGCGGGGCCGCTGCTGTCGTACGCGCCGTACGCCGCGTCGAACTTCTGCTTGTCGGCCGCGAACGCGGCGACGTATTTGTCGGCGGTGGCGTCGTCCTGGGAGATCGCGACGTTGGCGACGTCCGAGCGGGCCTGCTTGACCGTCACGTCGAGCTGCCCCATGGCCTTGATCCCGGTCACGTTGCTGCTGTAGAGCAGCTGCGCGGACTCACTGGCATTGCTCAGCGCCGTCAGGCCGACCACACCCACCACGACGGCGACCCCGACCGCGACGGCGATCGCGGTGACGATCTTGACGTTGACCCCGAGGTCGGCGACGAAATGCCGGCCGGAGGCAGGACTCGTTGTGGCGCTCATCGGGCAGACTCCTGGGCCGCGTGCCGTCAGCCGCAGACCAGGCCGAGCAGGCACTGTGACGGGCATGAGAGGACACTCGGCCAGCCTGCCGGTCGATCCCCGGACCGAGGGACCGGCACCCGGGCTGTGGGTCTCAGCCCACGACGTCCTCTGCCGGCACTCCTCGGAGGACCGCACGACCGGTCCCAGCCACACTCTAGGAGCACGGAGCAGGCCAGGAGGGTAGTTCCGCTATTCCGGCGGGACCCGAGCGCCGGGGTGGACGGTACCGGTCGTTCCCCGCCCCCGGTAGCGGTCGGCGACCACGGCAGGCTGTTCCACGACCCGGCCCTCCGCCAGATCCCGGGCCAGTCGCAGATACTGCGCGTGCGTCCAGGCCAGCGGCGTCGCCGAGAACGTGGGCGTGCCCGGCTCGAAGCGGCCGCGTCCCGCCGGGGCGGTGTGGTCCCACACCTGCTCGGGGAGCATGCCGCCGGGCCCGGTGGCCCGGGTCATCGCGGCCAGCCGGGAGGCCGCCGCCCGCAGGTCACCGGCGGCGATCTCGTACTCGCCCCGTTCGCCGCTGAGCAGGGGCCAGGCCCGGCCCCGGGAGACCAGGGACCCCGGCGGCTCGTCGAACTCCCACTGGCTGCCGTCGAGCTGCTCGCCGAAGCCGTCGAACGAGGCCCGGTGCCAGAAGAAACCCCGCGGGGTGGCCACGCCGAGCTGCGCGTCCACCACGGCCAGGGTGTTCACCACGTCGCGGTCGGACGGCGGCAGGACGCCGAGGCGGACCAGGTCGAGGAAGCTGGGGTCGACCACGCGGCGCTGGTCCACATCGACCGGTCCACTGTCGCCGATGCTGTACGTGGTGCCGGCGTCCGGTCTGCCGTCCTTGGTCAGGCGCAGGAAGTACGGCCGGGCCGAGTACGGGCCGGTGCTCGTCACCGTCCACGCCTTGACCTTTTCCCGCCAGGAGTCGGCTGTCGCCAGATATCGCCGGCTCGACGCCGCGTCACCGTGGGAGCGTGCGAGGGATGCGGCACACACCAGCCCGGCGATGGCCGTGGCGATGGTGTTGGGCGAGTAGCCCGACTGGTTCTCCCAGCGTTCCTGCGGTGTGAACGGCGCACCGGGATAAGCGAGCAGGAAGTCGGCCGCCCGCTTGACGTGCGGCCAGGTGTCCCCGCGACGCAGCTGATAGGCGAGCACGATCGGCAGCGCCACTTCGTCGAGCTGCAGGCCGCCCCACACCGGCGTCCCGTCCACCTGGGAGTTCTGCGGGAACGAGCCGTCCGCCTTCTGCTGCACCCCGAACAGGAAGTCCAGGGCGCGGTTCGCGCCGGCGCGGTCTCCGGCGGCGATCAGTCCGGTGGCGATCTGGTAGAGGTCGCGCGACCACACCAGATGGTACGGGCCGGACGGGTCGTCGGTGCCGAACGCCCACGGGGAGGCCGGCGCCGCGACGTACGCCCCGGGGTGGGTCTTGTCCTCGGAGGCCGCGAGAACCATCGCGGACGTCCGGTAGAGCTGCCGCGGCGCGGGGCCCCGCAACACCCGCGGCGGGACGCTCAGGCCGGCCAGATAACGCTTCCAGCCGTACGCGTAAGAGCGTGCGACCGTGCCGAAGCCGTCCCGCAGAGAGCGCCGTGCAGTGGTCAGCGCGTCGGCGGCGGAGCCGGCGAAGCCGAGCGCGAGAGTGGTGTGCCGCCCCCGCAGCGCGGCCGTCTGCACCAGATTGCCGGCCGTGGCCGACGAGTAGCGCCAGTCCATCCGCCCGTCCCGCAGGTCGGTGATCCCGTCGCTGACCCCGGCGAACCCGCTGGACGTGGCGGCGAAGGAGCCGACGAGCGCACTCGACACCGCGCCGTCCGAGGCGAGCAACGCCCCGCCGGAGGTACGCCCCGAGTCGCCCGCCCGGGTGTTGCCCAGCGCCGGATCATAGACAGCGAACAGCCGATGACCCCGCGGCCCGGCGAACGACAGGTCGACCAGGACAGCCGACCGTACGGGATCGGTCGTGTAGTCGGCGGTGAGCCGCCACCCGGAGCCGTCGAACGTCTGGCGGAAGCGCAGGCCGTCGAGCTGCTCGGTGCGGACGGCGGCCGGGGCTGGGCCGCCGCGGGCGGTCACGACGAAGGTCAGGGAGCGGGCGCTCGGCCCGCCGATCGTCGGGTAGAAGATCTCGCCCAGGCCGCCTTCGCGCTGCACGGTGGCCCAGACCTTGCTCTCCCGCGTCCGCGAGGTGAGCAGCCCCGACTTGTCGGCCGGCAGGTACTGCTGATCGACGCCGGGGGCCCCGGGCGCCGCCCCGGTCGCGGGGGCGACGGGCGCGACCCCGAGCCCGGCCACCAGCAGGATGGGCAGTGCCGCCAGGATCGGTGCCATCTCGACCTCCTCGTCGCCGGACCCTCCTGGTCTACACCGGTGCCTCCTTGATCGCACCCGCTGCCGCCCCGGGCGACCGGCCGGTCGCCGGTCGAATGATGCGGATGCTGTGCTGAGCGGAGGACCTCATGACCGCACCGGGCTCGTCGCGGACGCGGTCATGAGCCGTCGCGCAACTCCGCCAGGCGGTCGGAGATGAAACGGACCTGGTCGAAGGTCACGGTGCACCCGTCGCCGGTGGGTGACTGGGCTTCGAAGCCGATCCGGTGGCCGGCAAGGTCGTCCCCGAGGTGGAACACCCGGATCAGCTGCCAGGTCTTGCCGTCGAGCGAGGCGTGGTAGGCGTAGGCCCGGTCGACGCGGGAGACGCGCAGCCAGATGACGTGGCCATCCACGGTGAAGGCGTTGGCATCGTCGGAGACGTCCCGGGTCACCACGGAGACGACCATGGGCGCCGAGGACGGGGAGAGCTCGAAGCAGAACTTCCCCCAGTGCCTCTCGTCGGCCCACAGCAGCAGGACCCCGGCGTCGTACTGAGCCCGGAAGTCGACGCTGATCCGCGCGCTCAGCTGGAAGTCGCCGCCGGGTGGCAGCCCGAGCAGAGTCGCGGCGTTCAGCAGGGTCTCGGCGTCCGCGGCGTCCGCGGCGTCCGCACCGCCGGGATTGATGTAGAGGTCGGTGTGAGCCGGGGCGTCGGCGACCACCGCCCCGGCCGCGTCGTCGTACCGCCACACATCCGGATGTGAGGCGGTCACGGGGAACGGAAGCGGGGATGCATCCAGAACGTGGCTCATGACGTTGCTCCTGTCGGGGCGCGGCGGAGCGCCGATCGTGGTGGCCCGAAGCCTAGCGGCGATCTCGACGAGCAGCAGATGCGGTGGCATCCTGCCGGGCCAGCCACGTCAGCATCACCTGGTTCAATTCCTCCGGCTTCTCCTGCTGGATCCAATGACCGCAGTCCAGGCTGACCACGTCCACGTCGGGGACGAACTCCGTCAGCCGTTCCGACCTCTGGACCACATCCCGGTCGCCGTAGATCATGAGCGCGGGCTGATGGATGATCGGGTCCACGTCCGCCAGCAAGCGCCAGTTACGGTCGAGGTTCCGATACCAGTTGATGCTGCCGGTGAAACCTGAGGTCTCGAAGGCGGAGACGAAGACAGCCAGTTCACTGTCACTCATCAACGAGTCGCCCGTCGGCGTCTCCGCGGTGGCGAGATCGATCATCACCATGCCCGGCGCCGGCGCTCCGAGTGGCCCGTTCTTGCGGTACAGGTTGCGCAGGAACCGGAACGTGTTCTTCTCCAGCACAGCGTCCGCTACGCCCGGCCGGCGATTGAAGTGGACGAAGTAGAAGTCGCCACCGAGGTATTCCTCCATGACCTCGATCCAGGGCCGTTCCCCGCGCTCCTGGTAGGGCAAGCTCAGGTTGATCACCGCGTTCACCCGGTGCGGATGCAACAAGGTCAGTCCCCAGACGACCATGGCCCCCCAGTCGTGACCGACGAAGGTGGCGTCCTCGTACCCGTAGTGATCCAGGAGGGCGACGAGATCACCCGACAGGTGGGCGATGTCGTAGTCGGTCACCTCGGCCGGACGGGATGAGTTCCCGTACCCCCGCTGGTTCGGGACGATGACGTGGTAGCCCGCCGCGGCCAGGGCAGACATCTGGTGGCGCCAGGAGAAGGCATGCTCCGGCCAGCCGTGACAAAGAACGATGGCCCGTCCCGCATTGTGCCGGCCGGCTTCGAAGACTTCGAGTTCAACTCCGTTGACCGGAACGATGGTGGGCTCGGGAAATGGGGTGGGACTGGTCGATGAGGTCATGGCGCCATGGTGCCGACCAGAACCGGTCACCTCCTGACCGGTTTTCGTGGAAGTGTTCCCGGGGTGCGAGCTGACCGGCTGATGGCCATCCTCTTCCTGCTGCAACAGCGCGAGCACGTGACCGCGGCCGAGGTCGCCCGGGAGCTGGAGATCTCCGAGCGCACCGCCCGCCGCGACCTCGACGCCCTGGCCATGGCCGGGGTGCCCGTGTACTCGACGCAGGGCCGGGGCGGCGGCTGGCGCCTCGTCGGCGGTGCCCGCACCGACCTGTCCGGCCTGACCGCGGGTGAGGCCCGCGCCCTGTTCCTGGTGGCCGGCCCGGCCTCGGCGGCCACGCCGACGGTGAAAGCGGCTCTGCGCAAGCTCGTCCGTGCCCTGCCGGAGCCCTTCCGGGTGCAGGCCGAGGCGGCCGCGTCGTCGTTCGTCATGGACCCGCAACGGTGGGGATCGAGCCGGATCGAGCCCCGGCCTCCGCGCCTGCTCGACCAACTCCAGGACGCGGTGATCCGCGGTGTCCAGGTACGGCTCGCGTACGTCGACGGCCACGGCGCCCGGACCGAGCGGACCGTGCACCCGCTGGGCATCGTCGCCAAGGGTCCGGTGTGGTACCTCGTCGCCGCCACCGGGGCCGGCCGGCGGACCTTCCGGATCGACCGCGTGTCGTCCGCCGAGCCGACCGGCGAACCTGTGCACCGGCCCGAGGACTTCGATCTGGCCCGGAGCTGGCGCGAGATCGCCGACGAGGTCGATCGCCGGCGGACGCCCCTGGAGATCCAGGCGGTGTGCACACCCGACGGGATGGGCCTGCTCCGGGCGATGCTCGGCGACCGGCTCGAGGTCGGAGGGGCCACGACCGACGGCCGCGTCGAGGTCGTGATCCGCGGCTACGACGAGTACGCCCTCGCGGCCGAGCTGGCCGGGCTGATCGAATGGCTCGAGGTGACCGGCCCTCCGGGCGTGGGTGACCATCTGGCCTCGATCGGCAACGCCCTTGTCGAGCGATACGCGACCGGACACTGGTCCGGCCGGACACCATGATCGCCGTCAGGCCGGGGCCTCAGGAGCTGTTCGCCGCGCACGCCGCCGTGGCGATGTCCGGCGCTCAGCTGCAGGATCACATGAACAACGCCCCGGCCGCACGCGACATCATCGGGCAGGCCAAGGGCATTCTCATGGAGCGCCACAGACTGACCGCCGACCAGGCGTTCTCCGTGCTCGCCCGGGCCAGCCAGCAATCCAGCAGCAGGCTCATCGAGGTCGCCCGCGCGCTGAACAAAACCGGACAGCTGGACCGGGCCCGCGGGTAGCAGCCGCCGGACGGCTTCTTGACACACTGCAAATGTTAGCGCAATCATTCAGCAGCATCGATGCTACTGGCGGTCGTGTGTGTTTGCGTAAACATCCAGCTTCGATCACTGGAGTCGAGTTGCGACGAGCTTTTCTCAGCGCGATCACGGCCGTGGCGCTCGCCGCGTCGCTGCTGACCCTGTGCACGCCGGCATCCGCGGCCACCAACGGCTTCCGCGGCGTCAACTGGGCGGACCAGCGCGACAACTACGTCGACGGCTGGGTCATCCCCAGCGGCCTGACCGCGGCCGACTCCTACGCCACGGTGCGGGCCAAGGCGGACGGCGTCATCACCGGCTTCCAGCAGCAGCTCGGCGCCGACACCGTCCGGCTGCCGATCAACCCGCAGAGTGTCAACTCCGACTGGTGGGCCCGCTACAAGGGCGCCGTCGACTCGGCGCTCGGGCACGGGATGAAGGTCATCCTGTCGTACTGGGAGGCGGACAAGGACGGCTACGTCGACGACCCCGCCGCGTGGAACACCATGTGGGACCGGGTCACCGGCGACTACGGCGGCAGCGGCACCGTCTACTTCGAGCCGATGAACGAGCCGTTCGGCTACAGCCTCGGCGCGTGGGTGTCGCTGTGCTCCACCTGGCTGTCGCGGCACGCAAGCATCCCGCGCGGACGGGTCCTGATCAGCGGCACCGGCTACAACGACAACGTGACCGGCGTCGGCGCGGCGAGCGCTCTCAACGGCACCCTGTTGTCGCTGCACTTCTACGGCTTCTGGGCCTCGGACACCACCCGGGCCGCGTGGACCACCAATCTCAGCAACCGGCTCGGGTCGTACTCCTCGCGGACCGTGATCGACGAGGCCGGCTCGCCCATGACCACCGGGCTGAACTACAGCGCGGGACACCAGGACGGGAACGCCTTCACCGCGTACCTCGCGGCCACGACGGACCTGGCCCGGGCCCGGCAGCTGGGCATCGTCTACTGGCCCGGGCTGCGCACCGGCGACACCTACTCACTGACCCGGCAGAGCGGCAGCGGCCTCGCGGTGAACAACGCCTCCGGCCTCGCCCAGATCCGCTGGGGCTGGGGCTTGTGACCACTCTCGGGAGGACTCCATGACCACAAGAAGGACGGTTCTCGCCGCCGTGGGAGCGACCGGGCTCGCCGTCGCCGGTGGCGCCCTCGGCGCGGGACCGGCGTGGGCCGACGCCACGATCGCCGTCAACCCCGGCGCCGACTTCGGCGCCTGGGAGGGCTGGGGCACGTCGCTGGCCTGGTGGGCGAACGTCTTCGGCGACCGGGACGACTTCGCCGACCTGTTCTTCACCCTGAAGAACGTGTCGTACAACGGCGCCACGCTGCCCGGTCTCGGCCTCACCATCGCCCGCTACAACCTGGGTGCCAGCAGCTGGAACGCCATCAACGGCGAGCGGATGGTGGCCTCGCCGAACATCCCGCGCTTCAAGCAGATCGAGGGATTCTGGCTCGACTACACCAATGAGGACCCGGCCTCGCCGGCCTGGAACTGGAACGTGGACGCCAAGCAGCGCGCCGCCCTGGTCAAGGCGACCCAGCGGGGCGCGATCAGCGAGCTGTTCGCCAACTCGCCGATGTGGTGGATGTGCAGCAACCACAACCCGTCCGGGGCGGCCGGCGGCGGGCTGAACCTGCAGTCGTGGAACCACCGTCAGCACGCCCATCACCTCGCCGTCACCGCCCGCTACGCCCAGGAGCGGTGGGGCGTGCGTTTCCGGACCGTGGATCCGTTCAACGAGCCCTCCGCCGGCTGGTGGCGCGCCGACGGCACCCAGGAGGGGTGCCACATCGACGCGCAGACCCAGCGCAGCGTGCTGGGGCACCTGCGTACCGAGCTGAACCGGGAGGGCCTGACCGGCGTGACGATCTCGGCGTCGGACGAGACCAACTTCGACGCGGCCCGGGCGACGTGGAACAGTTTCGACAGTGCCACCAAGGCACTCGTACGGCAGGTGAACGTGCACGGCTACGGCCCGGACACACGCCGCGACCTGCTCTACAACGCCGTCCGCGCCGACAACAAGGTGCTGTGGAACTCCGAGCACGGCGACAGCGACGGCACCGGCCTGGCCATGGCCCGCAACCTGTGCATGGACTGGCGCTGGCTGCACCCGACGGCGTGGTGCTACTGGCAGGTGATGGACCCGTCGGCCGGCTGGGGCACGATCCGCTACAACGGCGGCACGGGCGCCGCCGGGGCGGTCGAGACGAAGTACTACACGCTCGCCCAGTTCACCCGGCACATCCGCCCAGGCATGCGGATCATCGACCTCGGCGTGGACCACGCGATCGCCGGCTACGACGCGGCCGCCCGCCGCCTGGTCATCGTGGCGCTGAACGCGGCCGCCGCCCAGAACCTGACGTTCGACCTGTCCCGCTTCGGCCAGGCCACCGGCGGCACGGGCGGCATGGTTCCGCGCTGGTCCACCGTCCCGGGCGGCTCCGACCGGTACACCGCCCGTCAGGACCTGCGGGTGGCGGACAAGCGGATCACCGTCCCGTTCCCGGCGGCCTCGGTCCAGACCCTGCAGATCGACGGCGTGGTGGTGTGACGCGCGGCGTGGCCGAGGGGGCGTTGCCGGTGGTGATGCGGACCTCGTACACGTCGGCGGTGGTCTTGACGCCGAGGAAGGACAGGCTGCGGTTGGCCGTGGTGCCCTTGGGCACCGCCTGCCACCAGAGCTGGGTGCCCCACCGGTCGTACAGTTCGTGCCGATCGGCGTGAACAGGCGCTGCGCGCTGAACACGGTGAAGTTCTCCCGGTACTGCGGGTTGATGTCGCCGAACCGGACCGCGGTCTGGGTCGGGTTGTCGCTGTCCGCGCTGACCTCGAACTTGATGCGCTGCTATGCCGCACTGGGGGGATCGGGGACGGGCGCTGCGCCAGTACGAGGAGCTGGCGCGGCTGCTCGAAACCCACGTCGGCACCCGTCCGGCGCCGGAGACGACGGAGCTCCACAGCAGACTGCGCGGTCTCTCCCGGGCGGCATGATGCATTCTTTCCGGGTGTCACGAATGGGTGAGCGCGATTCGGCCGAGTTCTGCGGTCACGGTGGCGCGGTGTTAGCTTGCGATTGGCGGGTAAGAATGAATCGATGGCACGGGTAAATGATCGAGCGGGAGGTTCGCGGTGCGCCGGAATGTCGCTGGAGCAGCAGCTCAGCGCATTTCCCGGCTGCTGGTGATGGTCGGGTTGATCGTCGCTGCGTACCTTGCTCTCAGTCTTTTTGATCACGCCGCCCGTGCTGATACGGATGGTGGTGATCGCGGCGGAAAGGAAGGTCTGGCCGGTGTTGGCCGGGATCTCGCGGACAATGCGAAAAAGGACCGCCCGCGGTCGGTGATCTCTGTTCCGAAGATCCATGTGGGTAAATCCGCGGATTCTGCGGAAGGTCGCAAGGGTTCTGCTGGGACGGGTTCCCGGGTGCGGAAGGCTCCGATTTCCGTGGATCGCCCGAAAGCCTCGGCTCCCGAAGAGGTGAAGGCTGACGTCAGCGGTGCCAAGGCTGAGCCGCGGAAGATTCCGGCGTTGAGGGCCGACGGCCGGAAGACCACCCCGTCGAAGGCTCCGGTTTCGGCGCGGGCGGAGGCGGCTGGCCGGAAGATCGTCGCGTCAGGGCATCGGACCGCTGCGCACGTCGACCGCCACAAGGCCACATCTTCCGGCTCTTATGAGGCGAAGGATCCGGGTCCGGGGGAGAAGGGTCGACCGTCCGAAACCGGTCGGCGAGCGCTCTCTGACGGTGGCCGTCCGGATGAGACTGACGTGACGGCGACTGTCCACCCGGTGAAGTCCTCGGCGGATGAGCGGCGGACCGATCCTGCCTCGGCAGAACGGGATCCAAGCTCGCCGGTCGAATCTGGGCCAGCGCGATCGCCGGCGCGGCCGGTCACCCGCACGCTGCCCGCTTCGCGCGACATGCCGGCGGCTCCCGGCTTGCCCGACGTGCCCCGGTCGCCTGCGGACGCGAACGCCCCGGCACGCCAAGCCCAACCTCAGTCGCCAGCGCGTCCGGAAGTAGAGCCGGCCCTTCCGTCCGTGCCCGCGCTGCCGGAGCTGCCCGTGTCGCCGGTGCACTCCACACGGCCTTCGCATCCCGGGCTGCCCACGTCGCCGACCATTCCGGCGCTGCCATCTGGTCCGCAACGTCCGGCAGTCAGCACGACACCCACCCCGCCCGTGTTGTCCGCCATGCCTGCGTCGCAGGCCGTGCCGACGTTGCCCGGGTTGCCCACCCTGTCGACGGTGCCTGCGTCGCAGGCCGTGCCGGTGGTGCCCGCGTTGCCTAGCTCGCCGACGTTGCCCGCGTTGCCTGCGTCGCAGGCCGTGTCGGCGGTGCCTGCGTTGCCCGCCCTACCGACGTTGCCGGCCTTGCCTGTGCTGCCGGCGGGAGCCGCGTTGCCCAGTCCGCTGACGTTGCCGGCCTTGCCTGCATCGCCGCTCGTGCCGTCTCTCCCCGCATTGCCTGCGTTGCCTGCGCTACCCGCCTTGCCTGTGCTGCCTGCGGCGCCGGGCCTGCCAGCGCTGCCTGCGCTGCCCGCGCTTCCCGCCTTGCCTGCGCTGCCTGCGGCGCCGGGCCTGCCCGCGCTATCCGCGTTGCCCAACTACCCGCCAACGCCCGACCTTTCCCCGCCGTTCGCACCTGAGCTGCCACCGGCGCCCGCTGCACCGGTAAGCCCCCACCTCCCCACGCCCCCCGCGGCGCACGAGCAGGCCACCACCACCGAGCCGCAACATCAAGCCGCTCCCGTCCGAACCCCGGCCCACCCGGCACCGGCTCTGTCGCCGTCCGGCCCGATGCCCGCACTCGACCTGCGTGACGCACCCACCCCGACCACAGTCGACCGCGCCGGAAACACCAAGCCGCAGGCAGCACCCCTCTCCACCCCGCTGCCCACCCCACCGCACCAGCCCGCCAACTCCGCCGGCGCGGGTCACGCCCGCGACTTCGGCGGCACGGGCTCGCCGACGATGGGCACCCTCGCGTCGTCCTGGCGGCCCGAGACCATCACCGGCAGGCTCTCCGCAGCCGGTGACCTCACCGCCCACGGGCGGACCGTCCGCTACAGCGGACCTCCCAGCTGATCGCCCTCCCTCCGGGGACAGGAAACAGGCCACGCCGGTCCACAGAAGGACCCGCGCTCGGCCGTCCGCCGGCTTCCGTGCTCCGCCCGCCACCGTGGCCGAGCCCGCTCGCTTGCCGGCGTTCCCACCGCGAAGCTTTGACCCTGGCTGGGAGGCCATCGTGATCCGCATTCTGCTCGTCGAACCCGTCAACCTGCTCCGCGGCGCCCTCGCCGTGACGTTGTCGCTGGAGGAGGACTTCGAGGTGGTCGCCGCTCTCGGCTGCCTCGATGAGGCGCTGGACATGGCCCGCGCTGTTCCTCCGGATGTCGCTGTGGTCAGCGTCGATCTGCTGGCCGATGACGGGCTGCGCACCGTCGATCGGCTCACCGCCGAGCTGCCGGGCTGCGCCACGCTCGTGCTGGCCGGGCCGGATGCTCCGGGGCGGCTCAGCCGCGCGCTGGAGGTTCAGGTACGCGGGGTGGTCGGCACCCAGGCCGCGCCGTGTGAGCTGGTCCGGAGTATCCGGCAGGTGGCCGGGGGTGAACGGGTGATCGACGCGAGCCTGGCCGTCGCCATGGTGGCCGCTCCGCGCAGTCCGCTGTCGCCCCGGGAGCTGGACGTGCTCAACGCCGTCGCCTCAGGGCTGCCTTCGGAGGAGGTCGCCGCGAAGCTGCATCTGACGGTGGGCACCGTCCGGAACTACATCTCCACCATTCTTCGCAAGACCGGCACCCGTAACCGGCTGGAGGCTGTCCGGCTGGCTGAGGAGGCGGGCTGGTTCCGGTGACCCGGCGTCCCAGTGCCCGGTGATCTCGCGGTACAGCGGTGAGCTGAGCCGCAGCGAGCTGTCCGTGCCCAGAGTCGCCTCCTCGCCGTCCAGCAGCAGGATGCGGCGGGCCCGTACGGCGGAGCTGACCCGGTGGGCGACCACCACCAGGGCGCCGGGGCGGTCGGCGAAGGCCCGTTCGGCACGGGCCTCCCCGGCCGCGTCGAGGTGGCACGTGGCCTCGTCCAGCAGGACGAGCCGGGCCGGGGACAGGTACGCCCGGGCCAGCGCGACGAGCTGCCGTTCGCCCGCCGACATCAGGTCGGGGGTGATCGGCGCCTCGTAGCCGCCGAGCCGGGCCACCAGGTCGTCCGCGCCGACGGCGGTCACCGCGTGGTCGAGGTCGCGGCGGCCGGCGCCGGGGCGCAGGTAGCGCAGGTTGTCCAGCAGCGTGCCGCTGAACACGTACGCCTCCTGCGGGATGAGCACCCGGTGGCGGGCCAGGGTGCGCGGGTCCAGCTCCGCGATCGGGACGCCGCCCAGCCGGGCCTCGCCCGGCCGGGGTCGCAGGGTGCCCGCCAGCAGCGCGACCAGGGTGGACTTGCCGATGCCGCTGGGCCCGACGATCGCCAGGTGGTCGCCGTCGGTGACGGTCAGGTCGAGGTCGCGGACCACCGGCTCGGCGTGCCGGCTGTAGGAGAAGGTGACGCTGCGCAGGCTCACCCCGGCGTCGGTGGGCTGCCGCACTGCGGTGACCGGTGCGGGTGCCGGCTGCCGGCCGGCTCGCAGGATGCGGTCGAGGGTCACGGTCAGCCGTACGCCTCCGCCGCCCAGGCCGCCGATCAGGGTGTTCAGGGCCGGTTGCACGCCGTGCAGCAGGTAGGTCAGGGCGCCGAGGACCGCGCCGGCGGTGAGGCCGCCGCGGATCAGCGACGGTGTCGCCAGCAGCACGATGACGACCGGGAGCCAGCCGGCCAGGGCGAGGCTGAGTCCGCGTACGGCGGTCATGCGCACGACCGAGCGTTCCGTCGCCGCCTGCGCGTCCACCGGGACGGCGAGTGCCGCGGTCATCCGGCTCTCCGCCCCGCAGGCGACCACGTCCCGCAGGCCCGCGAACGCCGAGCCGGCCTCGTCGGCGAGTTGCTCGTCGGCGGCCACGTACGCGCGCTGCCGGGCCACCATCGCCGGCAGGGACACGGCGAACAAGGTCAGGCCGGCCAGCATCGGCACCACGACAGCCAGGGCGATCGGCGGGGCCAGGGCGGCCAGCCCCAGCAGGGCTCCGGTCACCGCGAACAGGAAGCCGCGCACCGTCATGACCGCGCCGGCGAAGGTGTCGCGGACGATCTCGACCTGGTGGGTGAGCCGGGCGACGGCTGAGCGGTCGGCGGCTCCGCGCAGCGCACCGGCGACGACGTGGGCCACCAGCTCGTCCCGCAGCGGCTCGGCCAGGCCGGCGAGGCACCGGTAGGTGTTGCGGGTGCCGTACGCGCCGAGCATGACCGCCGCCGCGAGCAGGCCCAGCCAGGCCAGGCCGGTGTGCGGGTGGCCGGCCAGGAAGCCACGATCGACGGCGCGGGCGACGACCTGCCCGGACAGCACGGCGGGCACCGCCTCGACGGCCGACCACCAGGCGAGCCGGGCCAGCGGGGCGGGGTGGCGGCGCAGGAACCGCAGCAGATACCTCATCGGTCCGCTCCGGCGAACAGCTCCCGGTAGTCCCGGTCCTGCCAGAGGACCCGGTGCTCCGCGTAGCCGCGGAGCCGGCCGTGGTCGAGCCAGGCGACCTGGTCGGCCCGGGCGGCGGTGGCGACCCGGTGGGTGACGACCACCCGGGTACGGCGATCAGCCGCGTCCAGCAACGCCCGCCCGACCTCGTACTCGGTCACGGTGTCCAGGCTGGAGGTGGCATCGTCCAGCACCAGCAGCCGTTCCGCCCCCAGCGAGCGGGCGATGCCCAGCCGCTGCACCTCGCCCCCGGACAGCGGTGTGCCGGCGAGGCGGGTGTCGTAGCCGTCGGGGAGACGTTCGACGACCGTGTCCACGCGGGCGGCCTGGGCGGCGGCGCGGATCCGGTGCCCGGTGGGGGAGCCGGGGCCCAGGGCGACGGCGGAGCCGACGGTCGCCCCGACGAGGACGGGCCGGGCGAAGGCGTGCCCGATCGCGCGGCGCAGGGCGTCGTGGTGGATCAGGGGCAGCGGCACCCCGTCGAGGAGCACTTCACCCTCGTCCGGGTCGAGGAGCCGCCCGCAGGCCCCGGCCAGGGTGGACTTGCCCGCCCCGGACGGCCCGACGACCGCCACGGTGGCGCCCGCCGGGATCACCAGGTCGAGGTGGTCGAGCACGGGCGGGTGGTCCACGCCGGCCGGATGGTGGACGGTGACGCCGCGCAGCTCCAGGCGGCCGTGGCCGGCGGGCAGGTCCTGGCCGCCGTACTGCTGGAGGGGTTCGGCCAGGATCTCGGCGGTGCGGCGGCAGCCGGCCCGGCTGCGGGCGATCCGGCCCAGCACACCGACCACCCCGCCGAGCCCGGCGCCCAGCGCGACGTACTGCAGGGCGGCCAGCACCGCGCCCGGGGTCAGGCGGCCGGCGCTGAGTGCGAGGCCCGCGACGCCGACGACGGCCAGTTGCATCAGCGGCGCCAGCAGGACGCCCTGCGCGGCGGCCCGGCCGATCGCGTCCCAGGTGTGGGCGCCGTGCCGGCCGAGGTCGGGCAGCGGCCGCAGCACCCGCCGGATCTCCGCCTCCACCGTGCCGGCCGCGCTGATGGTGCGGGCGCCGGTCAGCGCCTCGGTCAGCCGGGCGGCGATGTCGCTCTGGGTGCGCTGGTAGCGGGTGGTCGCGTCGGCCGTGTCGACGACGTACGTGCGCAGCAGCAGCGTCAGCACGAGCAGGCCGGTGACGAAGGTGGCGCCCAGCCACGGGTCGATGAGGGTGAGAGCGACCAGGCTGCCCAGCGGCGGCACCAGAGCCGTACCGGCCAGGGCCACGGCCGCGCCGGCGCCGGCGGCGCTGGGCACCTGGCCCACCAGGCGGCTCACCAGGTCGCCGGCCGGGTGCTTGCGGGCGGCGCCGGGAGCGAGCGCGAACACGTGCCGGACCAGGGTGTGCCGCAGCCGGGCGGTGGCCCGCGCGGTGCTCAGACCGGCCGCGAGGCCGGTGAGGATCTCGGCGACGGCGATGACGACGATCAGGGCGACGGCCGCGGCGATCCAGCGGCCGGGCCGGGCCCCGGGGGTCAGGGCCGCGTCGACGGCGGCGCCGAGCGCGGCCGGGAGCAGCAGATCCGCCGCGGCGACGGCCAGGGCCGCCAGCACCAGCACGGCGACCCAGGGGCCACCGTGCCGGACGGCCCGGATGAGCACCCGGTCACCGGTCACCGCGGACATCACGCCTCCTGAAAGTCGGTACGACGGGAGCGGCCCCGGAACCAGGATGGTGTCCCGGTCCGGGGCCGCGCTCAGGACTGCCGGTCAGTTACAGGTCGTGACGCTCAGCGAGCTGTCGCCACAGAGCAGCAGGCTCGCCCGGCTGCCGCCGCCGCCCCCGGCGTTCTTCGCCTCGGTGGACAGTTCCATTCCCTGCAGGTCGAGAAGTGCCATGGTCGTTCTCCTCCTTGCTCGGTGTTGCGTTCTCCCCGCCCGGACGGGCGGAAGTCATCAGGTGCCGGCCGGTCGCGGGGATCCGGCGGCGGGGGTGAGGAAGGGCAGGTCCGCGCCCGGGTGGTGGCGGGCCGCGCCGAGCGCCAGCAGCACGCCGGCGGATCCGGTGGCCAGGTCCATGGAGAGCCGCAGCAGCTGGTCGCCGGGGAAGGCGAGACCGCGGAACGGGACCGAGTGCCAGGACAGGTTGCGCAGCTGAAGGGCCAGCCGGTCGTCGTCGCGGTCGTGGCCGGCGAGGTAGCGGATGATCCCGGCGCGCCCGGCGAACAGGCCGGCCTGGGCGTAGAACGGGGACCGGGCGGCGAGGCTGATCGCGGCGCCGGCCCGGGCCAGACCTTCGTCGGCGCGGTGGGCCAGGACCTGGTCGAGGACGATGCCGATGCCCACGCTGCCCTGGGCCAGGTAGGGCATGGTGCGCCAGCCCTCGTTGACCTCCAGCGCGCCGTCGGGGCGCACGACGCACCGGTGCAGGTCCTGGCGCAGCGCTGTCACGGCCCGGTCCAGCAGGGTGGGGTCGCCGGTGCGCTCGTACATCCGCAGGAACAGCAGGGCGGGGCCGGTCCAGCCGTGGGTGAGGCCGGCGCGGGGCTGCCGTCCGCCGCTGACGGCCAGGTCGCCGGCCGGTGGCTCATCGGTGGCGAGCTCCGCCAGCCGTGCGGACACCAGGTCGGTGGCGCGCCGGGCGGCGTCGTGCAGGGCCGTCTCGCCGGTGGCCTGGGCCAGGTGCAGCAGGTTGAGGCCGATCCCGGCGAGGCCGCTCATCAGGTCGGGGCCCAGCTGCTCCCACTGCTCGCCGAGGCAGCGTTCGACCACGTCGAGGGCCTCCTGGCGGCGGTCCAGCTCGTGCAGGACGTACGCCACGCCGTGCAGCCCGTCGTAGAGGCCGAGCCGGGAGCCGGACTGCGGGTGCAGCGCACGCCGGACCAGCCACTCCTCGAAGCCGGGGAACGGGCCGGCGCCGGTGACGGCGAGGGCGTGCAGCACCCCGGCGGCGCCGTACGCGAGATTCAGCCCCCCGGAGTGGAACTGCTCGATGTCGCCCGGGAACAGCCGGTCGTCGCGTTGCGGGGTGGCGCTGTCCACGATGGCGTCGGTGAGCCGGTGCATCATGGCCGGCACGGACATGTCCGCGTGGAGCTGGGTGCTGCCGTGCGGCGCGGCCGGCCGGGCGGTGATGGTGGCGACCGCCTCGCTCAGGAACTCCTCCGGCACCTCGAAGTGCTCGGCGATCACGGCGGCGAAGTCACGGGCCTTCTCCGGCGCCAGCCGCAGCATCGCGGTCAGGGGCAGGAACAGGGCGAGCCGCAGGCAGGCCAGGGCGTACCGGTCGACGTCGGTGCCGGTGACCCCGCGGGGCGCCGCGAAGCCCTGGTTGCGCAGGCCGGGCCGGCGATAGCCGTCGGCCGGGCCGGCGACCTCGAAGTCGATGAGCACCGCTGTGTCGGCGTCCGGGCCCTCGGTGCGCACCAGCACGTTGAACAGGTGCAGGTCGCCGTAGACCAGGCCGCGCTCGTGGATCGTGTCGACGGTCCGCTCGATCTGCCGGTAGATGTGCAGCGCCCACCGGGTGTACGCGCGGTAGTCCTCGGCGGTCGCATCCGGGTCGATCAGCGGGTAGCGGTCGACCAGCAGCTTGTTGAGCGGTTGGGCGTCGATGTACTCCAGGGCCAGGAACTCGTGCTCGCCCAGCCGGAACCGGTCGTGCACCCGCGGCACGGTGGCGAGGTCGGACAGCCGCTCCAGCGCCTCCTGCTCCCGGCCGAGCCGCGCGATCGCGTCCACGCCGTCGGCGTCGAGGCCGGCGTGCGGCCGCGCCTCCTTGAGAACGACGGGCTCGCCGGTGCGGGTGTCGGTGCCGCGGTAGAGGCCGCCACCGTTGGAGAAGTGGATGACCTCCTCGATGGAGTACGGCAGGTCGACCACGGTCGTGGCGTTGCGGGCGGCCAGATGCGCGCCCAGGAACGGTGGCAGCGTCACCCACTCCGGGGTCCGGAAGATTGGGTCGCGCCGGTCGGGCACCAGCGTGCCGGACGGATCGGCGATGGCCGGCTCGACCACCCCGTCGGCGACGCAGTAGCGGGCCGCGAAACCGCCGTAGCGCACGTGCACCGGCCCGTCGCCCAGGCGCAGGTCACTGAGGATGTACGGGCCCGGCTCGCCGTCGAGCAGCTCGCTGAGCTCCTTGCAGGCGACCTCGAGCTCGGCGTCGTCGCGCGGGTAGACGGTGATGAACTTGCCGCTGGTGCCGCGGCGGGCGTACTTGGCGTTGCGCATCAGCAGCGCCGCCCGGCCGTGGATGAACTTGAACGGCAGCCCGCGCTCCCGGCAGTAGCCGAAGACCTGGTCGAGGATCCGCTCGGCGTTGTCCAGACAGGCGGAGATGTGGATCTTCCAGCCCTGCTCGGGCAGCTCGCCACCGGCCGGTCCGTAGATCAGCCAGTCGTCGAGGGTCTCGCGCTGCCAGCCCTCGGGCACCGGGCGCCGGGCCGCGGCGAACCAGGTCGCCTCGGGCCGGGCACTGGTCAGGGAGTCGTAGAAGTACGGATCGGTGACACAGAACCGTTCGTAGTGCTTGTCCATCGCCCGGCTCCCCTCGTACCGCTCCGTGTGCTTGCTTGCCTCTCAGTCTCGGCGGGTGGAGGGAGCCGGTGTAGTGAGCGCTGTCATCAGGTCACGGTGAGATGCGGGAGGGGAAACTGCTGACATCCGTCACGTTTGAACCGGGCGGAAGCGCACTGGCAGGCGTACCGGGCCGTAGACGGCCTCGGTGGGGGCGAGCCATTCCGCCTGGCCGGCCGAGGTCAGGCCGGGCAGGGCGGCGGCGAGCCGGGGGAGTGCCTCCTGCAGTTCCACCCGGGCCAGCGCCGCGCCCAGGCAGTAGTGGATCCCGCCGCCGAAGGTGAGCTGTCCGGCGGGCTCGCGGCGGATGTCGAAGGTGCCGGCGCGAGCGAAGACGGCGCTGTCGCGGTTGGCGGATCCGGTGATCGGCAGCAGGCACGTCCCGGCCGGGAAGACCGTGCCGTGCAGCTCCACGTCGGACTTGGCGATCCGCGGCACGCCCAGCAGCGCCGACGGGCAGAACCGGACGACCTCCTCGGCGGCGTTCGCGGCCAGCTCCGGCCGGTCGGCCAGCAGGCTCCACTGGTCCGGGTACGCGATGAAGGTGTCGATCGCCTGGGCCAGCTGGAACTGCACCGTGCCCTGGCCGGCGGACAGCATCGTGATGACCATGGCGCGCAGCTCGGCGTCGCTGAGCAGTTCGCCGGACTCCTCGGCCAGGATCAGCGCGCTCAGCAGGTCCGGGCCCGGCTCGCGGCGGCGCGCCTCGATCAGACCGTCGATGAACAGGTTGAGGCTGCGCACGGCGGACTCGATGCGCCCGGCGTGCTCGGCCACGCTGAAGCCGAAGATGAGCCCGGCGTCGTGTGCCCACCGGTTGACCTGCGCGCTGTCGCCCTCCGGGATGCCGATGAACTCGCACACCACCCGCAGGCTGTACGGCTCGGCGAACGCGGCCACGAAGTCCACCCCGTCGGTCAAGGACAGGGCGGCGATCAGCTCATCGGCGCACGCCTGCACGGCCGGGCGGAAGTCCTGCACCCGCCGTACCGTGAAGGCCTTGCTCACCAGCCGGCGCAGCCGCTGATGGTCCTCGCCGTCGGCGTTGAGCAGGAAGCTGCGCATCGTCTCGACCAGCGGCCCGTCGGTGATGCCCTGCAGCGCCAGGAAATCCACTCCGGGGGTCCGCAGCTGACGCATCCCCAGCAACGTCTGCACCGGCTCGTGGCGCAGCACGGCCGGGCCGACCGGGGACTCGGCCCACCAGCTCTGCTCGCGCAGGGCGGCCAGCACCTCGTGCGGCCGGGAGCGGAACTCATCGCCGTACAGGTCGAGAACCGGTGTCGACACAGGGTCCGCCTTCGTCCCGGCGGCCCGCCCACCGGGCCGGTTGATCCCGAGCATAGGGCCCGGCGCAGCCGGCCCGGGTCACCCGGAATCGGTATTGCGCTCCGCCCACATCTCCCGGGTCATCTCGTACTCGACCTCGCCCAGCTCCGCCCCCGGTAGCGGGTCGTCCCAGACCGGGAAGAACGTCCTTACGTGGCGCAGGCCGACGGCGGCCATCACACCCCGGGACCCGGCGTTCACCGCCATGGTCTGCGCGATCACCCGGGCCTGCCCGACGGTCTCGAAAGCGTGGGCCAGCAACGCCCGGGACGCCTCGCTGGCCAGGCCCTGCCGCCAGTGGCGGCGCAGCAGGCGGTAGCCGAGCTCGGCGACGGCCGGGTCGTCGGGCTGGTCGGGACCGTGCGCCGGCGGCAGCATCATGAGCCCGACGAACTCGTCCTCGTCGCCCGGGGACCGGTACGCCATCCAGTACCCCAGCCCGTCCACCTTGCGTCCCAGCGCCATCCGCTCGGCGTGGGCGGCGACGACCTCCTCGCGCGACCGTGCCCGGCCGACGATGTAGCGCAGCACCTCCGGGTCCGAGTCGAGCTGGACCTCCTGCTCGAGGTGCCGGTCGGCCAGGGGGACGAGCATGAGCCGCTCGGTCCGGAGGATCGGTTGTGGCATCCGGTCACGATCACACACCGGCCGGGGCGCCGCGAGGCGATTTCCGGTCCGTCCACCGACCGTTGACACTGGACTCGGCGGCTGATGAGGATGACGGGGTTCCGCTACCAGGGAGGCGCCCCGCCATGTCAGCTCACCTCAGCCGGCGTCACCTCCTGCGGATCGGCGGCGCGACCCTGGTGGTCACCGCGGCCGCACCGGCCCTGCCCGCCCTCGCGGCCGCCGCCGTGCAGGCCGACCTGGTCGTCTACGGCGGCACCGCGGCCGGTCTGGTCGCCGCGGTCCAGGCCCGGCGGATGGGCCGCACCGCCGTGGTCGTCGAGCCCGGCACCCACCTCGGCGGCCTCACCACCGGCGGTCTGGGCTTCACCGACAGCGGCGTCAAGGAATCCATCGGCGGCATCGCCGGGGAGTTCTACCGCCGGGTGTACGCGAAGTACAACGGCACGGTCGTCACTCCCACCTCCCCGGCCCGGTTCACCTTCGAGCCGCACGTGGCCCGCGCGGTGCTGGACGACCTGCTGGCCGAGGCCGGGGTGCCCGTCTACCTCGGGGCCCGGCTGAGCTCGGTCACCCGCGCGGGGGCCCGGATCACCGAGCTGGTGACCGACAACGGCCAGGTGTTCCGGGGACTGATGTACGTCGACGCCGGCTACGAGGGTGACCTGATGGACCGGGCCGGGGTCAGCTGGACGCTCGGCCGGGAGGCGAACACCGAGTACGGCGAGACGATCAACGGCGTGCAGCTGCGGGACAAGCACCAGTTCGACCGGCCCGTCGATCCGTACGTGGTCGCCGGCAACCCGGGCAGTGGGCTGCTGCCGGGCGTCTCGGCGAGCCCGGTGGCCCCGAACGGCACCACCGACGACCGGATCCAGGCGTACAACTTCCGGATGTGCCTGACCCGCGACGCCGGCCGCATCCCGTTCCCGAAGCCGGCCGGGTACGACCCGGCCGAGTACGAGCTGCTCCGGCGGTACGTCGCCGCCGGCTACACCGGGCCGTTCTTCACCACGCAGAGTGTCGGCGGCGGCAAGACCGACTCCAACAACAACGGGGCGGTCTCGACCGACTTCATCGGGCGCAACTACGCCTATCCCACGGCCGGGCCGGCCGCGCGGGAGACGATCGTCGCCGAGCACCGGACGTACCAGCAGGGCCTGATGTGGTTCCTCGCCAACGATCCGGGGCTGCCCGCCTCGATCCGCACCGCGGCGGCGTCCTGGGGGCTGCCGGTCGACGAGTTCACCGCCTCGGGCGGGTGGCCGCCGCAGCTCTACGTCCGGGAGGCGCGGCGGATGCGGTCGGCCTACGTGATGACCGAACGGGACTGCCGGGGGTCGGCGCGCGCCGGTGATCCGGTCGGGCTGGCCAGCTACACCATGGACTCGCACAACTGTCAGCGGGTCGTGGTCGGCGGCGCGGTCCGCAACGAGGGCGACGTGCAGACCGGCGTGCCGGGACCGTTCCCGATCAGCTACCGCTCGATCGTGCCGGACCCGGCCCAGTGCCCGAACCTGCTGGTGCCGGTGTGCCTGGCGGCGAGTCACATCGCGTACGGGTCGATCCGGATGGAACCGGTGTTCATGATCCTGGCCCAGTCGGCGGCGACCGCGGCGGTGCTCGCCATCGACGCGGCGGTTCCGGTGCAGCAGCTGAGCTATCCCGCCCTCGAGGCCCGGCTGCGCCAGGACGGCCAGTTGCTGCGGTGGCCGCTGACCGGCACCGGCGAGGTCATCGTCGACAACGCCGCCACGTCCGGCGTGACCCGCGCCGGCGTCTGGGTCCGCAGCACCGCGACCGGCGGCTTCTACGGCCCCGACTACGAGCACGACGGCAACACGGCCAAGGGGGTCAACCGGCTGCGGTTCACGCCGGCCCTGCCCGCCGCCGGCAGCTACGCGGTGTATCTGCGGTGGACCGCGCACGAGAACCGGGCGGGCAACGTGCCGGTCGACGTCGTGCACAGCGGCGGCACCACGACCCGGACCGTCGACCAGCGGGTGTCCGGTGGTCAATGGGTGTCGCTGGGCACGTTCACCTTCGCCGCCGGCAGTACCGGAAGTGTGCTGATCCGGACGGAGTCGACCACGGGCTACGTCGTCGCCGACGCCGTACGCTTCGTGCCGGCCTGATGCCGTGCCCCGTCCGGTCCGTCACGGCACCGCCGGGGAGGGCGCCGTGGCGGTGAGCCGCCGCAGCTGCCGGACCACCGGCAGGGTGAGCAGCAGTCCCAGCACGGGGACGAGGAACGCGATCCGCAGTCCGACCGGCTCGGACAGCAGGCCGAGCAGCACCGCGCCGATCAGCGCGCCGCCGTAGTTGAACAGGTTGACCCGGGCGATCACCTCGTCGCTGTTGCCGGGCACGGCGTGCCCGGCGGCGCTGAACGCCAGCGGCACCAGCACGCCCACCCCGAGGCCGGTGAGGGCGAAGCCGGCGACGGCCACCGCGACCGACGGGACCGCGACGACCAGGCCGCAGCCCACCGCGCAGACCAGCAGGGAGGCGCCCGCGGCGGCGACCACGCCGGTGCGGGGGACGACGTGGTCGCCGGCCAGCCGGGAGACCAGCACCGCGACCTGGTACGCCGCGTAGCCCAGCGGCGCGACGGAGTCCGCGGCCAGCAGCGAGTCGTGCAGGTACACCGAGCTCCAGGTGCTGACGGCCGAGTCGGCCAGGAACGCGGTGAAGATCAGCGCACCGCAGATGAGCACCACCCGCCGGCTGCCGTCGCGCGGATGGCGGTGCCCGGTCAGGTCGGGCATGACGGTGCGCGCGGGCTCGTACCCGCGCCAGCCGGCCAGCGCGATCAGGACGGCGAACCCGCCCGCGACGCCCACCGCCACGCCGGCGCCGGCCCCGCTCGCGACGAAGGCCGACATCAGCAGCGCGGCGATGAAGGCGGCGGCGGTGTAGGCGGCGAAGAGCCTGTTCATCACGCTGCGGCCCAGCCGGGCCTGGACGAGCACACCCTGCATGCTCAGCGAGGCGTCGACGGTGCCCAGGCCCACGCCGTACACGATGAGGACGGCGACGAACACAGCCGTCGGGGTGTGGAAGGTGGTCAGGCCGAGCGCGACGCCGATCGTCACCAGCCCGCCGGCCAGGGCGAAGCGGCTGCCCCACCGGGCGGCGACCGCGTCGGCGGCCAGCGAGCCGCCGGCCGCCGCGACCACCACGAGCAGCAGGATCGCCGAGACCAGGGCGTCGTCGAGGCCTTGGCGCTCCTTGAACATCGGCAGCGCGGTGACGACCGCGGCGTACCCGAGGCCCTGCGCCGCGTAGCCCGCGCCGATCCACCGGGCCCGGGTGCCACCGGAGGGTTCGGCAGCCGTCATCCGTGGCCCGATCGGCGAACATGGGAATTGTTCACGATCTCCATGGGCGCTCACTCTGGCACGTGCGCGCCCGCACGTCGATAGCGACTTCTTGACAATCGCGCCACGAGACCGGAATCATTCGTTAACGTCAATGTTACCGTTCACAATAGCCTGTGAGGTGCTCGTGAGACGTCGTACTCTGCTGTCCGCGCTGGGGGCGAGCGCCGCCGCGGGTGCCCTGATCCGGCCCGGCGCCGCCCAGGCCGCCACCTACGCCGGCTACGCGATGGCCTACTTCACGGAGTCGCCGTCGATGAGCGCCGCCAGTTACAACCTGCACCTCGCGGTCAGCAACGACGGCCTCGCCTGGACCCCGCTCAACCAGAACCGGCCGGTCGCGACGCCGACCGCGGGCAGCGGCGGGCTGCGCGACCCGTTCATCCTGCGCAGACAGGACGGCACGTTCACCGTGCTGGCCACCGACCTCAACGGCACGAACTGGTCCTACCAGAGCCAGTACCTGCACGTCTGGGACTCCCCGGACCTGCGCAGCTTCCGCGACTACCGGCTGCTCAAGGTGCACTCGCTGGCCACCCACGCCTGGGCCCCGGAGGCCTTCTGGGACGCCGCCCGCGGCCGCTACGCCGTCGTCTTCTCCGCCGTGGTCAACGGGCACAACGTGCTGATGGTCTCCTACACCGCCGACTTCGTCACCGCCTCGGCGCCGCAGGTCTTCTTCGACCCCGGCTACGACGCCATCGACGGCAACTTCGTCACGGTCGGCGGCGTCACCTACATGTACTACAAGAACAACACCAACAGCACGCTGCTGGGCGCCCGGTCCACCTCGCTCAACCCGGGCAGCTTCAGCGTCTACACCGGCGCGATCGGCCCCGGCCGCGGCGTGGAGGCCCCGCAGATCGTCAAGTCCACCAGTGCGAACGTCTGGTACATGTGGGGCGACACCTGGAGCCCGAACGGCCGGTTCTACTGCTGGCAGAGCGGTGACGTCGCGGCCGGCTCGTGGAGCCTGCTCAACGACCGCGCGTACACCCAGCCGCTGAACTCCAAGCACCTGGGCATCACCGCGATCACCGCGGCCGAGCTGTCCGGGCTCACCGGCACCTGGGGCACGCCGTCCTGGAACCGGCTCAAGTCGTACAACTTCCCGGACCGCTACGTCCGGCACGCCGACGGGGTGGGACGCATCGACGCGTATCCGTTCGACCCGTACCAGGATCAGCTGTGGACGCTCGTGCCCGGCCTGGCCGACCCGGCCGGGGTGTCGCTGCGGTCGGTGAACTATCCCGATCGCTACCTGCGGCACGCGAATTACGCGCTGGTGCTCAACGCCAACGACGGGACCAGCGGTTTCAAGGCCGACGCCACCTTCCACCGGGTCGCGGGCTGGGCCGACGCCGGCTGGACGTCGCTGCGCTCGCACAACTTCCCGGACCGCTACGTGCGGCACAGCGGCTACGTGCTGCGGATCGACCCGATCACCAGCAGCTCGCCGGGCACCGACAAGCAGGACGCGACGTTCCACATCGGTTACTAGGGTGCGGTGAACGCAAAGAGGCGCCGCTGCGAATTCCACGGGGGAAGAACTCGCAACGGCGCCGTACGACCAACTTAAACGACAAGGCCCGGCGCTGTCTAACCGGTGGACTATCCACTTTCGGTCGTGTCGTCCTCGGCACGCACCTTTTCCGGCGTGGGCGGCGTGCCGTCAGCGGTCGGCTCGCCCAGGATGTCGAGCATCTGCAGCACCTGGCGGCGCACCGCCGGGGTCATGTCGCCCGCCCGCATGGCGATCATGCGGACCTGCCGGTCGGCGAGCTTACGGCGCAGCTCCCGGCTCTCCGGGTCGTCGCCGGCCGGGTCGTGCTCGCCCAGCAGGAACGAGGCGGTGACCGGGGCGCTGCCCGGCGCGCGCCGCTCGTCGAAGAACTTGGCGATCGCCTTGAGCACGGCGACGGTCGGGTTGGTGTTGGCCCCCGAGCGCAGTGTGGCGAGATAGACACGCGAGACGCTGGTGTCGTGGGCCGGGTCGTCGGTGATCGCCCGGGCCACCTGCGGGGTCGAATACTCCCGGGTGCGCCCGCGGTCATCGACCCAGGTGACGGTGGCGAACAGCTCGTTCAACCGGGCTGCCACCGTGGCCGGCGGCCGGCCTGCACTGTCGGACATGTCGTCGAGGCTCCCACGCCTGTCGTCTACGGTTAACCGTCGGGGCCGCGGATCCGCCTTGACCGGTGTCAGTCGTTAAATATAGTGTCGCAAAGTATTTGCGCGACGACAGTGGACAACGCGGGCCCGTTCCGACCGATCACGGGGCGGCCGAGACCGGGCCCGCGCCACGCCGCGGCGCCCGGGACGTCACCGCATGATCAGTTCCCGGGAGATGCCGGCGAGCCGGCGCGCGTCACTCTCCAGATCGTCCCCACCGGGCACCAGCACCGGGTCCGCGTCCACGATGGGGCTCTCCGCCGCCTTCGCGCGCAGCGCACCACGGATCACCTCGGCCCAGGCCTTCTCGTCCCGCGGGGTCTCGTCGCGGCCCGCGGACCCCTCGAAGTACGGCCCCAGCAACACCAGCCCGTCCCGGATCTCGACGACCCGCCGGTAGAACCGGTAGTGGCTGCTGTCCCAGCCGAGCCGGCCGCGCCACGAGACGGCGGGCACGCGACCGAGCACCAGCTGCGGGAACGCCTGATCCACGGCCGTCCACAGCGGCTCCAGCTGGCGGTAGTAGCGCCGGTGCGCGCGCCACAGCGGCACCGAGACCAGCATGCCGACGACCGCCGCGTAGCTGACGCCGACCACGAACGCGAGCGCGCCCGCGGCGACGCCGGTCAGGTAGACCAGGGTGAACACGCGTACGGCGCCCGGGGCCGGCTCGATCGTGGCCTGGAGCAGGGCCAGCACCGACTTGGTGGCGTCGGCGATCAGGAAGGCGCCGACCGCCACGCTCAGGATGATCAGACCGCGGCGCAGGCGGGCGGTGCCGGCGGCGCGCACGTACGCGACCGACCAGCGCAGTGACTGCGAGTGCGCGTACGCCATGAAGCCGAGCACGGCCACGACGAACACGGTGGCGTGCGGGCTGGCGCCGTTGGCCGTCTCGGCGGGGTCGGCGCGCACCGCGGGTGGGGCCGACGCCCACGCGGTGACCGCGATCAGGACCCCGGCGGCGAGCGGCACCGCCTGCCGGCGTACGGCGCGACGGGCAGCACTTCCGCGCATGGAGTAGATGAGGAACGCCAGCAGGAAGTACGCCGCCGCCATCGTGCCCACGTTGACCACCAGGCTGCGTACCCCGGCCCCGGCCCGGTCGAGCAGTGGCCCGAGCGGCGGCAGGTTGGCGGTGAAGGTCAGCGTCGCGCTCACCACGCAGGCCGCCACCGCGCGCAGCGGCAGGTCCTCGGGCGCCCGCCAGAGCTGGACGACCTTGTTGAGCACGCCGATCCACAGCGCCGCGGCGATGAGGGCGAGCAGGACGGGGGCCACTACAACCACCCCTGATGGTGCGACAGCGACGAGCCGAGCCGCTCCGCGCCGGCGGGATAGAGCGGATTGAGCACGCTGGCCCATTCCAGGATCACGGTGGCGATCAGCTCGGCCTCCCGCTCGTAGGCCGAGTCGTAGCAGGTGCGGCGCCGCGCCCGGGAGCTGCGGCCGGGGCGCTCGTCCGGGGTGAGCGCCTCCCAGGCCTGGTCGTCGCCCTCGTCGCTGGGGTGGTCGGCGATGAGGTGCCCGATCTCGTGCAGGATGATGTGATCCTGATGCGGACGGGTGGTCTCGCGTTGGTAGAAGATGACGTCCATGGATTCCGTCATGAACCAGAGCCCGAACGGCCCTGGCACCTTGATCGGGTGGTCCACCAGCCGGATCGGGCGGCCCCGCTGCCGGGCCAGCCGCGCGCACAGCTCCCGGACGTCCAGGGGTGGCCGCACATCCAGCTCACGCAGCAGCGTCCGGCACCGCCTGCGCAGCCTGCGATCGCTCACCCCGCCCGCCCCCTCGCCGCCGGTGAAGTCATCGAAGGATATCCAACAACCATGACGAACGTACTCATCGCCGGCGGCGGCGTCGCCGGCGCCGCCACCGCGCTCGCGTTGCACCGGGCCGGGATCCCCTCGATCGTCCACGAGGCACACCCGTCCGGCGGGGACGACGCGGGCGCCTTCCTGACCGTGATGGCCAACGGGATGGCCGCGCTGGAGTCGATCGGCGCCGGCCAGGCCGTCGTGGCGGCCTCCTACCCGGCCGCGGCGGTGGAGCTGTTCAACGCCGAGGGCGCGCACCTGCAGCACCGGGCGATCGAGGGTACGGCCCGCACGCTGAGCCGCGCCGCCCTGTACCGGGTGCTCCAGGACCTGGCGATCTCCCGGGGCATCCCGGTCCTGCACGGCAAGCGGCTGACCGGCGCGGCGACCGTCGACGGTGGCGTCGAGGCCCGCTTCGCCGACGGCACCCGCGCCCGGGGTGACGTCCTGGTCGGGGCCGACGGCATCCACTCACCGACCCGCCACCTCATCGACCCGCAGGCGCCGACCCCGCGCTACACCGGCCAGCACGTCGTCTACGGCTACGCGGACGGCAACCCGGCCGGCAGCGCGCCGGACGCGTACCACATGGTCTTCGGCGCCCGCGCCTTCTTCGGCTTCACCGCCCCCGGCGACGGGCGCACCTGGTGGTTCGCCCGCCTCACCGGCGACAGCCGCCCCACCGGGACGACGGCCGCGCAGTGGCGTGAGCTCGTCCTCGACGCCGTACGCGACGACGCCACCCCCGCGGCGGCGATCATCGAGGCGACCGGCGGGGACGTCGTGGGCGGCGACTCCTACGACATCCCGACCACGCCGAGCTGGCACAACGACCGGATGGTGCTGGTCGGCGACGCCGCGCACGCCGCCTCGCCGGCGGCCGCCCAGGGCGCGTCGATGGCGCTCGAGGACGCCGTCGCGCTGGCCGCCGCCCTGCGGGAGCAGCCGGAGCCCGCCTCGGCGTTCGCCGCGTACGCGGCGCGGCGCCGCGCGCAGACCGAGGAGACGGTGGCGGCCAGTGCCCGGATGGGCCGGCCGACCGCCTGACACCGCCGCCTGCCCTGACGCATAGTGACGGGGGTCACCTCAGGCGCGGAACCGTGGACAGGTGGGAGTCGTCTTGCGTGGTGTGAGACGAAGCTGGGACGCGGTCGACGAGGAGACCCTCGTGCGCCGGACGGCCACCGGGGACCGGCCCGCGTTCGACGAGCTGTACCGCCGCACGTCGCCCTGGCTCGCGGCGCGGCTGCGACGCCGGTGCGCCGACGAGGACGTGGTAGCCGACGTGCTCCAGGAGACGTACCTGGCGGTCTGGCGGGCGGCGGGCAGCTTCGCCGGCGCGGCCACCGCGGGCAGCGCCGTGGGCTGGCTCTGGACAATCGCCGCGAACCGGCTGGTCGACGCGTTCCGCCGCCGCGCCCGGCAGGCCCAGCTGCCGGCGGTCCCGCTGACCGAGTCGACGGCGCCCGCCGCCGAGGACGAGGTCATGGCCGGGCGGATCGGCCAGGAGCTGGAGCAGGCCCTGCTGGTGCTGCCGGCCGAGCTGCGGGTGGTGCTGCGGTCGCTGGTCCTCGACGGGCTGTCGGTACGGGAGACGGCTCTGCTGCTGGGAGTGCCGGAGGGCACGGTGAAGTCCCGCGCGCGGCGGGCCCGGATCGCCATGCGTGAGGCCCTGTCCTGACCGCCCACCCGGCCGTGCCGTCCGTCCCACGCCCGACAGGACCTCCGGCCCTTGGTCGCGGGACCTGCGCCCGGTAGGAAGGACACATGATTCGAGTCTTCCTGCTCGACGACCACGAGGTCGTTCGCCGTGGCCTGGCCGACCTGCTGCACGCCGCCGGGGACATCGAGGTGGTGGGGGAGTCGGGACTGGCGCAGGAGGCGACCCGGCGGATTCCGGCGCTGCGGCCGGACGTGATGGTCCTGGACGCGCGTCTGCCCGACGGCAGTGGCATCGACGTGTGCCGTGACGTGCGGGCGGTGGATTCGTCGATCAAGGGTTTGATTCTGACCTCGTACGAGGACGACGAGGCGTTGTTCGCCGCGATCATGGCCGGCGCGTCCGGGTACGTGCTGAAGCAGATCCGGGGCACGGACCTGGTCGACGGCGTCCGGCGGGTCGCGGCCGGGCAGTCGCTGCTGGATCCGGCAGTGACCCAGCGGGTGCTGGAACGCATCCGGCACGGGGTCGAGCAGCCTCGGGAGCTGGCTTCGCTGACTGATCAGGAGCGGCGGATCCTGGAGTTCGTGGCGGAGGGGTTGACCAATCGCGAGATCGCGGGCCGGATGTTTTTGGCGGAGAAGACCGTCAAGAACTACGTCTCCAGTCTGCTGGCCAAGCTCGGCCTGGAACGGCGTACCCAGGCCGCGGTCCTGGCGACGAAGCTGCTCGGCGACCACCCGCACTGACGGTCACCACGGGGTGGGCCGGGTGGCCCTACCGGCGGCGACGCGGCCGGGGCACGGCCGGGGCAGACGCGAAGGAGGAGGACCGCATCCTGCCGCAGTTCCAGCAGCTCGCGGTGGGTGACGTGCTGCCACTCGGCGCGGACGGCCCGGGCATGCGGGTGGAGATCTGCGACCGGCCCCGGACGCTGGCCTTCCGCTCGGCCGACGGGGCCTGGGTCTGGATCTTCGGCCTGGACGTCCGTGGCGGCGGGACCCGGCTGGTGAGCCGTAACCGGATCGCCGTGCCGAGGTCCGCGCGCGGTCGCCGGCTGGTCAGCCGGGTGGTGCTGGAGCCGGGCAGCCTGATCATGGAACGCGGGATGCTGAACGGTATCCGCGATCGCGCCGAGTCCCGCCGGCCGGAGCCGGAGACGCAACCGGTCTGAGGGGCCGAAGGGCCCGGCGGCGGGGGCCGGCCGGCCCGGCGGTCACGTCCGTCGTCCTCTGCGCGCGGTGATCTGTTCACCCCTAGATTGGGAACCGACCAGTAAGGCATCAGTCACCGGAAGGAAGCACCGTGACCGCCGTATCGGAACACCAGGCCGGCACCCGCGACGACGAACTGGTGCGCGCGCTCGCCGCTCCGGACGACACGGAGATCGCCCAGTTGGACGCCTGGTGGCGGGCCAACAACTATCTGACCATCGGCCAGATCTACCTGGGCGGCAATCCTCTGCTGCGCGAGCCGCTGGCGTCCGAGCACATCAAGCCGCGGCTGCTCGGGCACTGGGGGACCAGCCCGGGGCTGTCGCTGATCTACGCGCACGTGTCGCGCCTGATCCGGCGTACCGGTCAGCAGTCGATCTATCTCGCCGGGCCCGGCCACGGCGGCCCGGCGCTGGTCGCCGCCGGCTACCTGGAGGGCACCTACAGCGAGATCTACCCGGACGTCTCCCAGGACGAGGCCGGCATGCTGCGGCTGTTCCGGCAGTTCTCCAGCCCGGGCGGCATCCCGAGCCACGTGTCGGTGACGACGCCGGGCTCGATCCACGAGGGCGGTGAGCTGGGCTACGTGCTGGTCCACGCGTTCGGCGCCGTCATGGACAACCCCGATCTGCTGGCGGTCGCCGTGGTCGGTGACGGTGAGGCCGAGACCGGGCCGCTGGAGGGATCCTGGAAGGGCGTCTCCTTCCTCAACCCGGCCCGTGACGGCGCGGTGCTGCCGATCCTGCACCTCAACGGGGCCAAGATCGCCGGACCCACCGTGCTGGCCCGCAAGGACCCGGCCGAGGTGCGCGCGCTGCTGCAGGGCCACGGGTACGAGATCATCGAGGTCGAGGGCGAGGACCTGCCCGGCATGCATCACCGCTTCGCCGCCGCCCTGGCCGAGGCCTGGGGCAAGATCCGGGCCATTCAGCGCTCGGCCCGCGACGGCGAGTGGGACGGCTCCCGGCCGCGCTGGCCGCTCATCATCCTGCGCTCGCCCAAGGGCTGGACCGGTCCGGCCGAGGTGGACGGTATCAAGGTGACGGGCACCTGGCGCTCGCACCAGGTGCCGCTCTCCGGTGTCCGCGACAACCCCGAGCACCTGGCCATCCTGGACACCTGGCTGCGCTCGTACCGGCCGGAGGAGCTGTTCGACGCCGACGGCGCACCGACCGAGCTCGTGCGCGCCCTGGCTCCCGAGGGTGACCTGCGGATGAGCGCCAGCCCGCACGCCAACGGCGGCCGGCTCACCGAGGACCTCGACCTGCCCGACTTCCGCGACTACGCCGTCGAGGTGCCCCGCCCGGCGGCCCAGCACGCCGAGTCGACCCGCAAGCTGGGCGAGCTGATGCGCGACATCTACGCGCGCAACCCGTACAGCTTCCGGCTGTTCTGCCCGGACGAGACGAACAGCAACCGCCTCGGTGCCGTCTTCGAGGTCTCCGACCGCGGCTTCATGGAGCACGTCACCGACGAGGACGTCAAGATCAGCCGGGACGGCCGGGTGATGGAGGTGCTCTCCGAGCACAACTGCCACGGCTGGCTGGAGGGTTACACCCTCACCGGCCGGCACGGCATGTTCGCCACCTACGAGGCGTTCGCGATGGTCAGCGCCTCGCAGACGGTCCAGCACGGCAAGTGGCTGCAGGAGGCCAGGAACCTGCCGTGGCGGGCCAAGGTGCCCAGCCTGAACGTGCTGCTGACCTCGACCGCCTGGCGCAACGACCACAACGGCTTCTCGCACCAGGGCCCCGGCCTGATCCAGGTCGTGCTGACCCAGCGCGGCGACGTGGCCCGGGTCTACCTGCCGCCGGACGCCAACACGCTGCTGTCGGTGGCCGACCACTGCTTCCGGTCCCGCTCGTACATCAACCTGATCGTCATCGACAAGCAGCCCCAGCTGCAGTTCCTCACCATGGACGAGGCGGTCGAGCACTGCGCGCGGGGCGCGGGCATCTGGGAGTGGGCCGGCACCGACGATGGCACCAGCGACCCCGACATCGTGCTGGCCTGCGCCGGCGACGTGGTGACCATGGAGACCGTGGCGGCGGCCCAGATCCTCAAGGAGAAGCTGCCCGGACTGAAGGTCCGGGTGGTCAACGTGGTCGACCTGATGACCCTGGTACGCCCGAAGGACCACCCGCACGGCATGAGCGGGACGATGTTCACCGAGCTGTTCACCGACACGGTCGACGTGGTCTTCTCCTTCCACGGCTACCCGGGCGCCATCCACCAGCTGGTGCACGGCCGCCCCGACGCCGACCGGTTCCGGGTCCGCGGCTTCATCGAGCAGGGCACGACGACCACACCGTTCGACATGACGGTGCGCAACAAGGCGTCGCGCTACCACCTGGTGATGGACGCGATCAACAACGCCAAGCGGCTGCCGCGCGGGGCGAGCGAGCTCAAGACCTGGTGCGAGCAGCAGCTGGCCAAGCACGAGACCTATGTGGTGGAGCACCTGGAGGACATGCCCGAGGTCCGCGACTGGACCCTGGGCGACTGGGCTCAGCAGGGCTGACCCGGTCGTCCGGCGGCGGCACCGGCTCCGGCCGGTGCCGCCTTCCGTGCAATGGGACGTTCGGCTCTGGTCTGCCGGGTCGAACGGAACCAAGATGGTGCCGGGAGGTGATGGCGACGATGATCTTCATGGTGCTGCTGACGATCACGCTGGCGGCCATCGTCGTGGCGACCGCGTGGTCGGCCGTCAAGGGCGCGGACCAGGACGGCTCGGCCGAGCCGGCCGAGGCCGAGGTGGTGCCCGTGCCGGCGGTGCCGGAGACGCTGGAGGGTGTCCTGGCCCGGCAGTTGCTGGACGGCGAGATCACCGGGCCGCAGTACCGGCGGGCGGTGCAGCGGCTGGCCGAACGCGACGCGGACCGCCACCCGTTGTCGGTACCCCGGGAGGACTGACCCGGCGGACCTCCATTGACAAGCATCGATCGGCGACCGACGATGAGGCCACCTCCCGATTGGGAGCGCTCCCAATCCTGAGGAGACGGCCGATGCGACGGTGGCTGACTGTTCTTGTCCTCTCCGCCGCGGCGCTGTTGCTCGGCCCGGCGGCGCAGGCGGCCGCGGGCGACGGCTCACCGCGCGACCCCAACATCGCCTTCTACGGGCGCTGGGACACCGCGAACCCCGCCGCCGTCGTGCCGCACTTCGCCGGCGCCTATCTCGTCACCGGCTTCACCGGCACCAGGGTCGCTCTGAGACAGCGGGCCGCCATCGACCTCTACTACAGCATCGACGGCGGTGCCGATGTCTACCTGAGCAACGTCAGCGGCACGGTGAACCTCACCCCGGCGCCGCTGCGGGCCGGTAACCACACGCTGCGGGTCTCCTACCGCGTGGTCGCCGGGTCCTACCACGGCGATGCCGTCTTCCAGGGGCTCGTGCTCGACAGCGGTGCCACCACGGTCGCCCCGCCCCGGCCCGCCCGGCTGGTCGAGTTCATCGGCGACTCGATCACCGTCGGCACCACGTCGTCGAAGAACGCGCTCACCGCGTACGGGTGGCTGACCGGCGAGCGGCTCGGCGCGGCGCACACGCAGATCGCCGAGGGCGGGGCCTGCCTGGTCAGCGCCGCGGACGGCTGCACCGGCATGGCCGACCGGTTCCTGCGCAACAACACCGCGGCCGGGTCACCGCTGTGGGACTTCTCCCGCTACCGGGCCGACGCCGTCGTGATCAATCTCGGCACCAACGACGTCGGGCACGGCGTCAGCAGCACCACGTTCCAGACCGTCTACACCCAGCTGCTGCGCGACATCCGCGCCCGCTACCCGCAGGCCGCGATCCTGGCCCTGCAGACCTTCACCAAGCGGTACGCGGCGCAGACCCAGGCAGCCGTGCAGACCGTCACGTCCGCCGGCGACCGCAACACCTTCTTCGTGCCCACCGACGGCTGGGTGCCCGCCGGCGGACTCAGCGACAACGTGCACCCCAACGACGCCGGTCACCAGGCCATCGCGGCCCGGCTCGCACCGATCATCACCGAGAGGATCGGCACCAGCACCTCCCCGTCGCCGACGGTGTCACCGACCGGTTCCCCGTCGGCACCCCCGTCGGCGACGCCGCCCCCGCCGACCGGGGCCTGCGCGATCACGTACGCCAGGACCAGCGAGTGGACCGGCGGCGCGCAGTTCGACGTCACCATCCGCAACACGTCGACCGCGCCGGTCGCCGGTTGGACGCTGACCTGGACGCTGCCCGCCGGCCAGAAGATCTCCCAGGCGTGGAACGCCACCACCACCCAGTCCGGCCCGAGCGCCGGCGCGGTCAACGTCGCCTGGAACGGGCAGATCCCCGCGGGCGGCGCCACCAGCTTCGGCTTCATCGCCGACAGCGCGCAGAGCGGCGCGACCGGCTTCGCCCTCAACGGCACGGCATGCACTGCCGCCTCGGCCTTGTCCTCCAGGAGCACTCCATGACGTTTTCCCGGCGGCGCCTCGCGCTGTTGATCGCCACGACCCTGACCGTCCTGACCGGCAGCGTCGGCATCACCACGGCGCAGGCCGCGGCGGCCCCGGCCTGCCGCGTCGACTACAAGGTCACCAGCCAGTGGGGTACGGGATTCGGTGCCGACGTCACTGTCACCAACCTGGGCGACGCGGTGACCGGCTGGACGCTCGGCTGGACGCTGGCGCCCGGCCAGGGCATCACCCAGGCCTGGAACGCCACCGTCACGGCAGCCGGGCCGGCGGTCACCGCCACCGGCGTGAGCTACAACAGCGCGGTGGCGTCCGGGGCGTCGGTCACCTTCGGCTTCAACGGCAGCCACACCGGCAGCAACCCCGTACCGGCGTCGTTCACCTTCAACGGCACCCTCTGCGGCGGCCCGGCCGGCACGCCGTCACCGACCGGCGGTACGGTTTCGCCGACCCCCGGCACGCCGTCGCCGACGCCCTGCACCGGCCCGAGCACCCCGCCGGTCTCACCGCCGGCACCGGCCACGCGGGTCAAGATCTGGATGGCCGGTGACTCCACCATGGCGAACGCCGGCACCTGCCCGGTCGGCTGGGGCGGCCAGTTCGCGCCGTACTTCACCAGCGACGTCACCGTGCAGAACAGCGCGGTCGGCGGCCGCAGCATCCAGACGTGGCTCTACGAGGGCAACGTCACCGGCACCAAGAACGCCGCCGGTGAGTGCATCGTCAGCCCGACCACCTTCAGCTCGCGGTGGACCACCATGCTCGATGCCACCAACGGGATGCGGGCGGGCGACTACCTGTTCATCCAGTTCGGTATCAACGACGGCGACTCCGCCTGCCCCCGGCACGTCGGCGCCGCCCGTTACCAGCAACTGCTCGGCATGATGGCCCAGGCCGCCAAGGCGCGCGGCGCCACGCCGATCCTCGTGACCCCGGTCGCCGCGATCACCTGCAGCGGCAGCACCGCCGTGGGCAACCGCGGCTTCCTCACCGAGACACGCAACGCCGCCACCGCCAACGGCGTGCCGCTGATCGATCTGCACCAGCGCAGCGTCGCGTTGTACAACTCGCTCAAGCTGTGCCCGAACAACGGTGACTACAACGCCGGCGCGGTCGGTGCCTTCTTCTGCAACGACCACACCCACTTCGAGACCGCGGGGGCCCGGCAGATCGCCGCCCTGATCGCCGCCGCGCTGCGGGAACAGGGCATCGCGCTGGCCTCGTACCTGCGCTGACCGCGGGATGCAGCGGCCGGGCCGGACCGGCCCGGCCGCCGGCCCGTCAGTCCTCGCCGTGATAGCCGCGCAGCTCGCGGCGCGTCTCATGACGGCTGCGGCGACGGTCCTCGCGGCGGAAGTAGTAACCCGTGCATGAGCGGCAGCCGTTGTGCATGGTGTCCGCGTAACGGGCGGTCACCACCCAGTAGCAGCCCCGCCGGGGGCGGTCGACCGGTGTCGTGGCGTCGACCCGGTCCGGCAGCGTGCACACGCCGAAGCGGTGATCGTGCTGCGGCCGGCAGGTCACCATCGGCCGCTCGGCCAGCTTCACCCACCACGGCCTGGTCTTGTCGGTCCTGCTCATACGGTCGCCTTTCGGCTCCGTGACACCCCGGGATGGGGCTGTCATGAGCACCGGTGCACCGTGATCACCTCCGACGTGGCCTGCGACGTCACCCCACGATACGACAGCCGGACGACCCCGATCGGGTACGGCCCTGCCTGTCGCACCGCTGCGCCTTGTCCACCGCGGCCGGCTCCGCTGCACTCGGCACCATGAACCTTCTGCGCTCAGCGACGAGCGGCGCCGTGGCCGTGCTCGTCCTCGCCCTGGCCGGTCCCGCGGTGGCGGCACCACCGCCGGGAACCCTGGAACTGCGCTACGCCGGCGACCTGGTGACCGCCACCCAGGTCGCCGACAGCAGCGGCAACGATCTGCCCGGCAGCATCCGCACCGGCGGCGGCGGTGCCGTGACCTCGGTGGCCGGACCCGGCGGCGACCCGTTCCTGCGCTTCCCGGGCGGCAGCTGCACCGTCGCGCCCTGTCCACAAGCGATCGTCCAGCCGGTCCGCACCGTCACGCTGGTCCCGGACGACGGTGGCGAGGGACGGTTCGTGTTCGGCGCCGACATCCGCCTCACCGAGCCGCCGTCCCCGCACGCCGGCATGAACGTCTTCCAGTTCGGCGCGGCGGGGGCGGGCGTCAGCCAGTGGAAGATGCAGGTCGACTACGGCCGGCCCTCGTGCCGCTGGTCGGACGGCACCCGGTTCGTCCTGCTGCCGGCCGGGCCCGAGGACTTCCAGCTGACGGTGGGCCGGTGGTACCGGGTGACCTGCGTACGGCTGTCCCCGGTGCTGTTCCAGATCCGCGTCCACGACCGCACGACCGGCCGTCAGGTGCTGCCGCCCGCGCAGCGGACCGGTCCGCTGGCGGACATCCTGCCCAGCGGCGCCGTGGTCATCGGCGGCAAACGCATCAGGGCCGACCAGAGCGACATCGACACCGATCAGTTCTACGGCGACCTCGACACCCTTGAGTTCGGCCGCCGGCAGCTGCCCTCCGACTCCTGAGCGCGCCGGCGCCGGCCGCTCGTCAGGGCAGCCGGCGCCGGCCCGCGAAACCCAGGTCGAGGCGGTGGTACCAGCCGAGCTCGGTCTCGCCCTCGAGCCAGCACAGCAGCACCGGCACCCCGTCGAGATCGGCCGGGAAGTCGACCAGCAACGGCGCGACGCCCTTGAGCTCGGCCCCGGTCTCCTGCACCTCGGTCATCAGCTCGTTGAGCCGGGCCTCGGCCGCCTTCTGCTCGGGCAGCCCGCCCAGCGGCGTCGGCGTGCCCCCGACGGCCAGCGCGGCGGACAGCTCGACCATGTCGGCCCGGACGACGACCAGCTCGTCGAGCACCGGCCGCAGCCGGGCCAGCTCGCTGCGGGCCTGCGCCGGCGTGAACAACCCCATGGCCGCAAGTCTGTCACCCAGGGTGGGCCGCGCAGCGTTGAGGTCGGGAGGTCGCCGACGGGTATGCGCGGGCCGGCACGTCCTCAGGGGTGCTGCCGGTTGCGCCAGGCCGCACGGGCCTCGGCCACCTGCACCAGCGCCTGCACCAGGGGCAGGGACTCCTCGGCGGCGGCCTCGCCGGCCTGTTCGAACTCGCTCATCCGGGACAGCTCCCAGAACGCGTACGCGTCGACGTCCGGCGTCAGCACCAGGTCCGCGTCGCGGGCCAGCTGTCCCTCCACGCCGGGGTGCAGGGTGCTGACCGCCACCATGATCTGCACCATGGTCTTCGGCGGACGGCGCGGCAACGGGCCGGACACGTCGACCGCCACCACGATGTCGGCGCCCATGCTGCGGGCCAGGGCGGCCGGGACCATGTCGACCAGGCTGCCGTCGACCAGCAGCATGTCGTCGCGGCTCACCGGCGGGAAGACGCCCGGGATCGCCGAGCTGGCCAGGACCGCGCTGGCCACCGGGCCCTCGTCCAGCACCACCCGCCGGGCGGTGGTGAGCTCGCAGGCCACCGTGGCGAACGGCAGGTCCAGGTCAGCGAAGGAACGGCCGTCGAGCGTCTTGTCGAGGAAGGTGCCCAGCCGGGACGTCTCGAACAGCGACCGGCCGGTGATGCTCGGGCGCACCAGGCGCGTCCAGTGCAGGGTGCGGGCCAGCGCGGAGATGTCCGGCGTGCTCATCCCGGCCGCGTAGAGGGCGCCGACCAGGGCGCCGGCGCTGCAGCCGGTGATCACGGACGGGGCCAGGCCGGCCTTGTCGAGGATGTTCAGCACGCCGATGTGGGCCGCGCCGCGTACCGCCCCGCCGCCGAGCGCCAGCCCGATGCGGACCGGCTCGGCCCGGGCCGGCGGGCCGGGGTCTGTCAGCTCCATGCCCCCAGGGTGCAGGCCGCCGTGCCGCCTCACAAGCAGCTGCGTCACACCCGCTTCTGCGGCGTTCCGGCTCGTCGGGGCCGGGGCGGGTGGTTTGCTGATCAGGTGGCGGACAACCTGCGGTGGCGGCTGCTGACGGACCGGCGGGTCGGCACCAAGATCATGATCGCGGTGGGGATCATCGCGGCGTTCAGCGTGGCCGACGGCGCCTACGCCCTCAGCAGCCTGAGCCGCACCAACGACCAGGTCGAGACGGTGTACGGGCACAGCCTGGAGCTGCACACCATAGGGGAACTGCGCAGTGCGGCGAACCTGGCCTGGCTCGCGGCCGACGACCTCATCCTGGCCCGCGACGCCGCACAACGCTCGTCCGCTGCCACCGCTCTGAAAGACGCCGAGCAGGGCGTCGCCACCACCGCCGCGGAGTACGAGGCCTTCCCGCTGGGTGCGGCGTCACGTGCGGCGATCACCACCTTCGAGGGCCACTGGGCGCGATACCAGACCCTGGTGGACGACCAACTCGTCCCGGCCGTGACCGGCGGTGACCGCACCGCGCTGGAGGCGCTGCGCTCGGGTCCGCAGCAGAACGAGCTCAGCGCCCTGCGGGCCGACCTGGCCACGCTGTCCGAGGCCACCGTGCGGGAGGCCGCCGCTCAGGAGGCCGGGGCGGAGGAGCTGTTCCGCTCCACCCGGCTCTGGGTCATCGTCGTGCTGGTGGCCAGCGCGGTGGCCGGCCTGCTGCTGGCGGCCGGTATCGCCCGGTTGATCGTGCGGCCGCTGGCCCGCTGTGTGCGTACCCTCCAGCAGATCGGTCAGGGTGACCTGACCGCCCGGGTCCGGGTCGGCGGCCGCGACGAGATCGCCCAGCTCGGGGACACGCTCAACGCCACCGCCGAGGCGATGGCCGGCCTGGTCGGCAAGGTCAGCGGCAGCTCCCACACGCTGGCCTCGGCCTCCGAGCAGCTCTCGGCCGTGTCGCTGCAGCTCTCGGCCTCCGCCGAGGAGACCTCCGTGCAGGTCAGCACGGTCTCCTCGGCCGCCGGGCAGGTGTCGGACAGCGTCCGGGCAGTCGCGGCCGGCGCCGACGAGATGGGGGTGTCGATCCGGGCGATCGCCGACAACGCCGGCGAGGCGGCCGAGGTGGCCGCCGGGGCCGCGCGCACCGCCGAGGCGACCAACACCAGCGTGGCCCGCCTCGGTGCGGCCTCGACCCAGATCGGTGACGTGGTCAGGCTGATCACCGCCATCGCCCAGCAGACCAACCTGCTCGCCCTCAACGCGACGATCGAGGCGGCCCGGGCCGGGGAGATGGGCAAGGGCTTCGCCGTGGTGGCCAGCGAGGTCAAGGACCTGGCCCAGGAGACCGCCCGGGCCACCGAGGACATCTCCACCCAGGTGGCCTCGATCCAGGCCGAGAGCAACGGCGCGGTCGAGGCGATCCGCGAGATCGGCCAGGTCATCACCACCATCAACGGCTACACCACCACGATCGCCTCGGCGGTGGCCGAGCAGACCGCGACCACCGGCGAGATCGCGCACAGCGTGGGCACCGCCGCGGCCGGCTCGGCCAGCATCGCGGAGACGATCTCGGGCGTCGCGGAGGCGGCCCAGCAGGTCACCAGCGGCGCCACCGAGACCCAGCAGACCGCGGCCGAGCTGGCCCGGATGGCCGCCGAGCTCAGCAGCACGGTCGCGGTCTACCGGGTCTGAATTCATCCGCTCGGCCTCCGCAGCCGTATCACCGCCCATGAGAGTCCTGCTGGTGGAAGACGACGTGTCGGTCGCGGAACCGCTGATCGACGGCCTGGCCCGGTACGGCATCACCGCGGACCACGTCACCACCGGCGCGGCCGCACTCGCCGCGGCGCCGCCCGACGTGGTCCTGTTCGACCTCGGCGCGCGCGACACCGGCCGTGTCGAGGCCTGCCGCAAGCTGCGCGGCGACGGTGACATCCCGATGATCCTGCTGACCGGGCGCGGTGGCGTGCACGACCGCAGCCTCGGCCGCGAGCTGGGCGTGGAGGACCTCGTGGCGCAGCCGTACCGGGTGCCGGAGCTGGTCGCCCGGATGCGCGCGGTCACCCGCCGGGCCCCCCGGGAGCCGGCCCAGGAACCGGTCCGCCGGTACGGGCCCCTGGCCATCGACACCCGCAACCGGCAGATCCGCCTGCACGGCGTACCGATCCCGCTCGCCCCCAAGGAGTACGACCTGCTCGTGCTGCTGGCCGCCGACCCGGGCGCGGTCGTCGCCCGCCGGCACATCCTCGACACCGTGTGGGATCCGGGCTTCCTCGGTCCCGGCAAGACGCTGGACTTCCACGTGGCCAGCCTGCGCAGCAAGCTCGGCGACGCCAAGTGGATCGAGAACCGCCGCGGCGTCGGCTTCCGCCTCGTCGTCCCGGCCTGACCCGGCGGTCCGGCCCGGCCGCGGCGCTCAGGCGGTGTCGAGCTCGGCCAGCACGGCCCGGTGATCGCTGCCCGGCGCCCGCAGCACCCACGACCGCTGGGTCGACATGCCGCGCTGCAGGATGTGATCCGGGCGCAGCACCGGCAGGTCGGCCGGCCAGGTGAAGCCGAAACCCGCGCCGGCCTCCTGCTGGGTGTCGCGCAGCGGCGCGAACGCGTCGAACTGCCGGTCGGTGGTCGCGGTGTTCAGGTCCCCGGCCACCAGCACCCGCGGGCTCTCGTCGGCGGCGACCGCAGCGGCCAGCGCGGCGATCGTCTGGTCGCGTTCGGCGGTGGCGGCCGGGCGGGCCGAGGCCAGATGCGCGGCGTAGATGCGGACCGGGCCGTCGGCGCTGGGCACGGTGACCCGCAGCGCCCGGGTCCAGCCGATGCCGATGTCGACCGGGCCGGTCCCGGTCAGCGGCAGCGTGCTCCACAGCCCGACGGTGCCGGTCACCGCGTGGTACGCGTACCCGCCGGCGAGCTCCCGCTGGGCCGCGGCGAGGTTGGCCGGGGTCAGCTCCTGCAGCACCAGCACGTCGGGCGCCGCGGCCAGCACCGCGCGGACCGCCGGCCCGGGGCTCGGGTTCTCCGCGCCCAGGTTCAGCGTCGCCACCCGCAGGTCGTGGTGGTCGGCCGTCGAGCGGGGCACCAGCACCGGCCCGAACATCGCCGTCCAGAACACCGCGGGCAGCAGGCAGACGACGAAGGTCCGCGACGAGCGGCGCAGCGCTGCCACCGCGAGCAGGGCCGGCACCAGCAGACCCAGCCAGGGCAGCCCACTGTCCAGGGCCGTGCCGAGCGCTCCGGGCACCAGCCGGTGCAGCGCCAGCACCGCGGCCAGGGTGACGGCGGCGACGGCGGTCAGGGCACTGCCCACGCGCACCTGCCGTCGATCCATCCGTCCAGCCTAATGAGTGTCGCGCGACGCGGAGCCGGGACGCGATCCGGTCAGCCGAGCGGGAGCAGATCGGCGGGGGAGCCGTCGGCCCAGCCGTCCTCGAGCACGGCCAGGGCGTCCGCGGCGGCGGCACCGGCCAGGCTCGCGGGTCGGCTCCCGGCCACCACCACGGCGTGGTCACCGGCCAGGCGCACGGGGACCAGGCGGGTCACCGGCGCGGTGACGACCACGTCGCCACGCACGGGCAGGCGGGTGGCGAGCGGCGCGGACCGGCCGGTGAGGGCGTACAGCAGGGGTTGCAGCACCGTGACCGCCGCGACGAGGCCGGCGAACGGGTTGCCCGGCAGCCCGGTGACCCACCGCCCGCCCGGCAGTGCGGCCAGCAGCTGCGGGCCGCCCGGCCGGCAGGCCACCCGGTCGACGAGCCGCCGCGCGGCGACCTTCTCCAGCACCCGGTGCAGATGGTCGGCCGCGCCGGCCGACGACGACCCGGTCACCACGACCACGTCGGCGTCCGGGGCGGCCAGGCGCTCGGCCAGCAGGCCCGGATCGTCGCGCAGCACCAGCCGCTCGGTCACCACCGCGCCCGCGGCCTCGGCCAGGGCCGGGACCATCGGCCCGAAGACGTCGCGGACCTGCCCGGTGGCCGGGACCCCGGAGCTGACCACCTCGTCGCCGGTGACCAGCAGCCGGATCCGGGGCCGCCGGTGCACCGGCGCACTGTCGGCGCCGCCCTGGGCCAGCAACCCGGCCACCGCGGGCGTGACGAGCCGGCCCGCACCGGCCAGTTCGCTGCCGGCCCGGGCGTCCTCACCGGCCCGGCGGATGTGCGGCTTCCCGGCGGGCGTCGTGCCGTTCAGGTCGGCGGTCTCGTACGGCAGCACCGCCGACGTCCCGGCGGGCACGAGCGCACCCGTCATGATCTCCACCGCCTGCCCCGCCTCGAGCTCGCGCGCCGGGCCCGGCGCTCCGGCCAGGATCCGCCCGACGACCTGCCACGGGCCGGCGCCGGCCACGGCATAACCGTCCATCGCCGCGGTGTCGAAGCCGGGCAGGTCGGCGCGGGCCAGGACCGGAGCGGCCAGCACCCGGCCCACCGCCCGGTCCAGCGGGACGTCCTCGGCCGGCAGGGCGGTGGCGGCCCGGGCGGCGATCAGGCGGGCGGCCCGCCACGGGGTGGCACTGTCGGTGGTTGGCATCGCTGCCAGTGTCACATCCGGTGCTCGTCGCGGCCCGCCGACCGGCGCTTGGTGAGCCAGCGCAGCACCTGCCGGGCGTGCGAGGCCGGCTGGGGGATGGGGTGGAAGACGTGCTCGACCAGGCCGTCGGCCACGATCAGGGTGAGGCGCTCGTACAGGGTCATGTCACCGGCGGCGAAGGTCGGCAGGCCCAGAGCCCGCGCGCAGGTCAGCTGCGGATCGGGGAGCAGCGGATAGGGCAGCCGCAGCCGGTGCACGAGCTCCCGCTGATAGCCGCTCGACTGCGCGGAGAGCCCGTAGACCCGGGTTGCGCCGGCCCTGCGCAGCTCCGCGTGATGGTCGCGGAACCAGGCGGCCTGCTCGGTGCCGCCCCGCGCCCCCGCGATCTCCAGCAGCCCGTTGGGCAGGTCGACGCCGGGACGCCCGGTCAGCGGATACACGAAGATGACACTGCGGCCCGGCCCCAGCGCACCGAGATCCACCGGCCGTCCGTCGGTGCCGTAGAACGCCAGCGCCGGCATCCGGCGGCCGGTCAGCGCGGCCGGATCCGCGCCCGGCGCCGGGCGGCCGATCACGACCCGACCCGCGGCCTCGTCGAGCCGGGCGTCGAGGGCCTCCCGCTGGGCGGTCAGCCGGCCGATGCGTTCCTGCAGGCCGGTGATGGTGCTGCGATACGTGGCCAGCGCCGCCGCGCACACGTCCGCCTCCCCGGCCCCGGAGGCGATCGACTCCACGAACGGGCGGGTCTCCTCGACGCTGAGCCCCAGCGCCATGAGCTCGCGGATCTGCGCGACCAGCCGTACGGCGACGGGGTCGTACTCGCGGTAGCCGTTGCCCAGCCGCCGCGGCACGACCAGCCCGGCCGTCTCGTAGTATCGCAGCGCCCGGACCGTCGTCCCGGTCCGCCGTGCCAGCTCACCCACCCGCATCCGACCGACCCTAAACCCGCACCCCCGGGTACGGGTCAAGGTGTTCATCGTCGCCCTTCCGCATCCCGTCCCCGCTGGCCAGGCTGGCCCCATGACGACGATCGAAAGCGTGACCGGCCGGCAGGTGCTCGACAGCCGCGGCAACCCGACGGTGGAGGTCGACGTGATGCTCACCGACGGCTCCCGGGGCCGGGCGGCGGTCCCGTCCGGGGCGTCGACCGGCACCCACGAGGCGGTCGAGCTGCGCGACGGCGACCCGGCCCGCTTCCACGGCCGGGAGGTGCGCCGGGCGGTCGCCGCCGTCAACGGCGAGATCGCCGCGGCGGTGACCGGCCTGGACGCCGAGGACCAGGCCCGGGTGGACCGGACGATGATCGAGCTCGACGGTACGCCCGGCAAGTCGCGCCTCGGCGCCAACGCGATCCTCGGTGTCTCCCTGGCCACGGTGAAGGCGGCCGCGCAGGCGCACCGCCAGCCGCTCTACCGCTACGTCGGCGGGGTCGGTGCCCGCCTGCTGCCGGTGCCGATGATGAACATCGTCAACGGGGGCGCGCACGCCGACAACCCGCTCGACTTCCAGGAGTTCATGATCGCGCCGGTGGGCGCGCCGACCTTCTTCGAGGCGGTCCGGATGGGCGCCGAGGTCTTCCACACCCTGAAGAAGTCCCTGGCCGCGGCCGGGCACAACACCAACGTCGGTGACGAGGGCGGCTTCGCGCCACGGTTCGCCACCGCGGACGAGGCCCTGGAATTCGTGCTGCGGGCCATCGAGGACACCGGCTATAAGCCCGGCACCGACATCGGCATCTGCCTCGACCCGGCCGCGTCCGAGTTCTTCTCCGCCGGACGTTACCGCTACGCCGGCGAGGGCCGTGACCGCACGGTCGAGGAGCAGGTCGGCTATCTCGAAGAGCTGCTGGCCCGCTACCCGATCAGCTCGCTGGAGGACCCGATGGCCGAGGACGACATCACCGGCTGGCAGCTGCTGACCGCCCGCACCGGCGACCGGGTGCAACTGGTCGGCGACGACGTCTTCTGCACCGACGCCGGACGGCTGCGGGCCGGGATCGAGGGCGGCTACGCCAACGCGATCCTGGTGAAGCTCAACCAGATCGGCACCCTGACCGAGACACTGGCCACGGTGGACACGGCCCACAAGGCCGGCTACCGGGTGGTCATGTCCCACCGCTCGGGCGAGACCGAGGACACCACCATCGCGGACCTGGCCGTGGCGGTCGGCTGCGGCCAGATCAAGACGGGCTCACTGTCGCGTTCGGACCGTACGGCGAAGTACAACCAGCTCATCCGCATCGAGGAGGAGCTGGGCGACACCGCCCGGTACGCCGGCTGTCCTTGACCGCCGGCGGACCGGACGGCACGCTGCGAAGGATGACGATCACGCGCCGTACTCTGCTGGGAGCCGCCGCCGTCGCGGGCGGCGGCACCCTCGTCCCCGGAGCGGCCCAGGCCGCGCCCCGCCGCGCCGTCCGGCCCCCGATGCTGCGCCCGGGCGACCGGGTGCGGGTCGTCGCCACCGGCTCGGCGCCGGACACCCGCCTGGCCCGCGGCATCGAGATCCTGCGCGGCTTCGGCCTGGAGGTCGAGCTGGGCGCCCACGTCAACGACAAGTTCGGCTACCTGGCCGGCACCGACGAGGCACGCCTGGCCGACCTGAACGCGGCGTTCCGCGACCCCGGCGTCCGGGGCGTCTTCGCCGCCCGCGGCGGCTACGGCACCCAGCGCATCGTGGACGGGCTCGACCTGGCCGCCGTCCGCCGCGACCCCCGCGTCCTGGTCGGCTTCAGCGACCTGACCGCGCTGATCGGCCGGCTGTGGCGCAGCGCGCGGCTGGTCAGCTTCTACGGCCCGATGGTCAACTGGACCGACTCCCGCACCGGCCCGGTCGAGATCGAGTCGCTGCGCCGGGCGATCATGACGACCGACCCGGTGGTGCTGACCCGCGACCCGGCCGAGCCGAGCGCGGCGGTGCACGTGCCGGGGACGGCGACGGGCACGCTGCTGGGCGGCAACCTGACGATTCTGCAGACCAGCTACGGCACCCGCGACTTCCCGGACCTGACCGGGGCGATCCTGATGTTCGAGGACGTCGACGAGGCGCCGTACAGCTATGACCGGATGCTGACCCAGTTGCGCCGGGCGGGCGCGCTGCGCGGGATCAAGGGCATCGCGATCGGCCAGTTCACCAACGCCCCGGTGACCGAGGGCCAGTGGACGGCGGCCCAGGCGGTCCAGGACCGGGTCGGTGATCTGGGCGTGCCGGTGCTGGGCGGGCTGCGCATCGGCCACGGCAACGGGCAGCTGACCGTGCCGCTGGGCACGAAGGCCACGATCGACACGGTGGCCGGCACCCTCCGGATGGCCCCGGGCGTGACGGCCAGATCCTGATCGGCGCCTCGACCGCCGGGCCGATCGTGCCCGGCCTGTTCGCCTTCGGCGTGGCGGTCTCTGTCTTCTGGGGAACCGTCCTGGCCGTGCTGCTCCGCCGGTACGCCGACCGCCCGGCCCGCACCTATCTGTGGGCGACGATCGCCCTGACCGCTGTGTCCTTCGCCGGTCCGGGCTTCGCGGGTGCCACCGCCATCTCGACCATGCTGATGCTGGCCGGCGCCCACGTGCTCGCCGCGATCATCGTCATCCCGGTCGTCACCCGGCGTCTGGTGGTCCGTCGGTGAGGGCGCGTTCCAGCAGGTCGCCGAGCTGATCGAGCTCTCCGGGGTCCAGGCCACCCAGGGTTCGGGTGAGCACCCCGGCCGCCCGGCGCCCGCCCTCCACCCGGATCCGGTCGCCTTTGGCGGTGAGGCGGTGGCGGATGGCCCGGCCGGGCCCCGGCTCGCGTTCGATGAGGCCGCGGTCGGCCATCCGGGTGGCCAGGGTGCCGAAGGCCTGGTCGGTCTGGAACGTCAGCTGGGCCAGGTCGTGCAGCGACGCGCCGGGGTTCTCGTGCAGGTGGCGCAGGGTGTCCCACTGCACGAGGGAGACGCCGAGGTCGCTGAGGGCGGCGGTCATCGCGCGGTGGTGGCGGTGCTGCAGGCGTTTGACCAGCAGACCGACCTCCTGGACGGATCTTCCCATGGTGAGCAGCATAACAACATCCTTAACTAAGGTTGCTTATATAAGGATGCTGACTTAGCGTTCCCACCATGACGATCAACACTTACGCGGTGGCGTCGGCCGCCGTGACCGTCGCCGAGGCCGGTTCCGGGCGCCCGTTCCTGCTGCTGCACGGCGGGGCCGGGCCGTTCTCGTTCCTGTCGTTCGGCGAGCTGCTGGCCCGTGAGCGGCCGGCCCGGGTCCTCACGCCGACGCACCCGGGCTGGAACGGCACGCCGCGCCCCGACGACCTCACCACCGTCCGGGGGCTGGCCGAGCTCTACGCCGCTCTCCTCGACGAGCTCGGCCTCACCGGTGTCACCGTCGTCGGCAACTCCATCGGCGGCTGGATCGCCGCCGAGCTCGCGCTGCTGGGCAACCCCCGGGTGAGCCGTGTCGTGATCCTCAACGGCGTCGGCATCACCGTGCCCGGCCATCCCGTCGCGGACTTCTTCTCGCTGACCCCGGCCGAGCTGACCGAGCTGTCCTACGCCGACCCGGACCGGTTCCGCTTCGACCCGGAGTCCCTGCCGGACGCACAGAAGGCCGTGCTGGCAGCCAACCGGCAGGCCATCGCCCTCTTCGCCGGCACCACCATGGCCGACCCGACCCTGGCGGCCCGGCTGGCCGCGGTCACCGTGCCCACCGGCGTGCTGTGGGGCGAGAGCGACGGGATCGTCGACGCCGAGTACGGCAAGGCCTACGCCGCGGCCATTCCGGGCGCCGTCCACATTCCGCTGCCCGGCGCCGGTCACCTGCCGCAGCTGGAGACCCCGCAGCAGACCCTCGAGGCGATCTGGGACTTCGCGGTGTGAGGCGGGACCGTCCTCCGGCCGCTAGCCTCTGCTCATGGCTTCGTTCAACGACACCATCATCGACCGGTTCCGGGCCAACGACGGTGTGGTCGGCATGCACTGGGAGGGCAAGACCCTGGTGCTGCTGCACCACGTCGGCCGGCGGTCCGGCCAGGAGTACGTCACCCCGCTGGTCGCGGCGCCCGACGCCGACGCGTACGTGATCTGCGCCAGTCTCGGCGGCGCCCCGGAGGACCCGCAGTGGGTCGCCAACCTCGAGGCCGCCACCGGCCCGGCCACGATCGAGCTCGGCGCGGCCACCATCAGCGTCGACTACGAGGTCATCCGGCCGGGCGACCCGCGCTGGGAGAGCGTGTACGGGGTCTGGCGCGACTACTGGCCCGACGCCCGCGAGTACGAGAAGAAGACCGACCGCAAGTTCCCGGTCGTCCGCCTGCTGGTCCCGCCCTCCGCCTGACGTTCCGCCGCCGTGCGCGCCGCCACGGTCCCTGATGCAGTCGGATCTCCGACTGGCCGGCCGGTATCAACCCCAGGGTGGGTGCCGGCCAACCCCAGGGTGGCGCCCGGATCTCAACCGGCCCGCCGCTCCCTAGCGTCATCCAGGTTCCGTTCGGACCAGGAGAGGCGCGGTCATGACGATCCAGCAGTACGACGGCACCCGGGAGATCATCGACGCGGCGCAGTCCGGCGCGACCGGCGCCGCCGACAGATTCGTGCACGAGTTCGAGCGCCTGGTCTGGTGGACCGTGCGTTCGTTCCGGCTACCGGAGTCCGATGCCGAGGACGTCGTGCAGAACACCTGGCTGCGCGCGTTCGAGCATCTCGGCGAGGTCCGTGATCCGGAGCGGGTCAGCTCCTGGCTGGTGACCATCGCCCGCCGGGAGTGCCTCAAGCTCATGCGCAGCGGCAAGCGGGAGGTCCCGGGCCTGGAGCAGCAGGCCGAGCAGCGCGACGAACGGTCGCCGCACCCGGAGAAGGCCGCCGTCGACGCCCGGATGAACGACCTGCTGTGGCAGCACGTCAACTCGCTGCCGGACTCCTCGCGCGCTCTGGTGGTGGCGCTCAGCAGCAACGACGCCCCGGCGTACGCCGATCTCGCCCGGTGCCAGGGCATCCCGATCGGCAGCATCGGGCCGACCCGGATGCGCTCGCTGCGCAAGCTGCGCACCTCGCTGGAGCGGGCCGGGCTCGGGGCGCACGCATGGCACTAGCCCTGGGCGGCACTCGCAATGCCGGCCAGGTCGGCCCGGGAGCGGATGTGGGTCTTGCGGTAGATGTTGCTCAGGTGGTACTCGATCGTCTTCTGCGACAGGAACAGGGTGGCCGCCGCCTCGTGGTTGGTGGCCCCCCGGGCCACCACGAGTGCCACCTGCAGCTCCTGCGGGGTGAGCCGGGGCAGCGCATCGGGGGACCGGCCGACCGTGGAGCCGGTGGCGCGCAGCTCGGTGCGGACCCGTTCCGCCCAGGGCTGCGCGCCCAGCCGGGTGAACGTCTCCAGCGCGTCGTGCAGGTGCCGGCGCGCGTCGGCCCGGCGGCGGACCCGGCGCAGCCGCTCGCCGTAGCAGAGCTGGGTGCGGGCCCGCTCGAACGGCATGACCGCGCACCCCGGGGCCTGCAACGCGACCCGGAACGCCTCGTCCATCTCCTCCGGGGCGGCCAGCAGCGCCCGGCACCGGGCCGCGGCGGCCTGCGCCCACTGCCCGCCCGGATGCGACTCCTGCTCGGCGAGCAGCTCACCCGCGGCGTCCGCCCGGCCGTCCCGGATGTACGCCTCCACGAGGTCGAACACCCACGGCACCACGGCCGGCTCGTGGATGTGCGCCACCACGGGCAGCTCCCGGACGGCCTCGAGCCGGGTGATCGCCTCGCCCGCGTCGCCCTGGCTGAGCGCCAGCAGACCCAGCTCGTGACCGGTGTAGAGGGCCATGCAGCCGACGCCGAGCCGCTCGGCCACCTCCATCGTGCGGCTGACCTGGCGGCGGCACTCGTCGTCGCGGCCCTGGACCGCGTCGAGGCGGCCGGCGAAGAACAGCCCGTACAGGTTGGCCTGGCGGGTCTCGCTGGCCAGGCGCAGGCTCTCCGCCGCGCTGACCCGCGCGTCGTGCCAGCGCCCGACCCGGAAGTGCAGCTCCGACTCGATGCCCAGCGCCTGCGGCAGCACGCCCAGGGCACCGGCCGACCGGGCCGCGGCGACCACCCGGCCGAGCAGCTCGCCGGCCTGCTCGTAGCCCTCCAGCCAGATCCAGGTCAGCGAGGCGTGGCACAGGTCCTGGGCGCGGACCAGGGGATCGGCCGCCAGCAGCTCGGCGTGGCAGTCGCGCAGCAGCGCGCTCGCCTGCTCGCGGTCCCCGGCCAGGGTCAGCCCGCCGGCCAGCGCCACCGCGGCGACCAGCTGGGCCACCCCGCCGACCCGTTCGGCCAGCTGGTAGCCGCGGCGGACCGCGGCCTGCAACTGCTCGATGTCACCGACCATGAAGTACGGGATGCAGGCGTCGGAGTACATCAGCGCGGCCCGGGCCGGATCGATCTCCTGCACGGCTTCGGCGCTGCGGACCAGGAACGGCAGCACGCCGTCGGGACGCTCGCGCCACATCCGCACGTACGCGTCCATGTGCTGGATCAGGGCGCGCCGGCTGGGGTCGGCGGTCAGCGGCAGCGCGTCGTCGAGCAGCGTCAGCACCTGGTCGTTGCGCCCGGCCAGCTGCCAGCAGCGCGCCGCCCGCAGCAGCCGCCGGGCCCGGTCCGGACCGCGGCTGAGCCGGGCGGCCTGCCCGAACGCCCGCGCCGCGGCCACGTAGCCGGCGCGCCGGCTGGCCCGCAGCGCGGCCTGCTCCAGCTCCGCGGCGATCTGCTCGTCCGGGGCCAGGGTGGCCGCGGCCAGGTGCCAGGCCCGGGCGTCGGCCGCGGCGTCACCGGGGGCTCCGGCCAGAGCGGTGGCCAGTGCGGTGTGCGCGGCGACGCGGTCGTCGGTGGAGGCGCCGTGGTAGACCACCGAGCGCAGCAGCGGATGCCGGAACTCGATGCGCTGCTCGTCGACGGTGATCAGGTCGTGCTTCTCGGCCGGCGCGAAGTGCCGCAGGTGCAGCCCGCTGGCCCGGGCGGCGGCCAGCAGCGTGGCGATGTCGCCGCCGACGGCCGCCGCGGCCAGCACCAGGGCCCGGCGGGTGTCGTCGTCGAGCTCTTCCAGCCGGCCGCGCAGCGCGCGCTCGATGCGCGAGCCCGGCGCCACGAACGGAGCGGTGACCCCGTCCTCGACGATCTCCGGCCGTTCCCGGCACAGCTCGATGACACCGAGCGGGTTGCCGGCCGTCGCGGCGTGCAACCGCTCCCCGGTGCCCTCCGGCGCCACCGACAGCGTCGCCCGGCACAGCTCGTCGACGTCCTCGACCGACAGTCCGGACAGCGCCACCTGCGGGTAGCGCAGCCCGGCGGCGTCGGCCGGATCCCGGGTCGCGAGCAGCAGCGCGATGCCGTCGGCGTGCAGCCGGCGGCCGGCGAACAGCACCGCCTCGCGCGAGGACGCGTCCAGCCACTGCAGGTCGTCCACCACGATCAGCAGGGGCGAGCTCTCGGCCGCCGCGGCCAGGATGCCGACGGTGGCGGCGCACACGGTGAAGCGGTCCCCGGCCACCGGCGGGCCCAGGGCCAGGGCGCTGCGCAGGGCGGCGGCCTGCGGGGCGGGCAGCTCGTCGAGCACCCCGAGCACGGGGCGCAGCAGGTCGGCCAGGCCGGCGAACGGTATCTCCGACTCGTCCTCGTAGCCGCGCGCGGACAGCACCTGCATGCCCTCGGCCTGCCCGACGGCGTACTGGATCAGGGTCGTCTTGCCGATGCCGGGCTCGCCGGTGAGCACCAGGGCGTCACTGCGGCCCGCCCGCGCGCCTGTCAGAAGACCGTCGATCAATGCACGTTCGGCGGTCCGTCCGAGCATCATCGGCCGAGTGTATTCCCGTCGCAACCGGGCGAGGGTACCCGTACCGTGTCAGCGGGAGCCGACGCGGTTGATCTTTCGTGAAGGATCATCACCATGATCGAGACAACGAACCCACCGGGCGAGGAGTCGCGGGACGGCTCCTATCTGTCCTCGTTGGCCGGTCGCGGCACCCCGCTGACCGTGCTCACCCCGATGCCCCGGCGCTGGGTGCCGCTGCTGCGGGGCTTCCTGTTCCTGCGGCACCTGCTCGGCGCGCCCGAGGACCTCAAACGGATGTCGTTCATCCACTTCGCGCACTGGTCGGTGCTGCCCCGCTTCCCCGGCCAGAGCCGCCGCTCCCGGTACGCGTACCTGCTGTTCCGCAGCGACTTCAACGGCGCCTGGGGCAAGTACATCGACGCGTTCTCGCTGGAGATCCCGGCCCGGATGGCGCTCATCTGGGGCTGGTCCTTCGGCTTCCCCGGAGCGCTGCCGCCCGAGCCGTTCCGGCGTTACATCCGGGCGAACGACCTCGACGTCGACCACTACTACGCCGCCTACCCGGACGCCGGAGTGACCGAGATCGCATCCGCGCTGCGCGTCAAGCAGGCCTACGACCGGCATCTCGGCACCGCCGACCCGGCCGAGTTCGGTGACGCGTGGCAGCGGTTCGTCGATGAGGTCCAGAGTGACCTCTACAGCTGGGAGGCGCAGCCATGAGCCGCACCAGGACCGGCACCCGGTCGGTGACCGTGTTCGCCCGCATCGCCGACGGTCGCGCCGCCGGGCTGCGGGAGCGGATCCGGTCCTTCGAGCGCAGCCCGTTCGCCACGGTGGCCGGCGTCCACTTCGCCCGCCTCGTCGTGCTGGAGCACGCGGTGCGCCAGCGGCGGCCGGAAGGGATGAGCCGCAAAGCGCGGCTGCTCGATCTGCTCGCGCACGGCGGCCGCCCGCCGCGCCCGGACGACCTGCCTCACCCGTACCTGCTGATGACCGCGACCGTCGACGGCGACCCGGCCGACTTCTTCCGGCGGCTGCGGCTGCTCGGCCCGGACGCTGACGCTGTCTGGGGCGACTGCACCGGCTATCCGGGCCACGATCGGGAGGCGCCCTTCGTCGCGTTCTTCACCGAGCGCAGCGTGCGGGCCGACTACACGTTCTCCGGCAGCCCGGAGGGATCGGTCGCGCAGCTCACCGACGCGCTGCGCCTGCGCCGCAAGGTGGCCGCGTTCGCCGCGACCGCGCCGGGCAACGCCGACGGCATGCTGCGCAGCCGCTTCCGGCTCGCCGTCGACCTGGAGGAGGACCGGGTCCCGGAGCCGGGCCCGGTGGCGGAGCTGGAGCTGCCCGACATCCAGGGCATCGTGCTGCGCGGCTTCGCCGACCACAGTGTGGCCGCGCACCTGTTCCTCCGGATCACCTCCGGGCCGCAGGCCCGGCGCTGGCTGCGTACCGTCGCACCGGAGGTCACCTCGGCCGCCGAGGTGGGTGACCGGCCCGCCCGGGCCCTGCACCTGGGTATCAGCCACACCGGACTGACCCGCCTCGGGGTGCCCGCGGCCGAGCTGAAGGAGTTCCCCGAGGAGTTCCGCGAAGGCATGCACGCCCGCGAGGACGTGCTGTCGCCCGGCCGGGGCACCGGGCCCTGGCAGGAGCCGTTCACCGGGCCGGGCGCGGTCGACGTCGTGCTGCTGCTGACCGCGAGCGGCCCGGCCGAGCTCGATCCGTGGCTCGACCGGCTGCGGGCCGGCATCGCCGACAGCGAAGGGCTGCGGGTGGTCGGTGAGCAGCGCGGCGGGCGCCTGCCTGCGGCCGAGGGCGACAGCCGGACGTTCGTCGAGCACTTCGGCTTCGCCGACGGCATCTCCCAGCCCCGGGTGGCCGGCTACGGCCGCCGCGACGCCCCCGGTGAGGTGCTGCCGCCCGGCGAGTTCGTGCTGGGCCTGCCCGATGTGGACGGTGACGTGGCCGGGCGGTTCCTGCCGCCGGGCCTGAGCCGCAACGGCAGCTATCTGGTCTACCGCAAACTGGAGCAGGACGTGCCGGGGTTCCGGGAGATGACCGGGGCCGCCGCCGCGGGCTTCGAAGGGGGAGCCGACGACGTCGCCGCCGGGCTCGTCGGGCGCCGCCGCGACGGTGAGCTGCTGGCGCCGTGCCCGGCCGCGGCCCACGTCCGGCGGGCCAACCCGCGCGGGGCGCTGCCCGGCGGCAGCAAGCTCACCCGCCGGCACCTGATGCTGCGCCGGGGCATCCCGTACGGCCCGTACCTGCCGCCCGGCGCGGAGGACGACGGCGCCGAACGCGGGCTGCTCTTCCTGGCCGTGGTCGCCGATCCGGGCCGGCAGTTCGAGTTCGTGCAGACCGAGTGGATGGCCGACGGCAACGCCTTCGGCCGCGGCCACGAGCAGGACATCTTCACCACGGCCGGCGGGCCGGGCGCCCGGATCCTGCTGCAGGGCTCGCCGCCGGCGTACGTCGAGGTGCCGCGGCCGCTCGTGACGTGCCGGGGCGGGGAGTACTTCCTGCTGCCCGGACTGGACGCGTTGCGGGCCCTGGGAAAGCCGGAGTGAGTCAGGCCGCTGCGGCGCGTTCGAAGCGGTGCAGCTCCCGGGCCTCCTTGGCGTAGCGGGCCAGCAGGTGCACCGTGCGGGGACCGGCGACGCCGTCCGCTTCCAGGCCCACGCGGGCCTGGAAGCCGCGGACGGCGGTGGCCAGGTCCTCCTCGGTGCGCCCGACGGTCAGGCCGAGGTCGGCGAACAGACCCCGCAGGGCCGCCGGGTCCGCGGCCGGGACCGGGTCGCCCCAGCCGATCAGGCCACCGACGGCGGTGCCGACCAGCCCGAGCATTCCGCGTGCCGACATGATGACCTCCTGGGTGGGTGACGGGCACTTCCCAGCATCCGCAGTCAACCTGTGCGGGGCATCGGACCAGGGGAGCGACCTGCTGTGCGTCGGCTGCGACTTTCGGCCGACCCGCGCCAGGCCGTCGTTATGGCAGGAATGGTGCAGAGATGTGCACCGCGGACAAAGACACCAGGTGGCCCGCCGGTCAGAACTCGCCGGCCCGGCGGACCTGCCCGGGGCACACCGTGCCGACTGCCAGCTTGATCAGCTGCCGGGCGCCGGCCCGGTCGGTGCCGAAGGCCCGGACCTCGGTCACCACGGCGGCGGCGGACCGGCCGGCGGCCAGCGCCGCGCACGCCTGCTGGGCGAGCGCGGCGATCTCCTCGTCACGGCGGTCCAGGGTCAGGCCGGGCATCGTGCGCTGCACCGCCGCGACGAACTCCGCCGGGTCGGCCCGGTCCCGTCCGACGGCCTTCGGCGTCGTCCGGGGCGCCGTCCGGGCCGGGGAGGCCCGGCCGGCGAGCACGCTCGGCGACGCCGGTACGGGTGCCGCACTGGTGGTCACCGGCACGGGTACGGTCGCCGGCTCGGCCTCCGGTCCGTCACCGCACCCGCCCAGCGTGACCAGCAGCACCGCCGCGACCAGCCATCGTCCCGCCATCATCCACCCCGCTCGTCCGTGTTCGTGCCGGCCACACCTTCAACGACCGGGATCCTCACGGGTCACCGTCCCAAGATCACCCCATGCAGTCGCCGAGAAACGGTGCGTGGCCGATTCGGATCGCACCGGAAACGCTCCCGGTAATCGCCCTTTCCCCGGTTGAGCTGCGCATTCATCGGTTCGGCGGCAAGGCCAACCTGAAGGAAACCTTTGCTGGGAAATTGCTTTGAACCACTGCGGTGGTGGCTTCGTACTGATGGACGTCGACGACGTAAGTCCCGGGCAATAACCCCGATTCGCGCGACGGCGGGAGACCGCCGCAGCGTTTGACGAAAGGCCGAGCATGAGTCGTGTCCACTACGGCACGCGGGCGGTTAACCGCCTGTCGCGCCGTCGGGTTCTTGCCATCGCCGCCACGGTCGGAGTCGGCGCCGCCGGCGCCAGCGTGGCCGGGCTGAGCCTCGCCGGTGAGAAGGCCGGTTCGAGCGACAGCGAGCCGCTGGTGATTTCCCTGCGCGACGCGAAGAAGGGCACGTTCGACGTGTTCTCCGGCGGGTCCAAGGTGACGCTGACCGATCCCGACCTCGCCGAGAAGCTCCTCAAGGCCGTCAAGCGCGCCTGAATCGCTTCCTCACCCAGCCCCCCGATTCCTGAGTAAGGAAGTCCTCCATGTCATCGCACCGCGAAGCGCCGGAAATCAGCAAGGACCCGGTCGCCGACAGCGCCGACCTGTACGCGTTCGTGAGCCCGGACCACCCGGACACCGTCACGCTGATCGCCAACTACGTGCCGTTGCAGCTGCCGGCCAGTGGCCCGAACTTCTTCGAGTTCGGCGACGACGTGCTCTACGAGATCCACGTCGACTCCAACGGTGACGGCCGCCCGGATCTGACGTACCAGTTCCGGTTCCGCACCGAACTGCGCAACGACCGGACGTTCCTGTACAACACCGGGCCGATCGAGTCGCTCGACAGCGAGAACTGGAACCGCCGTCAGTTCTACTCGGTCACCAAGGTGGACGCGCACGGCAAGCACACGGTGCTGGCCGAGAAGCTGCCCTGCCCGCCGTGCAACGTCGGCCCGCTGTCCATCCCGGACTACGACAAGCTCGCCGAGGACGCGGTGCACAAGCTGAAGACCGGTGAGAAGGTCTTCGCCGGCCAGCGCGCCGACCCGTTCTTCGTCGACCTGGGCGCGATCTTCGACCTCGGCACGCTGCGGCCGTTCCAGGACAAGCACCTGGTCGGGCAGAAGCTGTTCAACTACGCCGGCAAGGCGGTCAACGCCACCGACAAGATGAACGTGCACAGCATCGCCATCCAGCTGCCGCTGCACTACGTGCGCAAGGACGGCAAGAAGAAGGTCCGCGGCCGCGACCCGGGCGCCGTCATCGGCGTCTGGACCTCGGCGAGCCGCCGCCAGGTGCAGGTCCGGCACGGCAAGAAGGACAACGACGACGTGTACGTGGGCCCGCAGGTCCAGGTGTCGCGGCTCGGCAATCCGCTGTTCAACGAGGTCATCGTGCCGATGGCGCAGAAGGACCTGTGGAACAGCCTGCCGCCGAGCGAGGACAAGCGCTTCGCCGAGTTCGTCGAGCAGCCCGAGCTCGGTGCCCTGCTGCCGGTGCTCTACCCGGGCCTGTTCGACAACCTGGCCGAGCTCAACAAGGCCAAGACCGCCCGCGCCGACCTGGTGGCGATCCTGCTCACCGGCATCCCGGACGGGCTGATCGACGACTTCCAGAACAACACCGGCGACGTGCAGGCCGACATGCTGCGGCTGAACACGGCCATCCCGCCGACCAAGGAGGACCCGAACGCGTTCGGCATCCTCGGCGGAGACCTGGCCGGCTTCCCGAACGGGCGCCGCGTCGCCGACGACGTCGTGTCGATCTCGCTGCGGGCCATCGCCGGCGTGACCGTGCCGCTGGTCGACGAGAAGTTCAAGCCGGACGCCGCGGCCGCGCTGGTCGAGCAGGGACTGTCGGCCAAGGACGCCAGCTCCAAGCTGCTCAAGAAGTTCCCGTACCTCGGGGTGCCGTTCGACGGCTTCAACAACCCCGAGCCGGCGGACAAGTGAGCGCGGGCGTGCACCATCACCACACCCTCGACCCGTCCGGGCAGGGCACCGTGGTCCTCAACATCGGGGCGGGCATCGGTGCGCTGGTGATCCACACCCCGGGCAGCCTGCACGGCCACGAGATCGAGGTGAGCCCGGTGGGGGACGCGGCGACGCGGACCCACGCCGCGGTCCGCGCCCGGTACGTGCGCGACGGCGTGCTGTTCAGCGTCGTCATCGACAACCTGGCCGAGGGCCGCTACGTCGTCTGGCGCGACGCGGTCACCCCATTGGCCGAGGTCGACGTGCGCAGTGGCTCGGTCACCGAGTACGAGTGGCCGGTACCCGCCAAAGTGTGACGCGCGGTGACGCCTCTGTCGGTCTAGGGTGAGCGGATGGACACGGCAGGGGCGGCCGGTCCGGAGCCCGGTACGGGAGCTCCGGACGGGGACGTGGCGGTTTCCGTCAGCCTCCGGACGGCCGATGTGGAACAGGCGAGCTCGTTCTGCCGGCGGATGTACTACGGTCCGCTGGAGATCAAACCCGCCGGCGGCGCGGACGAGGTGACGTTCTCCGGCGAGGTGGCGCAGATCGGGCCGATCACCATCGGCGAGATCAGCTACGGCGTCGAGATGTGCCTGGAGTCCGGCAACCTGGAGACGGCGTACCACGTGCTGGCCCCGCTGACCGGTGCGGTGCAGGTGCTGCACCGCGGGGCGGCCACCACGGCCGACCCGAGCCAGGCCGCCGTGTTCCGCCCGGTCGGTGACATCTCGCTGCGCTGGTCGGCCGACTGCCGGCTGATCAGCTTCAAGGTGGACCGGCTCGCCCTGGAACGCGAGCTCGACGCGACCCTGGACCGCAAGGTCGGCTCACCGCTGCCGCTGGGGGCGACCTTCGGGCTCGCCGGCGGTCCGGGCCGCAGCTGGCTGGCCCTGGTCCGGCTGCTGCTGGCCGAGACCCGCCAGCCGGACGGCCTGAACCTGCTGCCGCCGCTGCTGCGCCGCTGGCGTGAGCTGGCGATCAGCGGGCTGGCCCAGGCGGTCGAGCACCCGTTCTCCGAGGGCCTGGCGGGACAGCCGACCGCCCGGCGGCCCCGGACGGTGAAACGGACCCTGGACGCGATGCACGCCGAGCCGGGCCGCTCCTTCACGGCGGCCGAGCTGGCCGGCATCGCGGGGGTCGGCATCCGGGTGCTGCAGGAGTCCTTCCGTCAGCACGTCGGTGTGCCCCCGCTGACCTATCTGCGCCGGCTGCGGCTCGAGGGCGTGCACGCGGAGCTGACCCGGGCCGGTCCGGGCCAGGTCAGCGTGAGCGAGGTGGCGACCCGGTGGGGCTTCACCCACCTGGGGCGCTTCGCGGGCGCCTACCGGGAACGCTACGGCGTCTCACCGAGCCAGACGCTGCGCGACCGCCTCTGACCGGAGGCGGTCGCGGGGGCGACTGCTACGGCTCGATGCGCTGACCCTTGCCGATGACGACGATGCCGCTGTCGGAGACCGTGTAGCGCTTGCGGTCACGCTCCAGGTCGACGCCGATCTGGGCGTCCTCCGGGATCAGCACGTTCTTGTCGATGATCGCGTTGCGGACCACGGCCCGCCGGCCCACCTGCACGCCCTCCATCAGGACCGAGCCCTCCACGTGGGCCCAGGAGTTCACCCGGACGTTGGGGGAGACCACCGAGCGCTCGACCAGGGAGCCGGAGACGACCACCCCGGGCGAGATCATCGAGTCGACCGCGCGGCCCTGCCGGTCGTCGTAGCCGTGCACGAACTTCGCCGGCGGCCAGGAGCCGTAGTTGGTGAAGATCGGCCAGTCCATGTTGTAGAGGTTGAAGACCGGCAATGTCGCGATCAGATCCATGTGCGCGTCGTAGAAGGAATCGAGCGTGCCCACGTCGCGCCAGTAGCCACGGTCGCGTTCGGTGCTGCCCGGCACGTCGTTGTCGCGGAAGTCGTAGACGTTGGCCTCGCCCCGCTCCACCAGCATGGGGATGATGTTGCCGCCCATGTCGTGCTTGCTGTCCGGGTCCTGGGCGTCGGCGGTGACCGCCTCGCACAGCGCCCGGGTGGTGAAGACGTAGTTGCCCATCGACGCGTAGATCTCGTCCGGGGCGTCCGGCAGGCCCTCGACATCGACCGGCTTCTCCCGGAAAGCGCGGATCTTCTTGCCGTCCTCGCCCACGTCGATGACGCCGAACTGGTCGGACATCGACTTGGGCTGGCGGATCCCGGCGACGGTCACGGCCGCGCCCGAGGCGATGTGGTCGTCGACCATCTGCTTGGGGTCCATGCGGTAGATGTGGTCCGCGCCGAAGACGATGACGTAGTCGGGATTCTCGTCGTTGATCAGGTTGAGGCTCTGGTAGATCGCGTCCGCCGAGCCGGCGAACCAGCGCGGGCCCAGCCGCTGCTGCGCCGGCACCGGGGTCACGTAGTTGCCCAGCAGCGTCGACATCCGCCAGGTCTTGGTGATGTGCCGGTCGAGCGAGTGCGACTTGTACTGGGTCAGCACCACGATCTTGAGGAACCCGCCGTTGGCGAGGTTGGACAGGACAAAATCGATCATGCGGTATATGCCGCCGAAGGGCACACCGGGCTTGGCCCGGTCCGCGGTGAGGGGCATCAGGCGCTTGCCTTCGCCACCTGCCAGAACGATCGCGAGCACCTTGACAGCCATGCCCGTGACGCTAACTTTCCCGGTGCCCCAGCGCCAGTCGAAGCGGCGATTCCCGGGATTTTACGGTTTCCGGTAAGCAGAATCGCGCCGCCACGGCGTCCTGGAGGCAGAAGTCACGACCGCAGCGGGGGAGCGAGGCAGTGCGCCATGGGTTCGAGGAGTACGTCAGAGCGCGGGGAGACGCGTTACGCCGGTTCGCCCATCTGCTCTGCGGGGACCGGCACCTGGGCGAGGACCTCGTGCAGGAGGTGCTGATCAAGGCGTACCGGCGGTGGTCGCGGATCGAGGCGGACGACCCGGACGGCTACCTGCGTACGGCGCTGGTGCGGTCGCACGTGTCCTGGCTGCGGCGGCGCTCCAGCGGGGAACGCCCGGGCCGGCGCGAGAGCGTCCCGCAGACCACCGCGCCGCCGGGCCGCTCGGTGCCCGACTTCGCCGACCAGCACGCCTCACGCGACGACCTGTGGGCCCGGCTGGACCGGCTGACCCGCGCGCAGCGTGCCGTGCTGGTGCTGCGCTACTACGAGGACCTCGACGACCGGCAGATCGCCGAGGTGCTGCGCTGCGCCGCCTCGACCGTCCGGGTGCACGCCGCCCGGGGGCTCGCGCGGCTGCGCACCGACCTCAGCCCGACCCCGTTCACCACCCTGTCCGGAGGTTCGCGATGATGCTCGAGGACGACCTGCGCGCGATGTTGCGCGAGCGCGCCGACGAGCCGGTGCCGGCGCCGGATCTGCTCGACGCGGTGCGCGGTGGCATCCGCCGCTCCGACCGGCGCCGGACGGCGGTGCTGGGAGCGGCGGTGGTGCTGGCCGCGATGGTCGCCGTGCCGGTCGCCATTGCCGGTGACCGCTCGCCCGCGCCGCCACCGCAGGGGCCGGCCCCGGCCGACCCGGGAGCGGGGTGGGAGCGGCCCCGGCTGGACCTGCCCGTCTTTCCGCTGGCGCCCGGCTGGACGCCCCCCGGCCTGGGCGCCGCCCGGGTCGGCCGGGTGGGGCCGAACGTCCTGCTCATCTACGGGGAGTCCGCCGATCGGGCCCTGGATCTGTCGGTGGGGCCGCGGCCGGGGGACTGGTGGGTCGAGGGCGACGACCGGGCGATCACCGTGAACGGCCGCCCGGCGCTGATCCGGACCCTGGACGCGGGCGTCTACCAGGGCAATCGCCCGGGCGACCGGTACGTGGGCGTGCGCTGGCGGCTCGCCGACGGACGCTGGGCCCAGCTCAGCAGCGGCAGCCGCAACACCGAGGCGGAGGTGCTGCGGTTCGCCGCCGGGCTGCGACCGGTGGCGACGCCGCCCACGCCGCTGCCGTTCGGCATCGCCACGGCACCGCCCGGGCTGGTCCTGCAGACGCTCACCACGGACTACCTGTGCCTGGCGCCACCGGAGACCCTCACCGACGGCGAGAGCGGCCGGGGGATCTGCCTGGGCCTGGGCACTGCCTCCGGGCAGGACGAGCCGTCGCCGGACGACGAGCGGCTCACCATCCATGGCCGGCCGGCCACTCTCGAGACCCTGGATCAGGGGCCGGGAACGCTCAACGTGCGGCTCGACAGCAAGCGTCTGCTGTCGATCGCGGTCGAGCAGACGGACGTCCCTCTCACCCGTGACCAGCTGATTCGCTTCGCGGAAGGGGTCATCGTGGCGGAGTGAGACAAGTTGCGTCGATTTCTGCGTCGATTCTTCGCATAGTGGCCGGGTGGCCGGGTAGTCGCCCCGTCACGAGACGAAGGGATCGATGACCATGTTCATCCGACGTACAGTGGCGGTGGCCGGGGTGGCTGCCCTTCTGCTCCTGCCGGCGACCGCCGCGGCGGCGGCGCCGTCCGACCAGGACACCACGTTCCTGAAGGCGGCCCACCAGTCCAACCTGGCCGAGATCGCCACCGGCAAGCTGGCCCAGCAGAAGGCGGCCAGCAAGCAGGTGAAGGACCTCGGGGCCCGCTGGGTCGCCGACCACACCAAGCTCGACGCGACGCTGACCGACACCGCCGAGGCGCTCGGGGTCGACCTGCCGGACGCCCCCAACGCGGAGCAGCGGGCGCTGGCCCGGCGCTACCAGGCGGCGTCCGGCAGCGACTTCGACGCGCTGTGGATCCCCACGCAGATGGACGCTCACATGAAGGCCATGCGCCTCGGTGACCAGGAGGTCGCCAAGGGCAGTGACGCGCAGGCCAAGAAGGTGGCGCAGAGCTCCGCGCCGGTGGTCGCCGCGCACCACGGCCTGCTGGAGGACGCCGCGAGCGACCTCGGCGTGCCGAGCAGCATCGGCACGGGCACCGGCGGGCAGGCCGCCACGTCGAACGCCCCGGCGGCGATCGGCTTCGGCGCCCTGGGTCTGCTGCTGGTCGCGGCGGCCCTGGTGCTGCTGCGCCGCCGCTCCCCGGCCGCCACGCGATGAGCCGCCACGGCCGGCGCGCCGCGGGCTGGACCACCCTGGTGGCCGGCCTGGGCGCGCTGGCCGTCGGCCTCGTCCTGATGCTGCGCCCGTCCCCGGCTCCGGCCGACGCGGGCGTGCTGCCCCCGCCGGTCGTCGTGTCGGCATCGACGCCCCCGACGGCCGCGGCGAGGACGAGGGCGCCGGCCCCCGCGCTGTGGACGCCGACCGGCGTCACCATCGACCGGCTGAAGGTGGGGGCCCCGGTCGATCCGGTCGGGGTCACCCGTGACGGCGCGCTCGACGTGCCGGACGACCCGGACCGGCTCGGCTGGTGGATCGGCTCCGTGCTGCCCGGTGAGCGGCGCGGCACCGTCCTGATCGCCGGTCATGTCGACACGGCCGAGGACGGCCAGGGTGCGCTCTACCGCCTGGAGAAGCTGGCGGTCGGTTCCCGGATCGAGGTCCGGGCCGGCGACCGCAGCATCGCCTACCGGGTGACGGCCCGGCGCAGCTACGCCAAGAGCCGCCTGCCGGAGGCCCTGTTCCGCCGGGACACCAGCCCGCAGCTGGCCCTGGTCACCTGTGGGGGAGCGTTCCGCAACGGCACCTACGACCACAATGTCGTCGTCTACGCCACCCCGATGTGACAACCGGGCCGGCCGGCCGGGATGCGACTATTCTGCGACACGTGACCGACTCACGTTCGACCTCCAGCGGTAGGGACCTGCGCGTCGACCTGCTCACCCGGGAGTATCCGCCGGAGGTGTACGGCGGCGCCGGGGTGCACGTGGAATACCTGGCCCGCGACCTGCGCCCCCTGACCGACGTACGGGTGCACTGCTTCGGTGCCACCCGCGACGAGCCGGGCGTGACGGCGTACCCCGAGCCCGCCGAGCTGGCCGGGGCCAACGCCGCGCTGCGCACCATGGGGGTCGACCTGGGGATGGCCGCGGGCTGCGACGGCACCGACATCGTGCACAGCCACACCTGGTACGCGAACTTCGCCGGTCACACCGCCAAGCTGCTGTACGGCGTCCCGCACGTGGTCACCACGCACAGCCTGGAGCCGCTGCGCCCGTGGAAGGCCGAGCAGCTCGGCGGCGGTTACGCGCTCTCCTCGTTCTGCGAGCGGACCGCCATCGAGGGCGCCGACGCGATCATCGCCGTCTCCGGGGGCATGAAGCGGGACGTGCTCACGGCGTACCCGAGCGTCGACCCGGACAAGGTCCGGGTGGTCTACAACGGCATCGACACCGAGCAGTACGCCCCGAACCGCGGCACCGACGTCGTCGAGCGGCTCGGCATCGACCTGAACCGCCCGAGCGTGGTCTTCGTCGGCCGGATCACCCGGCAGAAGGGCCTGCCGTACCTGATGCGGGCCTGCCACGACCTGCCGCCGGAGACCCAGATCGTGCTGCTGGCCGGCGCGCCGGACACCCCGGAGATCGCCGCCGAGGTCGAGGGCCTGGCGATCCAGCTGCGCAACGCCCGGGACGCGGCCGGGGTGATCTGGGTGCAGGAGATGCTGCCCAAGCACGAGGTCGTGCAGGTGCTCACGCACGCGACGGTCTTCGTCTGCCCGTCGGTCTACGAGCCGATGGGCATCGTCAACCTGGAGGCGATGGCCTGCGAGACGGCCGTGGTCGCCACCGCGACCGGCGGCATCCCGGAGGTCGTGGCCGACGGTGAGACGGGCCTGCTGGTGCCGATCGAGCAGGTCTCCGACGGCACCGGCACCCCGGTCGACCCGGAGCGCTTCATCGCCGACCTGGCCGCCGCGATGACCAAGCTGATCAAGGACCCGGCCCGGGCGGCCGAGATGGGCCTGGCCGGGCGCCGCCGCGCGGTGGAGCACTTCAGCTGGTCCCGGATCGCCGTGGACACCCTGGAGGTCTACCGCTCGGTGCTCTGAGCCAGGATCGCCCGGGCCACAGCCCGTCCGGAGAGCCACGCGGTCTGCACCCGCGGCTTGCCGAACGCGTCCCCGGCCAGCCACACCCGCCCGTCCGTGGCGAATGACGGCATGACCGACTGCATCGAACCCCGCTCGCCGTGCGCGGCGGACGGCCGTGACGGTGAGGGCCGGGAGGGCATGCCCTGCGGTACAGGCTGGGCGTAGGTCCAGCGGTGCACGTGGACCTCGGGCTGGTCGGTCAGGCCCAGCACGTCGTTGACCGCCGCGGCCAGCTCCCCGGCCGCGGCGCCCGGGTCGG